>JBGTIU010000094.1:0-3852 GCA_041745515.1 Hyphomicrobiaceae bacterium | reverse complement strand
GATGCGGCCGCCCCACCGCCGCGCCGGTCAACCGACGGCAGCGCCGCGGCAAGCCGGTCGAGTTCACGCGCGATCTCGCGGATCGATCCAACACCCGGTGAACCCGCCGCGAAGTCATAGGGCGACTTCGCCTGCATCTCGGCCTGCGCGAACGCTTCGTCGTGAGCAACCGTGCCGATGATCGGCAGTCCATGCTTCGTGCAAAAAGCCTCGATGGCGGCCTTGTCCTCTGCGTTGCGCACCTTGTTGGCGACGACATGCACGTAGGGGATGTCGAGTTCCTTGGCGAGTTCGTAGGTTCGGAGCGCCGCTTCGAGCGAACGATAGTACGGCTCGGCGACAACCAGCATCAGGTCAACGTTGCGCGCTGTGCCACGTTTCAAATGCTCGAGGCCCGCCTCCATATCCGTGATGGTATGCTCGCCATAGTTGGTCAGCTCGGCGATCAAGCCGCGCACCGCCCGGTGCGAGGCACACATGCAGCCCGTGCCGGCTGTGCCATGCGCCGGCTTGCCCATGACGATCAGATCGACGTTCTTCGCCGCCTTATACGCGAACTGGCGCATGATCTCGTCGCGCGGCAACGTCGGCTCCAGGATCGCGACGCCATCCTTGCTGCCATTGATCTTCATCACGCTTGCCGGAATGTAGGTAATGCCATCGGCCGCTTCCCGGCTCATGCCGAGCGTCAGCGCCAAGTTCGGATTGGGATCGCCGTCGATGGCGAGAATGTTCCGGTTTTCGTCCGCGAAGATGCGTGCGAGGACACCGGCGATCGTCGTCTTGCCAGACCCGCCCTTGCCGACGGTTGCGATTTTCATGACGTGCTCTCCCGGGTTTGGGCAAGCGATGCCGGCGGCATGCCGCATTGACCAGAGCACGAGCCTATTTCCCCGGGCTTTCCATGACAAGGGCGAGGCCGACGCACGTCGCGACCACGGCGAGCCCCGGAAATACCGAAAGCCACCAGCCCTGATTGTAGAATGCCTGACCATTGTTGATCAGCTTGCCCCAGCTGATCCAGTTGGGATCGCCGAGACCCAGATAGCTGAGACCGGCCTCGGTCAGGATCGCCGTGGTGATCATGGGCGCGGCAAGCGCAAGGATAAGCGGGCCCACAGCCGGCAGGATGTGCCGTGTCATTATCCGCCAGTCCGATGCGCCGAGCGCGATCGCCGCCATGATATGCTCGCGGCCGCGCTGCGCCATGGCTTCGGCCCGTGCGATGCGCGCAAGCCCCGGCCAGCCAGTCAGGCCGAGCACGAGACAAATATTGACCAGCGAGGCGCCGTACAGCGTCGCGACGAGCAGAGCAACGAAGAACCGCGGCAGCAGCATGACAATTTCGGTGAATCGCATCAGCGTTTCGTCGATCCAACCGCCGAGCGTTCCCGCCGCCACTCCGATCGAAATCCCGATGACGATTGACAGCAGCGCCGAGCAAAAACCGATCAGGAGCGAGGTTCTGGCGCCCCATACGATGCCGGAGAACACATCGCGGCCCAGATCGTCAGTTCCGGTAATGTGCCTGAAGCTCGGTGCCTTGAGTGCGGTGCCGACATTGGCGAACGGGTCGAAGGGAGACAGAAGGCCCGGCAGCACGGCGGCCAGCCCGATCGGTAGCATCAAGGCAAACCCGATCAGCATTCGAACCCGGGCTGCCTCGAGGTCCCGCCAGCCCGCGACGGCATCCGCACCGCGATCGGCGAGTGCGTCTTGATTTGCAATGCGCGCTTTCCCGGGAACGTCGACCACACTCATGCCAACCTCCGCTCCGGCGCGATGCGCGGGTCGAGCCAGAAGGCATAGATGTCCGAAATCAGGTTTGCGATCAGCGTGACCAGGGTCACGAGCAGCACGATCCCGATGACGAGTGGCCGGTCTCGATTGGCGATGGCGCCGGTCACGAGTTGGCCAAGGCCTGGCCAGGCGAACACCGTCTCGACCAGGACCGTGCCAGCGATGAATCCTCCGGCACGATTGGCAAACAGCGTTGCGATCGGCAACGACGCATTGGGAAGCGCATGGCGCAACTCCGCTCGAAGTACGGAGTTTCCCTTGGCCCGA
Source organism: Hyphomicrobiaceae bacterium (assembly GCA_041745515.1). Taxonomy (GTDB): domain Bacteria; phylum Pseudomonadota; class Alphaproteobacteria; order Rhizobiales; family Hyphomicrobiaceae; genus JAKFWF01. Next base: position 1,785 of record JBGTIU010000094.1, on the reverse strand, counting down.
GCCGTGCGAAAATAAGGTCGATTCGTCTCGGCGGTAATGGCGGCGCGCGTCAGCAGCACGGCAAACGCGAGCTGATGCAGCGTCAGCGTCAGCACCGGCAACGCGGCATGGCGGGCAATGTCCAGCACGAGCATGAGCCCGGCATGATCGGCGCGCGGATCACTCATGCCCTGTACTGGCAGCAGCCCGAGTTCTACCGACAGCCCGAGCCGCAGGAGATGACCGAGCCAGAACACCGGTAGAGCCAGCGTGAGAAGCGCGATCAGGAGGACTACCACGGCGCCCGATCCACCGCGTGCGCTGATGATCCCAAGCATCACACCCAAGGCCGCCGATAATACGAGCGAGGGAATGACCAGCACCAGTGTCGCTGGCAGCCGGGAAAGAACGACATCGAGAACGGGCGCTTTGTAGAAATACGAGAACCCGAGATCGCCGAATGCAAGCCGGCCCAGAAACTCGCTGTATTGTTGGGCCAGCGGCAGATCCAAGCCGAGCTGCCGCTCGATCTGCTTGACTGTGTCGGCCTCCGCGAATTCACCGGCCAAGGCTACGATGGGTCCGCCGGGTGTCAACTGGACAAGGACGAACAGGAGTGTCGCCACGACCCACAGCACCGGCACGAACTGGACGATGCGCCCGAGCAGATAACGCGGCATGGATCGACCTCGTCAGGATAACGGACGGCCGGCAGGGCGCCTTCGCCTCACTTGATGCGCGCCTCCTCGGCGAACTGTCCGGTCCAGGGTTTGAAGCCGGCCAAGGTGCTCTTGTAGGCCGCTGTCGTCACGGTCTCGACCAGCCACCAATACGGCAAGTCGCGTACGAGGATTGCCTGCGTCTCGCGGTAGAGCTTGCCCCGCTCCGCCTCGTCGGTCGCGGCGCCCGCCGCAATGAAATTCTTGTCGACCGCCTCGTTCCGATATGCCGAGGCATTTGAGAACGGCACGGGGCCGATGTTGCTCGACACGTACATGCGGCGGATGCCGATCTCGGGATCGACCCCGTTGCAGTAGGAGATCAGGTTGGTGTCGAAGTCACGCTTCTTGAAAATCGTCTCCACGGTGGCCTCGCGGTCGAGCGGACGGGAGAGGAGATCGATGCCGACCTTGGCGAGATCCTGCTTCATAAGTTCGGCATACTTGTTGAAAGTCGGGAAATGCACCATGTCGAGTTTCAGTCGCATGCCGCCCTCGCCACGCTTGAGACCCGCTGCATCGAGCAAAGCGTTCGCCTTCTCAGGCGAGGGGGCAAGCTCCGACAACACACCGGCCGCGTGCGCCCAGGGCATCGCACTCGAGAAGGGCGCGGAGGCAACTTTGCCTTGCCCGAACAGCACCTGGTCAACGAGCCGGTTGCGATCGATCGCTAACACGATCGCCTTGCGCAGATTGATATCCTTCAATCGGTCGCGCTCAAGATTGAAGGACACCGTCATGATGCAGTTGCCGCCACCGGGGCCCGAGGTCACTTCCAGGAAGCTCGATCCGCCCTTGCTCTTGAGCAACTCTACGTCCTTGCCCTGCACGCTCGGTAGATAGTCGACCTCGCCGCGCTCGTAGGCGAGCAGTCGGGTTGCCGGATCTTTGATGATGCGCAGCACCAACCGATCGAGCTTCGGTAGCCCCGGTTTGAAATAGTCCCTGTTGCGTTCCAATGTAATCGAGGCATCCTTGTCGTACTTGGCGAGCTTGAATGGCCCGGTGCCCACTGGCGCGAGGTTGGCCGGCGCCGTGTTGGGATCGCTCGCCGCCGCATAGATGTGTCGCGGCAGGATCGGCGCCT
>JBGTIU010000093.1:0-28101 GCA_041745515.1 Hyphomicrobiaceae bacterium | reverse complement strand
CGGCCGCATCGCCGCCGGCCTGACGTCCAACTGGCGGGTGAGCGATGATTATCGGCGAACTTGCGGCGGCCCTGAACGTCTCGACCAAAACCCTGCGCCACTACGAGGAGCGTGGGCTCATTCCAGCCGCGGCGCGTGGCGACAATGGTTACCGGCTCTATGGCGATGCCGCGGTGGACCGCGCGCGGCTCGTCGTCGGCCTGCGAAGTTTGGGATTGTCCCTCGACGAAATCGAGACCTTGCTCGGCGCCCTGGGCCTCAAGGGTCGCAGCTTGCGGCGCGAGCTGGGTGGCGTTCTGCACGAGCGCATCCGCGTGCTGGCCGAGGAGATCGCCGTCCGCCAGGGCCAGCTCGACGACCTCGAGGCGCGCTATCTGGCGCTCGTCGAGACCCGGCGCGGCACGATCGAGGACTGCATATGTGGCGCGTTGCTGCAAACCTGCGATTGTCCGCGCACAGCCAAGATCAAGCCTTGACCTTGCCCCTGGGGCAAGGGGCTAGAGTGCTTCCGGAAAAGTGTGAAGCGGTTTTCCGATAAGAAGCACGACAAAACAAGGAGCTAGGGTCTGTCCACGATTCAACCAAAACCGGACAGACCCTAGCCTGCTTCTGGTTTCGAGACTGCCGTTAAGGGCGATCACGATACTGCGGCTCTTGGAGCTGGTTGGTCATGGCAACTGCAATGAACGGTTCGACACCGTCATATGTGCCCAGGTTCACCCTCGATCCGGGTCCCGTCACGGAGGTGCATGCATTCTGGCTTGCCGGCATGAGCTGCGATGGCTGCTCGATCGCGGCGACCGGCGCCCAGAACCCAAGCGTCGAGCAACTGCTTACGGCCGCCCTACCTGGTTTGCCGAAAATCATCCTTCATCACCCCGTGTTGGCGGTGACTGCCGGCAAGGAGTTCATGAAGCCGCATCATCTGGCCAAGGCCGGAAAGCTTGGTGCGCCCTACGTCATCCTTTATGAAGGCTCGATTGCCGACGAACGGATTGCCGGTGAGTTCGGCGGCTACTGGTCGGCGATGGGGGCGGAGGTGGCACCGGATGGGTCGCATCGACCGATCCCGACGGCGCGATGGCTGACGGATCTTGCACCTGGCGCCGCCGCTGTCATCGCAGTTGGAACCTGTGCGACTTGGGGTGGGGTTCCTGCCGCTGCTGGTAACGTCACTGGCTCGATGTCGGTGATGGACCATCTCGGCAAGGATTACTTGAGCACGCTCGGCCTCCCGCCGATCAACATTCCAGGCTGCGCGCCGATCGGCGACAACATCACCGAGACCATTACCGCCGTGCTGATGTTCCTGGCCGGCGTCGGTCCGCTCCCCAAATTTGATGAGCTCGGCCGGCCGGCGTGGCTGTTCGGGCCCACGGTGCACGTTGGCTGCGTGCGCGCGGGACACTACGAGGAGGGCAATTTCGCGACCGAGTATGGTCAGCCGGAGTGTCTCGTCGAACTCGGCTGCTGGGGGCCGATCGTCCAGTGCAACATGGTTTCGCGTGGCGCCCAGGGCCATCACGGCGGCTGCATGAACACCGGTGGCATCTGCATCGGCTGCACGATGCCGGGGTTCCCCGATGCGTTCTCGCCGTTTTATGCGGCGCCCCCCGGCACCATGCTGTCAGCGAACATTTCGCGCACCACCGGCGGATTCGTTTCCTACTTGCGGAGCTACACGCAGCGCTCCCGCAACTTGACAGCAAAATGGAAACAATCAGGTGAGGTGCCGAGCGGCTGGGCCAAGGTGAGTGCCCGCAGGTCGGCAGCCGAAAATACAGTGGGCTTCTTCTACGAGCGATTGAAGCGGATGGGGACCGAGTTCGCGCCAGGCTCGTCGCGTCAGAAAGCACTGCAAGCATCTGCCCACGCCTATCTCGACAAGAAACCGCAAATGCCAGGTTCAGAAATGCGGGAAGCGGCCGAATAGGGAGGGGTCATGTCGTTCTGGACGATCGGAATTATCGCAGGGCTGGCTGTGGTGCTCGTTGTCGCACTGCTGCTGATCGGCATTCTGTGGCAGGCGATGCGCATTCGGCGCTTAGCGCTCGCTGCATCTGATATCGTGCTCAGAATCGAAGAAAATACGCGCGGTGTGTGGGCGCTGCGCAATACGTATTCTGTAGCTTTGTCGATCCTCGAAGGCGCGACCGCGATCGACAACAGCGCACATGCGATCCTCGACGCCCTTAATCATGCGCAGGAAACACGCAACGTAGCTTGAGGATGAATTCAGATGCTCGATCTATTGAACGGAACCGACCCGCAAGCGAGCTGGATGCTGACGCTCGCGCTGCTCTTCGTCGTGTCGCTCGTCGTGTGGCTGTTGTTGCGTCTCGTCGGCAATACGGCGCGCGACATCGATGCGGCCGCGGCGGTGATCTGGCAGCGTGGCCAGCGCGTTGCCAACAACACCATCCACATCGCCAAGGCGCACGAGATCAAGGATGGCGTCGACGCGATCCTCGGGCGTGCCGCGCGCATCGCGAGCGCGGCGACGGCCATCAAGCAGCATGCCGAGGGCTGTCCCGGCTGCCCAGCTTGCCTGTTCAGCCGAAAGTGAGAAGGACACCATGGAAAGCTCGACGTATCTCGTTCTGTCGACGGCAGCTTTCGTGCTGTTGTTCTTCGGCGTGATTGCCAGCGCCTTGCTGCGGATCGTTCCATTGTTGGAAACGATCGGTGGCCATGGCGATAGCTATCTCGCCAAGCTGCGCCTTGGCCTGCGAGCGATCGAGCGGGAAACCTCCCATCTGCCGGCGGCGGCACCCGGCATCAATGACGGCCTCGGCAACATCGCCGGTGGACTGATGGCGGTCGACGCGACACTCGGCGGCCTGCACAAGGCGCTCACCTCGCAGCAACATCGGCAGCCGGGAGCGAACCCATGACCATCACTTCTGTAGGGCTCGCAATCTGGATCGCGCTGCTTGCGATCATTGTGGTCGTGATTGTGCCGCTCGCCGTCTCACTGCTGCGACGCGGATTGGCCGCAGCACGCAATATCGACGCCTATTTCGCGGACATGCTGACGGCCGGCGTCGGCATCGCCGGGAACACCGCAGCGGTTCCGGCTTTGGACAAGACGATTGAACTCGCGGTGGCCATGAAGCCGGTGGTCGACAATATCGAGGCCAAGACCGGTGTCGTCGCCGGCCTGCTCGCATCACGGGCGGCATAGGAGGTTCCATGGTTGAAGTACTTGCCGTGATTTCGGTCATTCTCGCCCTCGTCATCGTGCTCATCGTCGCCTATCATCTGATCGGCATTTTCCTGGCGCTGCGGCGCGGCGCCAATACCCTGCAAAAGCTGGCGGGCGGGCTCGACAAGATCCGCACCGACACAGTGCCGCTCAACGGCAAGCTTGAAACGATCAATGGACGCTTGTCGGCGCTGATTCCGCCGTTGCTTGCAGCCAATGGAAACCTCGGGAAGATCGTCGAGATTGCAAATCGCGGCAACTGAACCTCGGACGGCGAGCGTCGCCCATCAGAAAACGAGTGAGATAGGGTCATGTGCTTCGAGAACCTTCCGATTGAATTCGATGCGAACGGCAACGCGTTCCTGAAGCCGGGCGTCAAGGACCCCTACGCCTACCAAGTCACGACGCCGGAGGAGCGCGAGAAGAAGCTTGTCGACATCGCGCGCAAGAACGGTCAGCTCGCCGATGTCGATTTCGATCCGGTGACGCGCGTCGCCGGAGCTCTTGCCTTTCACTCGACGGTCGATCTCAAGGCCGGCAAGGTGCTCGACACCAACTCCATGGCGACACTGTTCCGCGGGTACGAGGTGATCTTGCGTGGCCGTGATCCGCGCGACGCGGCGTTTATTTCGTCACGCGCCTGCGGCGTCTGCGGCGGTGTGCATGCGACAGCCTCCGCCCTGTCGATCGAGATGGCGCTTGGCATCAAGCCGCCGCCGCTCGGCATCGTTGTCCGCAACATGCTGTTGTCGTGCGAGTATCTGTACGACAACCCGCTGCACCTGTTCGTGCTGTCGGGGCCTGACTATTCGGAATCGTTGTTGAAACAGACCAATCCGGAGATCTGGGCCAAGGCCGTCAGTGCGCCGGCGAAGTTCTCGGCCATGCACGGCTACAAGACGATCGGCGCCATCATGACCGATCTCAACCCGCTGACGGGAAAACTTTATCTCGAGGCCCTGCAGATGACCCGGGTCGCGCGTGAAGCCTACGTGCTGCTCGGCGGCAAATATCCGCATCCCGAGACGATCATTCCAGGCGGCGTCACCACGACGATCACGACGACGACGTTCAACGAGTTCTACATCAAGATTCAGCACTTCTTCGACTACGCGAAGAAGTGCGTCGGCATCTGGGACGACATATTTGACTTCCTGTACGACTGCGATCCGCGCTATCAGGATTGCGGTCGTCTGCCGGCCACCATGATCGACTTTGGCCAGTGGGACCACGAGGACCATTACGACGCAACCTATGCCAACTGTAACGCCTGGGGCGAGCAGCGCTGGTCGACGCCCGGGGTCGTCGTCGATGGCAAATTGGTGACGACGCGGCTGACCGACATCAATGTCGGGCTCGAGGAGTTCGTCGAGCATTCCTACTACGAGAAGTGGGAGGGCATGCCGTTCCCGAAAGACCCGCTCGGCAATCCGCTGTCGCCAAACCATCCCTGGAACAAGACGACGATTCCGCGGCCTGGACAGCAGAATTGGAAAGAGCGGTACTCCTGGTCGACGACGCCGACATGGGACCGTCGCACGTTCGAGGCAGGTGCCTATGCACGCGTCTATCTGACGGCGCTCGCCAACAAAGTCCCGAAGAGCAACTATATAGAATCGACGGGCAGGAGCCTGAGGCTGAGGCTGGCCAAGGGGGCGAATCTGCCGGAGATGCAGCTGGAATGGAAGATCCCGGCGGTCTGGAATGCCTTCGAGCGCAACCGCGCCCGCGCCTACGCCGTGGCGTTCAACCTGATGGTGACGCTGGAACAATGGGTGCGCGCGCAAGACCTGCTCAAGCGCGGCGAGACGAAGGTCGCGACACCGTTCAAAATTCCGACCAAGGGTCATTTCATCGGTGTCGGCTTCTGGGGTGCCGGCCGCGGCTTCCTTTGCCACCATTGCGAGATCAAGGACGGGTTGCTCGCCAACTACCAGATCATCACGCCTTCGACGATCAACGCCTGCCCGCGCACGCCTTGGGGCGAGCCTGGACCGTACGAGCGCGCTGTCTTGAACACGCCGATCGTCGAAAGCAAGTTCAAGGACGAGAATGACTTCCAGGGCATCGACATCCTGCGTACCCTGCGCTCGTTCGACCCCTGCATGCCGTGCACGACGCACGTGATGGTGGAGGGTACGGATCGTGTCGTCACGCGCGAGGTCACGACTTGCGCCTGCGGCGTGAACTGAGTTGACGCAAGGAGGCTATCATCAATGCCGGAGGTGCTGATCGGCATCGTCGGGTATACGCCGGTGATCGAAGCTTTCCCGCTGGGCCCCCGCCTGATGCAACGGCTGGAGACGGCCTTCGCGGGGAGCACCACGGTCGCAATCGAGAACATGACCTGGGGGCCGATCCATGTCGTGCAGCGGTTTCAGGACCCGGGCGCGATACGGCCACAGCGGTTGATCCTGGTTGGAGCGTCGGCGATTTGCCGGTCACCGGGACGCGTCCAGGCTTTTCGCTGGCAGGGCGGGCGGCTGTCCGACAACGCCATGCAGGAACGCATCTATGAGGCTGTCACGGGCATCGTCGACATCGAGAATACGCTGATGATCGGTTCACATTTCGGCGTCTGGCCGGATGAAACGTTTACGGTCGAGATCGACATGGCCGCCAACACATTCGGCAACTTGGTCATGGCCGACAGCGAGAGGCGTTCGGATGATGCGCGGCTTTCGGCCGAACTCGGATTTTCACCGGCGACGGCGACCGGCATGCTCGCCGATACTGTGATAGATTTGGCTGAGCATGGCTCCAGAAGCGACCGCGCAGTTGCAACAAAGTCGGCCGAGACGCTTGCGCACGTCGAACGGTTCACGAAACATGAGTTCGTGGATTTGAGCGCCGCGCCGGATGCCCGGCGGTAACACGAGACACGAGGACGGACGGGAGAACGGCATGGGCAACTCCGGAACGAGCGTCGCGCACGGCGACCCACGCCGCGAAACCGCGCTCGATCGCCTGCGCGAGCGCGAAGAGGTGCTGCAGATCTGCTATTGGTATCAGGGCGAAGGGTTGGGCGACACGTTCGCGCCGCGCCTGGTACAGCCGTTCTTGACCAGCGACGCCAGCATGGTTGCCGCCGCGTTCGACGCACTTGTCCGCGACGGCGATCTCGCAATGCAGGGCGCCGTGTATGTCTTTACGCCGGTCGGAAAGCGCAAGGGCGCGCGAATGTTCACGGAAGCCTTCGTCGACTTCCAGCAACCCGGTCACGGCGAATGCCAGGACGGCTGCTGCGACGGCGATGAGCCCTGCGCGCACCATGCGCACGAACACGCCGCACACGTCCATACGGCGGAGTGCAACCACGATCATCTTCACACCAAGAAGTCTTGATGTCCTCATCCCGTTCACCTTTGCCGGATAGCCCGACACGAACCAACGCCCAACCCCTCGTTGGCTATCGCAGCAATGAGGAGTGGAACGATTTGGTCGCCCAGGTCGGCGCGATGGTCGCCGCCATCGACGATATGCCGGACGAGGCGGCCAGATCTCGCGTGCTCGGCATCCTCCAAGGCATCGACGAGATCCATCGCGAGGGTCTGCATCGACTTGTGCGCTTGTTCAAGGACGGCGTGCTCGAGCAGGTGATCAGCGATCCGGCCATCCGTACCCTCATGGGGATGTACGACCTCCTACCAAAGGAGGAGCCTGGCTGCACCAAGACGGTGAATTTTCTGACGGACGAGGAGCTATCCCAACCCGCCACGGCTTCAGCCAAGCCACCACGCCCGGCTGCGATACCTGCCGCGGTCGACACGGTGCCGACGCCAGCGGTGCTGCCGCATTGGCTTCCGGCTCCGCTCGATCACGCAGGGGCGGAACGTGCGTTCAGCCTGCTCAATGCCCATGGGGTCAGCATTCTGGTCGCCCGCGTTCACGGCGAAGACTACGCCGTTGAAGCAGCGTGTCCGCATCACAGTGCGTCGCTGGAGGACGGGCGGCTCAGCAACTACACCTTGATATGCCCGACGGCGCCGGGGTGTGCCTATGACATTCGCAATGGGGCGCGGATCGGCGGCGGCCCTAATTTGGAGTGCCATCCCACGCGCCGGGATGATCAAGGCCGCGTCCTGATCGGATTTGGCATGCCGTTCAAACCAAACATGCCCTCCTTCTGACCGAGGAACCCACGTGCGCATTCTCGTTGCAGGTGTCGGCAATGTCTTGCGCGGCGATGATGGCTTCGGCGTGCGCGCAGTCGAAGCTTTCGCGCGCGATCCGGATCGACCGGCCGGCGTCACCACCCTGGAAACAGGCATCGGCGGCATCCACCTGGTCCAAGAACTCATGCAGGGCTATGACGCTGTCATCCTGTTCGATGCCTGCGACCGCAACGCGGTGCCGGGCCAATTGTTTGTTCTCGAACCGGACTTGCCCGATATCGCGCGGCTGTCGGAGATCGAGAAGCGCGACTATTTCTGCGAGACGCACTATGCGACGCCCGTCCGGGCGCTCGCGTTTGCCCGTGAGGTCGGGGTGCTGCCGGCGATCGTGCGCATCATCGGCTGCCAGGTTGCCGACGCGGATGCTTTCATGGAAACGATGCATCCAGACGTTTGCGCGGCCTTGCCCGCCGCGGTACGACTGGCAAATCAGGTTGTTGCCGCCTTGCGGCAGACTCGAACACCCGCGTGACTACCGGTCGGTTGTGCAATAACCTCCCGCACCATGGACGGAGCATCGCCCGAACAGCCGCCAGCAAGCGAGCGGCGTGCAGTTGATATCCGCATTCGCGGTATTGTTCAGGGTGTTGGCTTTCGACCCCACATTTGGCGTGTCGCGACGGCTTTATCGCTCACCGGCGATGTACGCAATGACGCTGGCGGCGTTCTCATCCGATGCGCAGGTACGCGCGGTTCCGTCGAAGCGCTACTCAATAGCATTCGCACGGAGCCACCGCACACCGCGCGGATTGATGCAATCGACGTCCGTGATATCGACCTCGCGCCGACTCCGACCGGCTTCTCGATCGCCGACAGCACTAGCGACCTTGCCGCCGTGACATTCGCGCCGGACCTCGCGACGTGCTCCGCATGCCTTGACGAGATCCGCGATCCCGGTCAAAGGCGCTTTCGGTATCCGTTCACCAACTGCACAGCCTGCGGTCCGCGTCTGACGATCGTCGAGCATGCTCCCTACGACCGCGCAAACACGACGATGCGCGATTTCCCAATGTGTGCGGCATGCGCAACAGAGTATGCACTCCCAAATGACCGACGCTATCATGCTGAGCCCATCGCCTGCCCGATCTGCGGACCTCGTCTGCGATTGACTTGGGCGGATGGCAGGCTTGTCGACCAATCTGAAATTTCCGGTGACGCGATAACGACGGCCGCCCGTCTTCTCCGCGAGGGGCACATCCTCGCCATCAAGGGTCTGGGCGGCTTCCATCTTGCGTGCGATGCGACGCTGGAAACCGCCATAATAGCACTACGCCGCCGTAAGCGCCGGGTGGCAAAGCCGCTCGCCGTCGTGATGCGTGACCTCGCCATGGTCGAGAGGTATTGCGAGGTCACCGACATAGAGGCCGCGTGCCTGATGTCGCCTCAAGCGCCGATCGTACTGCTGCCGAAAAATGAAACTCCCCTCCCCGAAGCATTGGCACCGGGATTGAAAACGCTGGGTGTCATGTTGCCGTATACGCCACTGCATCATCTGCTTGTCGAAGCATGCGATCGTCCGCTGGTCATGACCAGCGCAAATATCTCGGATGAGCCTCAGTGCATCGACCGGGCGGAAGTCGACGCGCGATTGGCCTGCATTGTCGACGCGAGCCTCGACCATGACCGCCGGATTTCACATCGCGTCGACGATTCAGTGGTCCGCATCATCGACGGTTCGGTCGCACTGCTGCGCCGTGCACGAGGATACGCGCCGGCACCGGTCGCAATGCCCGGCGCGTTCCGGCAGGCGCCAACCATCCTTGCCCTGGGCAGCGAGCTCAAGAACACGGTCTGCATGTTGCGCGACGGCGTGGCGAGCCTTTCGCAACATATCGGTGATCTGGAGAATGACCTGGCGTTCGACGACTACTTGAAGACCCTTACGCTGCAACGGTCGCTGCATGCCGCAGCGCCGGCCGCCCTGGCGATCGATCGCCACCCGGAGTTCTTATCGACGAAGCATGGCCGCGAATTCGCACGCGCCGGAGGAATTCGCCTCGTCGAGACGCAGCACCATCACGCGCATATCGCAAGCTGCCTCGCAGACAACGGGTATCCGCCAGATGCTGGGCCCGTGCTCGGCATTGTGCTCGATGGTCTCGGCTACGGCGACGACGGCAGCCTCTGGGGCGGCGAATTCCTGCTCGCCGACTACGGTGGCTATCAAAGGGTTGGCAGCCTCAAACCGGTCGCGATGCTTGGAGGTGCGCAAGCCGTGCGCGAGCCGTGGCGCAACACCTATGCGCACATCATCTCCAGTGTCGGATGGCCCGAGTTCGAGCGCATCTGCCGCGGCACCCCCCTACATGGCCTTCTCGCGGCCAAGCCGCTTGCTCAGCTCAATCGGATGCTGGAGCGGGGTTTGAACTCACCACCTGCGAGTTCCTGCGGCCGCCTGTTCGACGCGGTCGCGGTCGCGGTCGGGCTCGTTCAATCGGGCATTGCCTACGAAGGCCAGAGTGGGGCCGAGCTCGAGGCGCTGGCACAGACAAAGCTTGCCGAGGTCACCCGTGAGCAATCAGCGTACTCATTGGGCATCAATGAACAGCATGGGATGGGGCGTTTGCAGCTCGATCCCGGCCCCATGTGGCGTCGCCTGTCGATCGACCTCGCGGCCGGAGAACCACCCGCCACGATGGCCGCGCGCTTCCATCTCGGCTTCGCCGGCGCAGTGCTGCAGCTGACACTTACTTTGCGAGCCCGCTCAGAAAGCAATAGGCCCGAGTTCGACACTGTGGCACTCTCAGGCGGGTGCTTCCAGAACAAGATCTTGCTGGAGACCCTCGCTGCCGGATTGAGAGACAGCGGCATGAAGGTGCTCATGCACCGTCATGTCCCGGCCAACGATGGGGGGCTGGCTCTCGGCCAAGCCGCGATCGCTGCTTGGCGGCTGGTGAAGGAATGGAGATCCTAGATGTGCCTCGGGATTCCAGGCCGGATCGTCGAAATCACCGATCGGGAGCGCAATCTCGGGTTGGCCGACGTCAATGGCGTCAAGCGCAAGGTCAATCTGACGTGCATCATCGGCGAAGACCATCCGATTGACGCCTGCGTCGGCGATTGGGTGCTCATCCACGTTGGCTTCGCAATGAGCCGCATCGATGAACGAGAGGCGGCAGCGACTCTGAAGACACTGTTGGATCTCGGCGAAGTCCAGGAGCAACTTGCGGCTATGGCGAACTCAGGTCGGGCATGAGTTGCGAAAACCCGCTCCCCTCAACGAGGAGAAGCAAAACGTGTCGCAACAAGATCCACTAAATCAACTCTATCCGTTCCTCCATGGCCAACGCCAGGACGCAGCAGCGCTCGATGCAGCGTTGCTCGAGTCCATCAAGCAGAAGTCCGATGAGCACGCGGCCGCACTCAATGCGTTTTTTGCCGTCAATGCGAAGGAGATCGTCGCGACAGCCCATACCCTGGCCGGCGTCTATCGCCGCAACGGGCGCCTGTTCACCATGGGCAATGGCGGCTCCAGCTGCGATGCTTCGCATGTGGCTGTCGAGTTTCTACACCCGATTACGGCCGGTCGTCCCGCACTCACAGCCATCAATCTGACGGCAGACGTGACGATGATGACGGCCGTCGGCAACGATGTCGGCTTCGCCCACGTGTTCGTGCGCCAGATCATCGCCCAGGGTCGCACTGGTGACGGCCTCATCGGCCTCTCGACCAGTGGCAACTCCGCAAATCTCTTGAAGGCTTTTGTCAAAGCCAAAGAGATGGGGCTGCATACGATTGGGCTGGCTGGCATGAGCGGCGGCGAAATGGGGCGGATCGGCCTCGATCATTGTCTCATCGTGCCAACCGACAGCATCCATCGCATTCAAGAGTGTCACGTGACGCTCTACCATATCTTGTGGGACCTCGTGCACACGCTGCTCGCCGACGACCGTGGCAATCTTCACGTGATCAAGGAAGAGCCTGGAGGCGGGGCATGAAGTACGTCGACGAGTTCCGTGATCCAACCAAAGCACGTACGCTCGTGCGTGCAATCGAGAGTCTTGTTGCCCCGCTTAGCCGGGGCCGCGACCGCCCAATTTCGATCATGGAGGTCTGCGGCGGCCACACCCACGCAATCTTCAAGTACGGCATTGAAGGTATGCTGCCCAAGGAGCTGGAACTTGTGCACGGCCCGGGCTGCCCGGTTTGTGTCCTGCCCATGGGACGTATCGATGATGGGGTCGCGATCGCCGAACAGCCTAGCGTCATTTTCACGACGTTCGGCGATGCCATGCGCGTGCCGGGCTCAAAGAAAAGCTTGATGCAGGCGAAGGCGGAGGGTGCCGATGTCCGCATGGTGTATTCGCCGCTCGATGCTCTTGATCTCGCGCGTAAGAACCCCGGGCGGGAGATTGTGTTCTTTGGCCTCGGCTTCGAGACGACGATGCCGAGCACGGCGCTGGCCGTTCTGCAGGCGGAAGCAGACAAGATTCGCAATTTCTCCCTGTACTGCAATCACATCACGATCATCCCAACGATCAAGGCGATACTGGATTCGCCGGAACTCGAACTGGACGGTTTTCTCGGCCCCGGGCACGTCAGCATGGTAATCGGGACAGCCCCCTATCAGTTCGTTTCTCAACACTATCGACGGCCGCTTGTCGTTGCCGGATTCGAGCCACTCGACGTGCTGCATTCTATCTGGATGGTCCTGAAGCAGTTGTCGGAAGGACGTGCCGAAATCGAAAATCAATACAGCCGCATTGTTCCCGACGCCGGAAATCTTGCGGCGCTCGATGCAGTCACACGAGTGTTCGAGCTGCGGGAGTTCTTTGAGTGGCGGGGGCTCGGCTCGATCGATCATTCGGGCGTCCGGGTCCGCAAGGAGTACGCCGCGTTCGACGCCGAGAAGCGTTTCGAGGTTCCGCACATCAAGATCGCCGATCCGAAGTCGTGCCAGTGCGGCGAGGTCCTGAAGGGCGTAATCAAACCCCGGCAATGCAAGGTTTTCGGCACGGATTGCACTCCAGAGAAGCCCATGGGCGCGTTGATGGTATCGCCCGAGGGCGCATGCGCCGCTTATTACCAGTATGGAGACCTTGATCGCGCGCCCCTGCCTGTCGTGACGGCATGAGCAGGTCGAGCGAACAGCCCTCTCCTTTTCGTCGACGACGAGGCTCGATCAGCGTCCCGCATGTGACTCTCGCTCACGGCGGCGGCGGCAAGGCCATGCGCGATCTGATCGATGACGTATTCGTTGCAGCCTTCGAAAACGATAAGCTGGCGCCGCTCGACGATCAGGCTCGAATCGACATCAGCGATCTTGCTCGCCTCGGCGACCGGCTTGCGTTTACGACCGATAGCTACGTGATCGAACCGATCTTCTTTCCTGGCGGGGACATTGGTAAGCTCGCCGTCTGCGGCACGGTTAATGATCTTGCCGTCGGTGGGGCCCAACCGCTCTATCTCACCTGCAGCATGATCATCGAGGAAGGATTTCCGGTCGAAGAGCTGCGCCGCATCGCGCTTTCAATGGCAGTCACGGCACGGGAGGCCGGGGTTGTCATTATCACCGGCGACACCAAAGTCGTTCAGAGGGGTGCATGCGATCGGCTGTTCATCAATACGGCTGGTATTGGAGTAATTCGAGCGGGCATTGACCTCGGTGCCGATAAGGCCCGCGCGGGCGACGTCGTACTCGTCAATGGTGTCCTCGGGGATCACGGTGCTGCCATCCTTGCCGCGCGCGGCGATATGCAACTGTCGACTTCGATCGAAAGCGACTGCGCGCCCCTCGGTCGAATGATTGCAGCCGTTCTGGCGGCGGCTCCGAACACTCGGTTCATGCGCGATGCCACGCGTGGCGGCGTGGCGAGTGTGCTCAATGAACTGGCGCAGGCGTCCAACGTCGGCGTGGCAATCGTTGAGGACCGCACACCTTTGCGCGAGGAAGTCAAAGGCGTGTGCGAGATCCTGGGGCTCGATCCACTCTATCTCGCGAACGAGGGCCGGATCGTAGCCATCGTCCCAGCGGGTGAAGCCGGCGCGGCCCTAACAGCCATGCGGTCTGACATGTATGGTCTTGACGCGCAGACCATCGGTCAAGTCGTGGCCGACCGGCCGGGGCGCGTGGTCATGCAGACCGTCCTCGGCGGGCGGCGCATCGTCGACATGCTGGTTGGAGAGCAACTCCCGAGGATCTGCTGACTGAATTCCGATCCGCCATTACAGCATTTGTGTTGAACCGGCCAACGGCACCACACAGACTTGAACTCTCAAAGACCGCGCAGCATTACCAGCAGACCAACAATCAACGCGATGACAACCCAGCCTGCCCGACCAGCGGGCGCCCGAAGCAGACGCGCATCCCGCCGGTTCCCGTCCGAGCGCTTTCAAGGCACGTCGGCTACGGTGGGAAGATCGTGGCCCTGACAACGCACGGTTGCCACCGATAGCATCGGAATGTGAGCCATCATCTCTCGCCTGAGTGCCGCACCGAGTTGGTCTGCTTCGGCGACGGACAGGGCGCTGTCCACAAGGATGGCGACGTCCGCGTGGAGACGATGGCCCAGCCAACGGGCTTTGACATCGACAACTTTCCTGATGCCGGAAACATGTTCCGCCGCATGGCGAATATCGCGAACAGTTGCCGGGTCAACCCCGTCCAGCATGCGGGTCAGTACCGCCTTCGCGGATTGCCAGACGATGCCGAAGATGACGATGGTGATCAGAAGTCCGATGATCGGATCGGCGAGAGGAAACCCCAGCCAGACGCCCGCAGCACCAGCTACCACAGCAAGACTTGTCAGCCCATCCGTCCGCGCGTGATAGCCGTCGGCAATCAATGCGGCGCTGTTGATTTCGCGGCCGACGCGGATGCGAAGCACCGCCACCGCTTCGTTGCCAATGAAGCCAACAAGACCAGCGACCGCGACCCAGGACAACAGCGTGATCGGCTGGGGGTTCAAGATGCGATTGATGGCTTCGTAACCGGCCACGAGGGCGCTGAACAGGATGATGAGCACGATGGCAATGCCGGCAAGGTCTTCGACGCGGCCATAACCATAGGTAAATGTTGTGGTTGGCTTGCGCTGCGCCAGCTTAAAGGCGATCCACAGTGGAATGGCGGTGGTGGCGTCAGCCACGTTGTGGATGGTGTCCGCGAGCAGCGCAACGCTGCCCGAGGCCAGTACCACCACGATCTGGAGGGCGGCCGTTATCGCCAGAACGATGAATGACCATTTGATGGCCCAGATGCCGCGTTCCGTGGTGGCGATCGTCGGGTCGATGACACCGTGGGTGTGGCCGTGCGAGCCATTATGCGCATGACCGTGGCTATGCCCAGCGTGATCGCTCGGGTTGGCAAACCAGAACCAGTCGCGTGCTTTGTCGAGCATCGCCTTGTGTCTCATAGGTATTTGCTCAGAGCTTTGAACTCTTTCAGCGCGCGCTTGGCCGAAGCAGCAGTGTCGGTCACGGCATCTTCGAGACAGTGATCGACGTGGTTGTGGATCAACTCGCACTTGGCATTGCCGATGGCGTTTTCGACCGCATGCAACTGCTGGGCGAGTTCCAGGCACGGCTTGCCTGTCTCGATCATGGCTATGAGGGAGCGCAGATGACCCTCGGCGCGCTTCAGGCGTTTGACAATATCGGGGTGACTTTGGTGTTCCATACTCTAACCTATCCTGGAGGGTAGGATGAGGGCAAGCTGTAGATGTTGGACTGGTTGATGACCTATTTGGCGTCACTGCAGGGCGGCGTTGTTCGCATCCTTGCCGCCGAATTGCGCGCCGGTGGGGTCGGCGCGCCAGCCTGCGCCTTCACGCTTGGTGCGTTGCGCGCCTGGTTCAAGGCATTGCCGGAGCGCTGATTGCATTGATCGGTGTCTACACGCTTTCAGCGCTGCGTTTATAAGTGAGACCAGCGCCTGTCTGCCTGATCACGGCTTCTGCCAGCCCTGGTTCGACTGGCGTCAGCTGCATCCCCTTCACGATCGCATAAATGGCTGGGATGACGACCAGGGTGAGCACGGTCGATGAAACCATCCCACCGATCATCGGCACGGCAATGCGCTGCATGACTTCGGAGCCTGTGCCATGGCTCCACAGGATCGGCAGCAACCCCGCCATGATGGCAATGACGGTCATCATCTTGGGTCGAACACGCTCGACAGCGCCTTCCATGATGGCAGCATAGAGGTCTTCGCGCACGAACTCGCGGCCAGCCTCGGCGGCCTGCTTGCGCCGATGCTCCAGGGCGTGGTCGAGGTAGATCAGCATGATGACCCCGGTCTCGGCGGCGACGCCCGCCAGCGCGATGAAGCCGACGGCGACGGCGACCGAAAGGTTGAACCCCATCCACCACATCAGCCAGAGCCCGCCGACGAGCGCGAAAGGCAGCGACAGCATGACGATCAGTGTCTCGGTCATGCGGCGGAAGTTGAGGTAGAGCAACAGCAGAAATATCAGCAGTGTCAGTGGAATGACGATCGCGAGGCGCTGCTTCGCCCGCTCGTAGTATTCGAACTGCCCGCTCCACACAGCATAGTAGCCGGGCGGGAACTTGACGGTCGCCGCCACGGCTTTCTTCGCGTCGGCGACATAGCTGCCGAGATCGCGGTCGCGGGCATCGACGAAGATGTAGGCCGCGAGCTGCGCATTCTCGGTTCGGATTGAGGCCGGACCTTGCACCAGTTTCACCGTCGCCACCTGGCCCAAGGGGATCGACGCGCCGTTCGGCAAGGGCACTAGGACTTCGCGCGTGATCGCCTGCGGATCGCTGCGCACGTCGCGCGGATACCTGAGACTTACCCCGTAACGCTCACGACCTTCGACCGTCGTGGTGACAGTCTCCGCTCCGAGCGCCGATGCCACGACCTGTTGCACGTCGCCGATCATCAGGCCGTATCGGGCAAGCTGTGCTCGGTCCGGCTCGATCTCCAGATAATAACCACCGATGATGCGTTCTGCGAACGCACTCGACGTGCCCGGGACGGTCTTGATGGCGGCTTCGATCTCGCGTGCAAGGCCCTCGATGATTTTGAGGTCGCGGCCGATCACCTTGACGCCAACAGGTGTGCGAATGCCGGTTGCCAGCATATCGATGCGAGCCTTGATCGGCATGGTCCAGGCGTTCGAGACGCCGGGAAACTGCAGCGCCTTGTCCATCTCCTGAATGAGGCTGTCGATGGTCACGCCCGGCCGCCACTGGCTTTCGGGCTTCAGATTGATGATGGTCTCGAACATTTCGGTTGGCGCCGGATCGGTCGCGGTCGCGGCGCGTCCCGCCTTGCCGAACACGGATTCGACCTCCGGAAACGTCTTGATGATCTTGTTCTGGGTCTGCAGCAGCTCGGCCGATTTGGTGATCGACAAGCCCGGCAGGGTCGTTGGCATGTACATCAGCGTGCCTTCATTGAGGTTCGGCATGAACTCCGAGCCAAGCCTGGTCGCCGGCCACACGCTGACGGTGAGCACGACGAGCGCGATGCCGATGGTCAGGGTCTTGGCCTTGAGCACACCCGTGATGACGGGGCGATAGATCCAGATCAAGAACCGGTTCACCGGGTTCTTGTGCTCCGGCACGATGCGCCCGCGCACGAAGAGGATCATCAGCGCCGGCACAACCGTCACCGACAGAAACGCCGCCGCCGCCATGGCAAACGTCTTGGTATAGGCCAAGGGCTTGAACATCCGGCCTTCCTGCGCTTCGAGCGCGAAGATCGGGAGGAACGAGACGGTGATGATGAGCAACGAGAAGAAGAGGGCTGGGCCGACCTCGCTCGCCGCTTCGATCAATATCTCGGCACGTGGCTTGCCCGCTGGGGCACGTTCGAGATGCTTGTGCGCGTTCTCGATCATGACGATCGCCGCGTCGATCATGGCGCCGATGGCGATCGCAATGCCCCCGAGACTCATTATGTTAGATGAAAGGCCCAGTGCATGCATGCAGATGTAGGCGATCAGGATGCCAAGCGGCAGCGTGATGATGGCAACGAACGCACTGCGGACGTGCAGCAGGAATACCATGCAAACGAGGGCAACAATGATACTTTCCTCGATGAGGGTCCTCTTGAGCGTTTCGATCGCCCGATGGATCAGGTCCGAGCGGTCGTAGACCGGCACGATCTCGGTGCCGGCGGGCAGGCTGCCCTTGATGTCGGCGAGGCGGTCCTTGACATTGGCGATCACGGAAAGCGCGTTCTGGCCGAAGCGCTGAACAGCGATGCCGGAGACCACTTCGCCTTCGCCGTTGAGTTCTGTGACACCACGCCGCTCATCAGGCGCCAGCTCCACGCGGGCAACGTCGCGCACGAGCACCGGCGTTCCAGCCTCCGCCTTGAGCACAATCTGCTCGATGTCGGCGATGCCCCTGAGATAGCCGCGGCCGCGCACCATGAACTCGGTCTCTGCCAGTTCGACCACGCGTCCGCCAACGTCCATGTTGGACGAACGGATGGCATCCCGGATTTTGGACAAGGGGATGTTGAAGGCGCGCAGCCGCTTGGGATCGACGACGACGGAATACTGACGCACGAAGCCGCCGACACTGGCGACCTCGGCCACGCCTTCGGCCTTGGCGACGGCGAAACGCACCTGCCAATCCTGCGTGGTGCGCAGCTCGGCGAGCGTGCGCTTTTGCGCCATCACGGCGTACTGATAGACCCAGCCGACTCCGGTCGCGTCCGGCCCCAAGGTCGGCGTGACACCCGTCGGCAGATTGCGGGTCGCGGCCGAGAGGTATTCGAGGACGCGCGAGCGCGCCCAATAGATGTCCGTGCCCTCGTCGAAAATCACATAGACGAACGACACGCCGAAGAACGAGAAGCCGCGCACCACTTTCGAGCGCGGCACCGATAGCATCGCGGTCGAAAGCGCATAAGTGACCTGATCCTCGACCACCTGCGGCGCCTGGCCCGAATACTCCGTGTAGATGATGACCTGGGTATCCGAGAGGTCGGGGATGGCGTCGAGCGGCACATGGCGCACCGCATAGAGGCCGGCCCCCGTCGTGAACATGATGCCGATCAAAATCAGCATGAGATTGCTGGCCGACCAGCGGATGAGGCAGGCGATCATTGTTTGCCCTCCGGCACGGGCTTAGTCTCCGGTTCGGACGTGAAGCCCGAAAGCGACGCCTTGAGATTGCTTTCGGCATCGATCAGGAAGTTGGCGGCGACGACGACGCTCTCACCCGCCTTGATGCCTTCGGTGATCTCGACGTAACTGTCGCCACGCAAACCTACCTTCACCGCGCGCGGCTCAAAGCGGCCTTCGCCGCGCTCGACGAGGACGACGCGGCGGTTGCCGCTATCGATCAGCGCCGAGAGAGGAACAGCCAGCCGATATGGCTCGCCGTCGCCCGCAATGATGTCCACGTCTGCAAACATCTCATGCTTGATGCGGTGATCCGGATTGGCGATCTCGATGCGTACCTTGGCTGTGCGTGTCGCCATTTCCAACTCGTGGAGCACGAAGCTTACACGGCCTTCGAAAATCTCGTTCGGGAACGCGCGGAAGGTCACGTTCGCTTTGGCGCCGACACGGACTTGCGCGATGTCCTGCTCCGCGACGTCAGCAATAACCCAGATCTTTGAGAGATCGGCAATGCGTAACATCTCGTCGCCGGCCCTCATCATCATGCCTTCGATGGCCTTCTTCTGCATGACGACGCCGGACACCGGAGACGGCCAGTCGAAGGAAATGATCGGCTCGCGCGTGCGTTTCAGCTCATCGATCACCGGTTCCGGGATCTGCAGGTTCTCCAGCCGCCGCAGTGCACCCTTGTCATCGCGATTGCCGGATGCATTGGTCGAGACGCGGTAATCGACCTGCACTCTGACCATGTCGGGGCTGTAAATGCGGAACAGCGGCTCGCCTTTCGTTACATGCCGCCCGGTCTCGTTGACGTAAAGTTTCTCGATGAAGCTGTCAGCACGCAGCGCGATCGTAAGCAGTGTTCGTTCGTCTGGTTTGGCGACTGCCGGCGCGCGTAGCGGACGGACAAGGCGTCGCATTGCCGCGATCTCTGTTCGCACACCGGAGCGCTGCACCTTATCGAGGCTGACCTTGACCGTTGAACCGGACTCGTCCTCGCCCTCGTAGACTGCGATGTAGTCCATCCCCATCCAGTCTTTCTTGGGCGATGGCGAGGTATCAGCGAGACCCATCGGGTTGCGATAGTAGAGGAGCTTGCGCGGACCGGCAGTCTTGGCTGCCGGCTGCTGCGAGGCGACAGCCTCGCCGAAGTCGGGCTCCTGGTCGTCGAACACCGGCAGGTAGGGCTTGCCAACGGCGGTTCGCATCGGCGTTGCGGCGTACATCGGCTTGCCGTCCGGATCGCGCCAATAGAGGACGCGGCGCTCCGGCGATACGACGGATGCGGTGTTGGGGGCTTCGGCGCGCCGGGTACCGAGAAAATAACCGAGGCCCAGCGTGCAAAGCAGTGCAAGGGCCGCGAGCGCGATCGAGGTTTTGCGGGGCATGGTCGCCTCCTCACTCCTTCGCGTTGAAACGGACGGTACCGCTGATGGACTCGGCCTCACCCTGGACTTTGGCCATGAGCTTCAGAGCCCAGCCGCCGGCCATGGTGAGGTCAGCCTTGAACCGATAGACGCCGGGCTCGGACTCTGGCAGCGGCTCGTGTTTCGCCGTCATCGCCGCCATGTCGTCGGGTGACATGTCGAGGCGTGTGCGGAACACGATGGCAGCCGGCACGGGCTTGCCCGTCGGCAAGTGCACAATCCTGACGGCGAGGGTAGCGCCGTCGCCGTTGCGAACCTCGGCGGCGATAGCCTCGAACTTGTAGTCGACCGCCCCAGCACTGGCCGGAACATGCAACGTGGCCGTCGCCAGCCCAAACAGGGCGGCGAACAACCCTAGGCGAGTTGTCATCTGTTATTCCTCGAAGAGACAGTTCGCGCCAGCACGTGCCAGCCGAAACCACGATAGAAAACCGCTGCGAGCGGCGCGAACCGATCGCAGGGATGTGGACTGTCTCAGGCTCGAGGGGGTGGCGCGGGCGGTCGTCGATTGAGACCGTGCAAATTGGCTTCGGGCGGCGAAGCAACAGAAAGACCGAGCTTGTCGCGCGCGACCCGGAACGCGGGGGCGTTTGCCACCGTCTTGAGGCACTTCATTGCACAGACATTGGCCGGACACTTGGAGTCGGCATTACAGCATGGGCAGTCGTCGCCGCCCTTGGCCATCATGCCTTCGCAGTCTTCCATGGCTGGCGCGGGGGCGGGCACCATTGTTGCCCTGGCCGTCGGCATGGCGAGACCAAGGACGATCAACATAGTGATGGCAAATCGCAGGTGGCGCATAGAGACTGGCCTTTCACAGTCAACACACTCGCAGGCTCACCCATGACAAACAATGCACATTCTCGTGCACGTTAGGGCTTTGGGCTTGGACACGCGCGCAAACTGTCGAGAGCCTTAAAGAAGGACTACTTTGTCGCCTAGTTGCCGACAGACTTCGGTTCTTCCCAGCAGATCGTCATTGCGCGGTGCGCTAGGCTCGCCTTGCGCTCAACACGTCCGGGCACCCCTGCTCGTCGTCGCGCGCGGTTTTTTTTTTTTTTGAACGTCACAGCGTAGCGATCAAGGAACAGCCCGATCTCGTCCGGCCGGCACGAGGAGCCAAAATGAACCGCTCCTGCAACAGCGGCATCGTCACCTTCGCCCTGGCCGAGCGAGCGACAAGCTCTCGCGCAATCACCCCCTGCTTCCTGGTTGCGGGAAGTTTGCGGGACTGAACTCTGCATTGTACAGCTTGATCAGGCATTCTATGCAACGGACGCCCGAATAACTTGTTGGTGTTGCTTTGTTATTGGTGCGGCTCAGGGTCTTTGTAAACCGAAGGTCGGGGGTTCAATCCCCTCAGCCGGCACCAATGATTTCAACGAGTTAGGCGAACGGCTGCTCCTACGCGCTCTGACCGGCGTCATGGGGAGATTGTGGCGACCCGCTAAACATCGACCAATGCAGCGCGCAGGTGAAGCTGGATGGTGCGGCGACATATTCGATGCCATTATTGCTGATGTTCGGTTTGCGGGGGATGTCCCATGTCTTTCTGGTCAAAGAAGCCCGATCGCAGCGGCAACGGTACAACAAAAGCCGGCGCTGATCCGTCTCCACCGAATTCTGCGAACCCGACGCTCGCTATCGTTCCTGCCCCGCAGCCTACCGCACCTAACGCGAAGACGGCCACGGTCGAGGCCGATCCAACGCCTGAGCAGCAGCGCCGAATGGCGGCCACATCGAAGATGCTGGCAGCGGCCTTCGGCGAGATCATCGCGGTGATGATGCGCTCCAAACATCATCGCACCTATGCGTTGGCCGACTTGGAATGGCTGGTGCTGCCGGCAGTTCTCACCGGCCAGTACGCGCTCGCCGCCGCGCGCACGAAGACGAAGGGCATCGCCGCGCCCGTCGCCGTCGTGCTGTGGGCGAGCGTGTCGGCCGAGGTCGATCAACGTGTCTGCGCCGCGCTTGATCAACCGATCAAGCTGGCGCCCAAGGAGTGGAAGAGCGGCGAAACGTTTTGGGTAGTGGAGGCCATCGGCGAGCCGCGCATTCTTCAGGCGCTGTTGAAGCAGCTCAGCGACACACATTGGGTGGGCAAGACCGTGAAGCTGCGCACGCGGGACAGGGACGGTAAGCCGCAGGTGGGCACGCTGAAGGTTGCCCAGCCGGCTGCCGGGTGAGACATCGTGTATTGCGGGAGCCGCGCAACTCGCTTCTGAGCCGACGAATATTTCGTTCGATTATGCCCTCACCGGCCAAGCAGGAGCCGTTTTGTCGAACGCGAAAAGCCCGTGGTGACCAATCTGGCTATCCCGCGACGCATTGAGTCAGTGATGCGACTCGCACAAGTCTCAGATCGTCGCTATTGTCTAGCCGCTCCGTATCGATATTTGTCGGCGATACCGAGCACGTTTGTTTCGGGGGTCATATGCTGAGGTTTGGCTTGGTGCCGAGTGGGGGATTTAGTCGCGCGCTCGTCGTACAAGGCGTTGTGATTTTTCATGACATGCTGATGGCGGGCGTGTCACTGCTGATTGGGTTGACGCTGCGCCTGGGACCGGCGTCCATCGATGATTATGCTTTGCCTGTCCTGGGATTCATGGCAATCGCCGGCGTCTCAGGCCACGTCTTAGGCCTCAACCGTGGCGTCTGGCGTTATACCTCGCTCGCCGAGATTGAGGCCGTCGTAAAAACCTCCACTCTGACTGTTATCGGCTTTGCGCTTGTGTTGTTCATGGTCAACCGGCTGGAGTCGATTCCGCGTGCATCGATCGTTGCAAGCTGGGGAGCAATGATCTTAGCCCTCAGTGGGTCGCGAATCATGTATCGCCAGATGCGCAACCGAAGATCGCAGCACCGTGCCGATCGCCAGCGCAATGTGCTCCTGTTGGGCACTTCGAGCAATGCCGAGAATTTTCTGAAAGCGGCGAGCGAGCGCAAGGACCTTGCCTATCGAGCGGTAGGCTTGATCGATTATAGCGGCCGCCGCACCGGCCTGTCGATCCGCGGCTGCCCTGTGCTCGGCACCATAAGTGATCTTGACAGTGTGATTGCCAAGCTCGCAAGGCGCGATCTCAACCCGGAAGCCCTCGTCCTCACCAGCACCGTGACTGACGGGACCTTCGAACTCGTGGCAGATGCCGCAAAACGGCATGCGCTGAAACTGCTGCGCCTGCCGGAGCTGAACGGGCTCCGCGGCAATCAAGAGCGGGATTCCATCGCGCTGGTGCCTCAGCGGATCGTGCTGGAAGATCTGATGCCGAGGCGCACGGTCAAGTTAAATCAGGACGATGTCAGTCAGATGATCTGCGGAGCAACGGTGCTGGTCACCGGCGCGGGCGGGTCGATCGGCTCCGGGCTTTGTCGCCAACTGCTGGTTCTAAAGCCGGGCCGCCTGATCCTGTTGGATAGCAGCGAATACCTGCTTTACACCATCGACAACGAATTGTGCCAGGTCGCTGGCGCCACAAAAATTGTCTCGCGACTGGGCAACGTGCGAAATCGCGATCAGATCAGGGCGCTATTCGAGGAACAGCGGCCGGATATCGTTTTTCATGCGGCTGCGCTGAAGCATGTTCCGTTGGTCGAAAGCCAACCCCTGGAAGGTCTCGACACGAACGCCCTGGGAACTCGAAACGTCGCGGACGCCGCGTTGGCGATCAATGCCAATGCAATGGTGTTGATCTCGACGGACAAGGCTGTAAATCCGACCAATGTCATGGGCGCAAGCAAACGAATGGCCGAGTCCTATTGCCAATCGCTCGATGTGCTGGGACGCACACGTTTTGTAACGGTCAGGTTTGGCAATGTTCTCGGCTCAGCCGGATCGGTTGTACCGTTGTTCGAAAAGCAGATCCGCTCTGGCGGGCCGGTGACAGTCACGCACCCGGAAATCGAGCGCTATTTCATGACAATCCCGGAAGCCGCGCAACTGGTCTTGCACGCGACGACTTTTGGCATAGGTGACGGGGGCAGTCGCGGACGCATCCTCGTCCTCGACATGGGGCATCCGGTCAAGATCGTAGACGTCGCCCGAAAGATGATCCGGCTGGCTGGTCTGCAACCGGACAAGGATATCGAGATCAAGTTCATTGGACTGCGACCCGGCGAGAAAATGAACGAAGAACTGTTCCGCTCGAGCGAGGCCCTGATTGCGACCAACCTGCAAGGCGTGCTCTCGGCGTCACCGCGGCGTATGTTCGATCACTTGGAGATTTCGGCAATGTTCGACGATATCGCCAAAGCGATAGAGCAGACAACCTCGCCGGCGGACTGCACGTGATCAAGCGCCTGGTGCCTGAGTACGTTGCCGACGAGCGGTTAGCATCCCACTTCAACGCCGCAGTGCCAGCCCTCAGGCTGATCATCGGGGGCGAGCCTGCCTGAGGCAGCTGTCGTCGCCGCTCGGGGCTTTCGATGATCCGAACCTCGCCGCGCATTCGGCGGCCTGCCAACACAAGCCTGCGCAGCAACGCGTCGAGAGACTAAAAGAAATGTGTTGTGCGATATCAGGCAGCCAGTATCTCGGTCAGCGCATCGATGATGCGTGCCTGCGTCGTCTCATCGAGATAGGGGTGCATGGGCAGGCTCAGCACTTCTGATGGCAGCCGCTCGGCAACCGGCAAACCGTTACCGGCCACCGCATAATGCTGGTAAGCGACCTGGCGGCTAAGCGGTTTTGGATAGTAAACCATCGTCGGGATGCCCTGCTCATATAGAGCTGCACGCACCGCATCGCGGCGTCTGCCTGGTATCCACAATGTATACTGCGCCCACACCGACGTTACGCCTTCAGGGACTTCCGGCACGATCGCATGGCCACGCAGCGCCGCCGAATATCGCATGGCAATTGCATTGCGCTGTTCGATTTCTTCATCAAAAATTTTTAGCTTTTCGATCAAGATGGCGGCCTGGATCGTATCGAGGCGTCCGTTCACGCCGATCCTGACTATCTCGTATTTGTCTGGCCCCTCACCCTTGCCGTGCAAGCGAATCGACCGCATCACGCCAGCGAGTTCATCTTCATTGGTGAAAAGCGCGCCGCCGTCGCCGTAGCAGCCGAGCGGCTTGGCCGGGAAGAAGCTTGCAGCCGTCATCTCTCCGAAGCAGCCTACTCTGCCTTCGGACGTCTCCGCCCCGAACGATTGCGCCGCATCCGCCAACAGCCAGAGGCCGTTGGCCCGAGCGATGGCACTGATCCTGTCATAGTCGGCAGGGAGCCCGAATAAATCGACCGCGATTATCCCGACCGGCTTCAAGCTCCGGCGCCGGGCGGCAACGAGACCGGCCTCGAGCCCCGCTGCGCTGATATTGAATGTGCGCTCATCAACGTCGACGAACACAGGCTCGGCGCCGAGCAGCGCAATCGTCTCAGGCGTCGCGGTATAGGTGAAGCCGGGACACAACACTGCATCGCCTTGCTTAACGCCCTTAGCCATCATCGCAATCAGCAGTGCGTCAGTGCCGCTCGCGCACGTGATGACGTGCTTGGCGCCACAGCGCGCGGCAAGGCGCTCTTCAAGCTCGGCAACTTCGGGGCCCATAATGTACCGACCGTGCGCCAGCACGCGCGCAATGGCGGCGTCGATCGCAGGTTTGATGCGCGCCTGCTGGGCGCCCAGATCAACGAATTCGATCGGCGGCGGCACTTGCTCAGATTGCTTCGAGACGGCCATCCGGAGTTTCCCTGTAGCTGCTCTGATCTTGCGAACACACAAGATCCGGCCCAAGTCTGCGACCGGCATTGCTGACCCACCCAACACGCCTGGCTGGCACGCCCGCCATCAGCGCGTGCGCGACAACGTCGGCGGTCACCACAGCGCCGGCAGCAATAAAACAGTAGTCACCGAGATTATGGCCGCAGACGATGGTGGCGTTGGCGCCGATAGTCACGCCGCGGCCGACCCGAGTAGCGGCGAACTCCGATTTGCGTTCATAAGCGGCGCGCGGGTTGCTGACGTTGGTGAACACGCAGCTGGGTCAGAACACGTCAGCGTCAAGCCCAACGGCCGCCGTTCTCCTTGATCGCACTCAAGTGCCGCCGCGCGACATAGCCCGCGGCCCCGATCAACGCGAACGACTTGAGCCTGGTGTCACGCTCATTGATTCAACCGACCTCGTCACTTGTTAAAGCCGCACGTCGCTGTCACGGATCGGCAGAACGCTCTTCATGTCGTAAAGCAGACCGCCGGGCACCAAGATATCGCGAAAGCGCTTGACCGCCATCTCCGCCACAACGTCGTGCCTGACAGCCAGCACCACGGCATCGAACGGTCCCGGCGGGAGCTGATTGGGGAGCCGGATGCCGTAATCGCGCTCGACTTCGTCGGCGTCGGCCAGCGGATCGTAGACCGTGACGCGGTGGCCGAAGGCCTCGAGCTCCGCCATCAGATCGGCAACCTTGGTGTTGCGCACGTCGGGGCAGTTGCCCTTGGATGTGAAGCCGACGATCAGAATGCGCGCGCCATCTGCTCTGAGCTTGCGTTGCAGCATCGACTTGACGATGTCCTGCGCGACGACTGCGGCCATGCCATCGTTGATGCGGCGCCCGGCGAGTATCATTTCCGGATGGAAGCCCAGCGTCTGTGCCTTGTGCGTCAGATAATAAGGATCGACACCGACGCAGTGCCCGCCGACGAGCCCAGGTTGGTAGACATGAAAATTCCATTTGCTGCCGGCCGCCTCGAACACCTCGCGCGACTCGATACCCATCCGCTTGAACAGCAGCGCCATTTCGTTGGTGAGCGCGATGTTGACGTCGCGCTGGACGTTCTCAATGACCTTGGCCGCTTCCGCCACGCGGATCGAACCGGCCTTATGGGTGCCAGCGGTTATGATGCGGGCGTACAATTGGTCGATCAGGCCGGCGACTGCCGGCGTCGAACCTGACGTTATCTTCTTGACTTGCGTCAGACGATGATTGGGATCGGCAGGGTTGACCCTTTCTGGACTGTAGCCCGCGAAAAAGTCGACATTGAACGCAAGGCCCGAGACCCGCTCGATGATCGGCACGCAGATTTCTTCGGTCGCGCCGGGATAGACCGTCGATTCGTAGATGACGATGCCGCCTGGTTTGATGACCCGGCCAACAGCCTCGCTGGCTGCCCGCAATGGCGACAGGTCCGGCCGGTTGGCAACGTCGATCGGCGTCGGCACTGTGACCACGAACACATTGCACGATTGCAAGTCGCCAGGCAGAGCGGTGAACCTGATCCGGTCCAGCAGTTGCAATTCGTCGCGATTTAGTTCGCGCGTCCGGTCGACCCCGCTCTTGAGTTCGGCGATCCGTGCCTCATTGGTGTCGAAGCCGATCACCGGGAACTCGCGGCCGAGGTACGCTGCGAGCGGCAATCCGACATAGCCGAGCCCGATCACGCCGATCCGGAAGGCGGACAGCTCAGGCAGCGAAATGCCCTTGTCAATCATGCGATTACCCACGTGATTCCGCCCCGCCGCAGACTCGATGATATGTTATCAGCGTGCCGAGGCGGTCAAGCACATTGCGTGCGCGAAAACGGCACATCAGCAAGTGGCTAACAATCCCAGGGATGCGGCGCCAAAGCAGAGCCCGCAACATCGGGCTGGTCTATCTACCGCCGACCGACTGCGGCGCGTTGGCGTCTCGTTGTTTGGTTGCAACGGCCCGAGCGGGTACGCCTAACACCGTGAGATGATCGCCAAAATCTGTCACGACTGCGGCTCCCGCCCCGACGGTCACGTGCGCTCCGATGCTGACGCCGTGCGCAATTGCGCTGCCGATGCCGATCTGACTGCCATCTCCTACCCGCACATTACCCGCGAGGTGAGCACCAGGGTTGACGTTTACGCCGTTGGCCAAATCGCAGTCGTGGTCGACAGTTGCGCCGGTGTTGATGATGCAGGCGTCACCCATGCGCGCGCCTATGTTCACGACCGCACCGGCAACGACAAGGCACCCGCAGCCCACGACAACGTCTGGCGCCACGACGGCGCGGGGGTGAATGATTGTCGCGATCCGCAATCCTGCCGCTTGCAGACGCCTCACCCTCTGCAGCCGGTTCCCGCTTGTCCCCCAACGCACCGATGACCTCCTCACACGTGGCTGCGGCTCACACGTGGCTGCGGCTGCTGCTAGAGCATTTTCCCATCTAACGGAATCGTTGGGGATTCCCAAACGGCTCGAACAGTGATTCATGCTGTGGACTGGCGGAGGAGGCCAGTCCACATGACCAAACCTCTGTCGAACGATCTTCGGGTGCGCCTGATCGGTG
>JBGTIU010000092.1:0-9709 GCA_041745515.1 Hyphomicrobiaceae bacterium | reverse complement strand
CGGTTTGGTGAGCGTCTTGCCGGGCAGCAGGCCCTCGCGCTGGGCGCGCTTGCGCGCCAGCTTGCGGGCCCGGCGTACCGCCTCGGCCTGCTCGCGCACACGCTTCTCGGAGGGCTTCTCGTAGTAGTTCCGGAGCTTCATCTCCCGGAAGATGCCCTCGCGCTGCATCTTCTTCTTGAGCGCCTTGAGCGCTTGGTCAACGTTATTGTCGCGAACGAGAACCTGCACTTTGTGGTAATCCTTAGATAGGCTGCCAGGGGTTAGCTTAGCACAAAAAAATCCGCGCGAACCCGTGCAACAGGGTCGACCGCTTTGATTTCAGTGTTATGTGCCTGTGCGATTAGCAAAAGCCGGTAAAGAAGTCCACCACCCCTATCGCATTATGCAAGTCAAGGCTTTCCGCCGTCCGGCCGGAGCCGGTTGACGTGGCCCATTTTTCGCCCAGGCCGGGCATCGCGCTTGCCATAGAGGTGCATCGAGGCGTCAGGCTCCTGCGCAAAGGCAACCCAATCATTTGCCGACGATCCGATCAGGTTGATCATTTCTGCGGCGGCGTGGCGCTTCGTCGATCCCAAAGGCCAACCCGCAACCGCGCGAATATGGTTCTCGAACTGACTGCATAGGCAGGCATCCATGGTCCAGTGCCCGCTGTTATGCACGCGAGGGGCAATCTCATTGACGTAAACGGAGCCATCTCCTCCGCTATCGAGACAGAAGAATTCGACCGCGAACACACCGACATAGTCGAGCCGTTCGGCGATACGCCGGGCGATCTCAATAGCTCTGCTCTGAGCTGCGGATCCGATGCGCGATGGCACCACCGAACGATGCAGAATATGGTCGCGGTGCTCGTTCTCGGTGACGTCGTAGGCTGCAAACGAGCCATCGACGCCGCGCGCACCGATGACGGAAATCTCACACGAGAAATCGACGAAGGATTCGACGATTGCGGGTTTGGCCCCGATCGCGGCCCACGCCGCCTCGGCATCGGCCGACTTCTCGATCTTGGCTTGTCCTTTGCCGTCATAGCCAAAACGGCGCGTCTTCAACACGCAGGGCATGCGGATCCGGCTGTCGAGGTGCGCTTGCAATTCGTCCAAGCTATCCACACCCGCGAACTCGGCCGTCATCGCGCCCAGGTCACGGGCGAGCCGCTTTTCGCTCAAGCGATCCTGCGCGCAGGCCAGGGCTTTGGCGCCAGGCCGGATCGGCACCAGGGCATCCAGATACGCGACCGTCTCCAATGGGATATTCTCGAATTCGTAGGTTACGGCATCAACCGCGCGAGCGAACTGATCGAGCGCCATTTGGTCGCCGAATTTCGCCGTCGTTCTGACCGTCGCCGCATCGAAGGCGGGGCCGCTCGCGTCACAGTAGACGTGAGTTTTCAGGCCGAGCTTGGCAGCGGCCAGGGCCAGCATGCGGCCAAGCTGACCTGAACCCAGAATGCCGATTGTGCTGCCGGGGCCAAGCGGCTTCAGAGATGCGTTCACGGAACGTCCTCGGGAACTTCCCCGACGTTTGCGGTCTGCGCCGCTCGAAACGCATCGATCCGGGCGGCGAGGGCGGGATCGGACAAAGCGAGGATCTGAGCTGCCAGCAAACCGGCATTGGTGGCGCCTGCCTCGCCGATCGCCAACGTTGCCACGGCGATGCCGGCAGGCATCTGCACGATCGACAACAGGCTGTCTTGCCCCTTCAAGGCTTGGCTCTCGACGGGCACACCGAGGACCGGCAGAGGCGTCAACGCCGCTGCCATGCCCGGCAAGTGTGCGGCACCGCCGGCGCCGGCGATAATCACCTGCAGGCCGCGCTCGCGGGCTGTCCTGGCGTAGCTGTAAAGCCGATCCGGCGTGCGATGCGCCGAGACAATGCGGGTTTCGTAGGGAACCTCGAGGTTTTGCAGCACGCCAGCGGCCAGCCGCATGATCGCCCAGTCCGACTGACTGCCCATGATGATGCCGACTTTTGCGGCGAGCGGAGACTGGGAGTTGATCAAGCGATGATGTCCGGCAGCAGGCGGTCTTCGAGAGCGGTAATCAGATCTTTGATGTGCAACTTCTTTTTCTTGAGCCGCTTCACCATAAGTTGATCGGAGTGGGCAGCCGCTTCGATGAGCGCAATTTCATGATCAAGCTCGCGGTGCTCGGTCCGTAGCCTTGCCAGTTCCTCCCTGATATCCCGATCGTTAAGACGGACCATCACGCGAGCTTTTCCCTCATGCAGCCGGTGCTGGTCAATGCCTGACTACAACGGATCAGTACTATGGCCAAGATATGCAGCCCAGTGCAAGCCTTCCGAGCTAGCAAACCGATTGATTTTATAGAGAATTCCACAGATCCTCAGTTGACTGTTCACAACTACCAATGCGCT
This sequence comes from Hyphomicrobiaceae bacterium, assembly GCA_041745515.1. Classification (GTDB taxonomy): domain Bacteria; phylum Pseudomonadota; class Alphaproteobacteria; order Rhizobiales; family Hyphomicrobiaceae; genus JAKFWF01. The sequence goes on along the minus strand of JBGTIU010000092.1, from coordinate 7,336 downwards.
ATTGCGCCAATTGGACAAATCCTTGCAATTCTGCCATCGTCATAATCCTGCTTGAGTGTTGAATGGAGGATGGAATGGCGCGATCGGCTCATCTTTCTGAACTGGCAGAAAAGCACAAGATGCTGGACCGCAGGATTACCGAAGAGATGGCAAGACCCGCAGCGGATCCGCTCGATGTGAACCGATTGAAACTCGAAAAACTGAAACTGAAAGACGAGATCGCCAAGTATTCACAGCCGCAGCACGGCTAGCGATTGGGTTTTTCTCGTGGGGCGTTCGGTGCGACTGGTGTGGTCGGCTTGCGTTGAGCGAGCCAGGCACCGCCCGCGATAAGCACGGCACCGGCGAGTGCCGCCGAGTTCGGCAGCTCGTGGAAAAATACATAGCCGAATGCGATGCCCCAGACGAGCGTCGAGTAGTGCAGCGGCGCGAGCCTGGCTGCTTCCGCGCGCGCAAATGCCAGTGTGAGCAGGAAGTGCCCAACCACCCCGATTGCGCCGACAAGTGCGAATAGGGCGAGGTCCGCAGCGTCGGGCGCCACCCAGACCCAAATTGCCGGGATCAACAAGATAACCGACGGGCAAGCGCTCTGGAACCATACGATCGTCAGGGCCGGGTCGCGCTGTGCGCGCCAGCGCAGCACGATGACATTGAGAGCATAGGCCACGGTCGATATGCAGACGGCCGCCACACCCCATAAAGCTCCGGCCTGATAGTCGCTTGCGCCCAACCTCCAGCCCACAATCAGCAACATGCCGGCGAGCCCGGCGGCGAGCGCCAGCCCGATCGACCGGTCGAGCTTCTCGCCCAGCAGTAGTCCACCGAACAGCACCATCAATACCGGCGACAGGAACGACAGTGCCACCGTCTCCGCCAGTGGTAGTTGGCCCAGCGCGTAAAAAAAACACGTTGCCGTCACAACGATCAGAAGCGACCGGCTGGCGTTGCTTCGCACCGTCTCGGCCGACGGCCACCCCGGCCGGTAATAAGCCACGAGAATGCTTGCCCAAAGAGTGCCGAAGGCAAAGCGCAGGAACGCGATTTCGAATGTCGGATATCGCGCGGTCAATCCTTTGATCAGCGCATCCATCAGTGTCAGCAGCGCTTCCGCAATCAGAACGCATAGCGCCGCTTGTGCCAACGGACGCGTGCGGGTCGCAATCGTCAGCACGCGGTCATCCGTCCTGTGCGCGAACAGCCGATTTAGAGAGGTTCTTCAATCACACCGTGTGCCGGTCGGCTGGGCTCTAGTTTGCAGACGGCGCGCGATTGCTGCTGCACTGGAGTGGCCGAGCCCAGCGGCGCGGGAGTACCATTCGATGGCTTTGGCAGCATCCGGCTGGCCGCCAAGCCCATTGTCGAAGACGGTCGCGTAACAGTACGCTCCCATGCGACTGCCTGTTCGGGCGGCCTTCTCATAGTAGCCGCGCGCCTCCTGTGCGCTTTTCCCGACGCCTTGGCCTTTTTCATAGAGAATACCGAGGTTGACCAAGGCGGCGGCGCTGCCAAGGCTTGCAGCCTTCTGGTAGGCCTGCCTCGCGTCGCCGTAGTTGCGCGCCTTGTCATAAGCGCGGCCAAGCTGGAACAGGTAGCGTCGCTCGTTCGGCTTGTCGATTGCGGCAGCCGTGCACGCGGCGACCGCGGTGCCCGCCTCCAACGCCGCGAACTCAATGCCACCACCAACGGCATCCCCATCCCAGGAGGCGCCGGCCAGACGGTCGCAATCACCGCCAGCCTGCGATCCCGGCGACCGCGCCGATGTTGGTACGTTGGCGGGATTGATCGCAGCCGTAACGGTGCTGGACGGATTCGCAAGATCGCATCTCTTGCGGATTTCCCAGCTGCGGATGGTCCGGAAGTTTGTCATTTCAGTTGCGGTCAGCACGTCCTGCCGCGTCGTTCGGCAGCCTTCATTGCCGAACGTTGCTTGAGCGCGAGGCGTATCGAAGCAATAGCCGTGGCGATGGAACATCTCATTCCGTGCCGTCCACAGTTGCTCGCAAGCCAGTCGCGACACATCGCCGTCCTGAATTTCTCGCGTGGCACTGTGCGCCAGCACCGGCTGGTGCGGCCTCCGCATCACGGTTGCCGGTGCCGGAATTGCCGAGGGTGCAATCGCCACGACTTGTTTGGGCGCCAACTCTGCGACCTTTATGCGGGCCAGTGAAGCAAAGCTGCCGTTGGGGAACTGTGCCAGATAAGCCTCGAAAGCTGTGCGATTGGTGGCATCCTTGATTGAGTTCCAAAACGTCACCTCGACCGCGCTTTCAGGCGTTGCTCCCGATACGGCGCCAATTGCACCGGCGCCGCCCTTGAAGATGAAATTTCCGGTGATCGAGCTCGATTCCCACGGGATCTGGGAGCCCTTGGTCTCGGTAAGCACGTCGCGGCGCGTCTGCTTGAACACTTCCTCGATGGCAAGGCCGGGCATCTGCATGGCGCGGGCAAGGGCCGCCGAATAGGGGCTGTTGGTGGCGGTGCCATCACTGGCGACTGCTCCGGGCGAGGTCGCGTAGGCGAGATAGGTGCCACGCGGAGCATCACTCCGGGCGAGGCCCCCGCCGGTCGAGCGGAAGGCGCGCGGGAATGGATTATTCCTGCAGGCGTCGAGGATGATGATGTTTACCGGGTTGCCCGGCCGCTCCATCGTTGCCGTGAATTCGTCCAGGCTGATGCTTTCGATGCCGGCTTCGGTCTCGTCCTGTATGTTCGCGGAAACCGGGACGATGTAGTTGCGCCCTGCGACCTGGATGCCATGCCCGGCATAGTAGAACAGCCCAACCGCGTCGCTGTCGCGAAGCTTGCGGCCAAACTCCAGCAGTCCGCGTTTCAGCGTGTTCTGGTCGGCATCGAGCAAGATCTGCACGGCAAAGCCCAACCCGGTCAATGTATTGGCGATGAGCTGGGCGTCGCGGCCGGGATTGGCGAGCTTGCCGGTGTGCAGATAGTTGCTGTTGCCGACCACCAGGGCAATGCGCTTTTCGGTCTGAGCGTGCGCAACGCTCAGACCGGCGACCAGAGCGCCGGCGATCAAAACGGCGCGAATGGTCGGTCGCATAGTGTACCTCTTGTTGTGACGATAGCGGCTGTGGCGGTTCAACCCGGCCGCCGTTTGCTAACGTCAGTTGCCATTGTTCAGATAACAGTAACGCTCGACGTTGAGCGGCAGGAACAAGCCGTAATTGCCCCATTTTTCATACTTGGGCAGCTTCACCTCTTTCATGGCAGTGTCGGTGCACTTGCCGTCGGCCGCCGCCTTCTTAACTTCTACTGCGAGATCCTGCATGTAGCCAATCAGGTCATTGACGTCCTGCTTGGTGCCGAGCCTCCCGGTCGCGTACGGATGACCCGGGATCATGCGCTCCCAGTCCAAGGCGACGACGCGCTTGAGAGAGGCTTCCCACTCCGGTGGCGACACGGTGTCGGGCAAATTGCGAAACAGCAGTGTCTGAATGGGAATGAAATCGACAGTGAAGATCAGCTTCTCTTTGGGCAGCCGCATGACCAGGCTGTTGTCGGAGTGATTGCGCCCGACGTACAGCAGCTCGAGCGTGGTGCCGCCGAGCGTGATCGTGCGCTTGTTGTCAACCACCTCGTCCGGCATGACCACATCGGGACTGGGGAACCGCTGCAGTTGGGCCCGTGCATTCTTATGCGCGATGAACTTGGCGCCTAGATCCTTGAATGGCTTGCCGCCGGCAATGTGGTCGTAGTGGCTGTGACTGTAGATGACATACTTGATCGGTTGGGTCGTCACCTTCTTGATCTCGTCGATGTAGGTTGTGACTGCCTGCGGCCGTCTGAGGCCGATCGGGTCGGTTGCGATGACGCCATCCTTGGTGACCACGAACATCGACTGATGGCCTTGATAACGGAAGATGTAGACGTTGTCGGTGCCTTCGACCTTGGTTGTGGCGAACGGCGCTGGCGCCGCCGGCGGTGTTGCCGGTTGCGTTTGCCCGAAGGCGGTGGTGCCGAAGGCTCCAATTGCGCTGATCGCCAAGAAGGCCGCCGAACGTCCGATGGTCCTATAGGTCTGCATCTGGCGTCTCCCCAAGTTCTACATTGTTGCCTTTGCAGCCGACTGCTGCGGGCCTTTGCAACGTCGGCATTTGCCGAACATGCTGTCAATAGTCCACTACTCAATCGGCTTTCAGCGGAAACTGCTCGCCTCCACTCCAGATTCCGAGATCTGCGCCACCTGCTGCAAACGGTGCCGCCAACTCGACGAGATCATAGTAGACCGCGCGCGTCAGCAGCGCCTCTAAGCGTCCGCGCACCAGCACGTAAGGTTTCAGTCCACCGCTGCCTGCTTCGACGACAAACCGCAAAGGATGACCGGGGCCACAGATCACGATGTCATCGACGTTGGTCCGGAACGTCAGCGCTTGTTCGCGGCCCGAACCCGAAACCTGCATCTCGACGGCAAGAAACGGCGCATCCGCCACCGCGACATCGACTTTCTCCACAGGAGTCACGAGATAGTGACGGCCATCCGCGTCGCGCCGCAGCACCCGCGAGAACAACCGCACAAGTGGCTTTCGACCGATCGGGCTGCCTTGAAAGGTCCAGACGCCATCGGTGCGGATCGCCATGCCGATGTCGCCACAATAGGGCGGATTCCATTGGTCTACGGGCGGCAGGCGATCGCCGGCGGCGGCATTGACCAGCGCTTCAAGGCCGGCAATGCGTGTTGCATTGTGACTGGCGCCAATTGTTTCACCCGTCATGGACGCATGCCTTCCAAGTGCAGTCCTACGCCATCATATTCATATTGTGACCACTTTCGGTGCAACAGTATTTCGCAACCGCGAAAGCCATCATATAGTGAGCTCATGAGCACGCAGACAGTGACGTCTTCTCTCGATCCAAGCGGCGGCGATATCATCGCTCGCATGGAAGCGACTGCCGAGCGCATGAACCGCGTGCACAAGGCAGCCGCCTCCGTGATCTTCGGCCAGGATGTTGTGATCGAACGCACGCTGATCACCATTCTGTCAGGCGGCCATGCGCTGCTGATCGGCGTGCCTGGCCTCGCCAAGACGCTGCTGGTTGAAACGCTCGGCCGGGTGCTGGGACTAGATGCAAAGCGGGTCCAGTTCACGCCGGACTTGATGCCATCCGATATCATCGGCGCGGAAGTGCTGGAGGACAATTTGGCTGCGGCTGCCGGGCAGCGCCGGTCGTTCCGCTTCATCAAGGGGCCGATCTTCACGCAATTGCTGATGGCCGATGAGATCAACCGTGCTTCGCCGAAGACTCAGTCGGCGCTGCTGCAGGCGATGCAGGAGCATCATGTCACAGTCGCCGGCCAGCGCTACGATACGCCGGCGCCGTTTCACGTATTGGCGACCCAGAATCCGCTTGAGCAGGAGGGCACCTATCCTCTGCCCGAAGCGCAGCTCGACCGTTTCCTGCTGCAGATCGACGTGACGTATCCGGATCTCGTCGCCGAGCGCCGCATGCTGATCGCGACGACCGGTACCGAGGAGCGCAAACTCGCCGGCATCATCACCGCCGGCGAACTGATGGCGGCGCAACGGCTGGTTCGGCAGATCCCGGTGCCCGACAAGGTGGTCGAAGCAATCCTGAAACTTGTGCGCGCGGCCCGTCCTGGTGCTGGAGAAGAGACCGATCGTTATATTGCCTGGGGCCCGGGACCGCGTGCCAGCCAGGGCCTGATGCTGGCGGTGCGGGCAAAGGCGCTGCTCGATGGGCGTTTGGCGCCATCGGTCGACGACGTCGTCGCTCTCGCCGAACCGATCCTGAAGCACCGCATGGCACTGACGTTTGCCGCACGAAGCGAAGGGCAGGACATCGTCAGCCTGATATCGCGCCTTTCCAGCCGTCTCGAATGATATCTGAATTGAAACAGTCGCGCGGGACCCCGACCGGTGTCCGGGGCGTCGCCGCGGCAAGAGATGTACTAGCCCTAGAGCTCGACGCGCATGGGCTTGCTGAAAGCCTGCCCGATCTTGTCGCGGAGGCGATGCGGATCTCGACGACGGTTTCCCATGGTATCCATGGCCGCCGCCGCGCCGGGCCCGGGGAAACCTTCTGGCAGTTCCGCCAATATCAGCCTAATGACTCGGCGACGCTCGTCGACTGGCGGCGCTCGGGTGGTTCCGATCATCTGTTCGTGCGCGAGCGCGAGTGGGAGGCGGCGCACACCATCTGGCTCTGGCCCGATCTGTCGCCGTCGATGACCTTCAAGAGCCATCTATCGAACGTGACCAAGCGCGATCGCGCACTGGTGTTGACGCTGGCCGTCGCCGAGCTGCTGGTGCGCGGCGGCGAGCGCGTGGGATTGCTTGGATTGACACGGCCAACGGCCAGTACCAAAGCCGCTCGTAAGCTCGCGGAGGCGATCGCAGGCAATCTGACAGCCCCGGTGCTGAATGCGAGTCTGCCGCCGGCCGAGCGGTTGGCGCGGCTATCCGGTGTGATCCTCGCCAGCGACTTTCTTGACCCGTTGCCAGAGATCGAAGGGCGCTTGATGGCGCTCGCAGCCAACAACGTATTCGGCCACTTGATTCAGGTGCTCGATCCGGCGGAAGAGACGCTACCGTATAATGGACGTACCGAATTCAACGGTCTCGAGGGCAACGATCGCTGGGTCGCGGACCGAGTCGAGAGCTTGCGACCCCAGTACGTCGCAAGGCTTGCCGAGCACCGGGCCGGCCTCGAAGATATTGCCCGACGGCTCAACTGGTCGTTCCTGGTCCATCGGACAGACAAGCCGGCCGCGGAACCGCTGCTCGCTTTGATCATGCGGATGCAGAGCGGCGGACGCGACTATCGCTGGTCAACCGCGGTGGGAGGTTGAGCCATGGGCCTCGGTGCATTAGTGTTTCTAAGTCCCTGGCTGCTGGCTGGCTTGGCGAGCCTTCCCATTATCTATTGGCTGCTGCGCACCGTGCCGCCACGCCCGAAGCAGGTGGCATTTCCTGCGACCCGCATCCTCGTCGGCCTCGAAAACAAGCAAAGGACACCCGCCAAGACGCCGTGGTGGTTGACGTTGATCCGCATGCTGGCGGCGGCTTTGGTGATCCTGGCGCTGTCCGAGCCGGTGCTGAATCCTAACCGCGAAACGGCGCTGAAAGGCGCTGGCCCCGTCATCCTCGTCGTCGATAACGGATGGGCCGCCGCCGCGCGCTGGCCCGAGCGTATGCGCATGATGGACCGATTGATCGCCGAAGCCGAAAGCCAGAATCGCAGCCTCGTCGTGGCGGCAACCGCGAGCGCGATCAAATCATTTCAGTTCCGTATCGAGGCGCCGGGACCCGCGCGTTCGACGGCCGCGGCCCTGCAGCCCCAGCCATTCGCCCCGCAGCGC
>JBGTIU010000091.1:0-14710 GCA_041745515.1 Hyphomicrobiaceae bacterium | reverse complement strand
GCGCAGGCGCAGACCGGCGCCGGCCGCTATGCCACCGGACAGATGCCGAAGGAGTTGCAGGATTTTGTCCGCCAATCGAGCCCTGGTTCGCGTGAGGTGCTGGCATCGCGTGGTGCCGCCGCCGCGCTGGAAACTCTATCGCTGTCTGATGTGCGCATCGACGGCGGCACCGTGCGCTATGCCGATGAACGCAGCGGCGTGATTGAGGAGGTGCGGTCCGTCGATGCGCGACTGGCGTTGCCCGCGATCGCCCGGCCGCTTGATGCGAATGGCAGTTTCGTTTGGCGCGGCGAGCCGATCAGCTTCGAGACGAGGCTCGCATCGCCAAGGTTGCTGCTCGAAGACCGCCCGTCGCGGCTCAGTTTGCAATTCGCCGGCAGGCCGGCTGACCTTGCCTGGGACGGAACTTTGACCCTCGGGCGCACTCCCGAGGCTGAAGGCTTGCTGACGGTGAAAGCAGGCTCGCTCAAGGCACTGGTAAAGCTGCTCGGTGGTGGCGAACTCGACGCTCCGGGTTTCGGTACCGCGAACATCAGCGGGCGCCTGAAGATCGGCGAAGCGGCGGTAACGCTGGCCGAAGCTACCGCCGTGCTCGACAGCGTCACGGCCCAGGGTACGATCACGGTCGAGAACGCCGGCCGCCGCCCGATGCTTCGCGGTTCGGTTCAGTTGTCCGAACTGAACCTCAACAAGTACGCATTGCCAAGTGTTGCGGTTCCGTCCGACGGGGTCAGTACGCCTTCGATCGCGCCAGACGCCAGGCCGGCGCAATCGATCCAGGACCTTCTGCGCGGCACCGAACCGATTGCCGCGCCGACGACGAAAGTGCGAGGGTTCGTGCGGCGGGCCGGCTGGAGCGATCATCCGATCAACCTGGCAGCATTTGGGCTTGTCGATGCCGACCTCAAGCTTGGTGTCGGCCAACTGATCTTTCGCGACATCAAGGCCGGTCCTGCCCAGATCCGGGTCGCACTCAAGGACCGCGCACTGACGGCGCATTTCGATGATGTGCAGCTGTACGAAGGTCGAGGACGCGGGCTGCTCACGCTCGATGGCTCAGGCGCTCTGGCCGTGTTGGGCGCCAATCTCTCGGTCGACGGCGCGTCTGCCATGCCGCTCTTGAAGGACGCGGCCGACTTCGATTGGCTGTCGGGCCGCGGCAGGATCAACTTCGCCATCGCGGGCCAAGGCCAGACCGAGCGTCAGATCGTATCGACCATGCAGGGCAAAGCGGATGTGGCGCTCAGGGAGGGGGCGATAGCCGGCTACAATTTCGCACAGATATTGCGCGGCATCGTGCGGGGAAAATTCACCAGTCTCGAGCGCTCCGCGGCCGAGAAGACCGATTTCAGCGAGATGGCGGCGAGCTTCACGATCACGAACGGGGTGGCCCAGAACAAAGATTTGCGACTGGTGAGTCCGCTGTTGCGCGTCACGGGCGCCGGATCAGCAAACCTGCTGGCGCGCACCATCGATTACACTCTGCGGCCCAGGCTCGCACCGGCTCCCACCGATCCAGCCGGCGCGGCCGACACAAGCGGCTTGGAAATACCGGTCAAGCTGACCGGTTCCTGGGACAGACCTGCCATCGCGCCCGACTTCGACGGGGTTCTGAAAAATCCCGATCAGGCGATCGACACCATCAAGCAGCTCGGCCGTCAGCTCAAGGGCGATGGAGCGGCTGTAAAAGCCAAGGACCTACTCAACCAACTTCTGAAACGCTGATTCGCTGCCGGAGCGGAGTTCGTGGTTTTGCGCTCTTTCGAACGGCTCGAGCCGCCTATCGAGGGTGGTAGAAAATCCACGCGACAATCCTTGCGGAGCCCATTGAACGGCCTTCGTTAAGTTCGCGTGAAGACTGCTCGAAAAAAAGTTGCCCACGGGGGTCGTTTTTTCTTGCGTAGGGGGGGGGTAGGCCTCATATGACCCCCGTCCGTTCGTTCGACTGCCCTTAAGGTCAAGGTTTGCCGGAAACCCCAAAGGTAAGGATCGGGCGGGTCACATCTGTCTACTGGTTGGGGAGGGTTCCCATGGCTTATACCGACACCCTCTTCCAATTGGGGATGGACTTGACTCGTTCAAGCACCGCCCAAAAGGAAGATCATGGTGATGCCGCGCACGTAGCGCGTTCTGACGATCTCTTGCATGAGCACGACCAGGGTTCAGTCGCATCGCGCGATGTTTCAGTGCGTTCGCGTACAGACCGCAAGGACTGCTTTATCGAACGCGACGGCGTTCGCTTTGCCGGAAACCATCTGATCGTCGATCTGTTTGGCGCCCGGCGGTTGGACGACTTCAAGCATATCGAGCAGACGCTCGAGCGCTGCGTGAAAGCCGCAGGCGGAACGCTGCTCAAGACCCATCTCCACCGCAGTACGCCGAGTGGCGGAATTGCTGGCGTGGCGGTGCTGGCCGAAAGCCACATCAGTATCCATAGCTGGCCGGAAGCCGATTATGCAGCGCTCGATGTGTTCATGTGCGGCCACTCGAATCCGCATGCAGTCATCGATGTGTTGCGCGATGCGTTCCAAGCACGCCACATCGTTGTCAAGGAACACAAGCGCGGCGAAGAGATGGACCGTATGAATTGGCACACGGCTGTGAAGGGCAAGCTTCGGACGCGCGTCGCAGCGCCGAAGTCGAAGGTCCGCAAGGCGGCGTGAGGCTTGAGCGGGCGGCGGGCTTGATTGACCCCCGCTCCAGAGCGACATAGAAAGCGCGCGCCAATATCTTCGGCGCGCCTTTTTTTGTTGGAACAGCGTCAGTACGGCGTGGCCAGCCGCGCAATGCTATTTCGATCGCACCTTCTGGAGGTAGCGCATGAATGCCTCGAGAGTTTCAACGCTGACGTGATGCTCGATGCCTTCGGCATCGATGCGTGCCGTGTCTGCGCTGACGCCGAGCGCCCGCAGGAAGGCCTCGACGGTTTGGTGGCGCGCGCTACTTTCGCGCGCAACGCGCTGTCCTGTCTCGGTCAGGAATATACCCCGATACGGCCGCCTCGCGACGAGACCTTCGGCGGTCAGACGCTGGACCATCTTCGCAACTGTCGGTTGAGCTACGCCAAGGCGTGACGCGATGTCGACCTGGCGTGCCTCGCCACCGTCTTTGATCAAATCGGCGATCAGTTCGACGTAGTCTTCAAGGAGCGCATTCCGCCGCGCTTCGCGGGTTCGGCGGAAACCCACCGAATGCGTATCGGCATCGGGCAGCGGCCCCTCTCGTGGGCTTACTCGGCGCTTGCGCTGCAACAACTTGATCCTTGATCGGCCGCGGAATAAACAATCGGTGGCAATATATAGCACAGGCTTTGATTTCTAATCGAGCGCTAAATAGTTTCGCAGCCGATGGTGACGCGGCGATAGGCATCCGCTGGATAAGATGCTGCCCGGATCGACGTGCGGAACACTCAGCCTCGGCTCAGCCCTTTGCCTTCCAGCTCGCGCAGATATTCGGCCCACCGCGCGTCCTTCTCGGCCCCGAGCAGTTCGAGGTAGGACCAGGCGAAGAGGCCGGTCGAATGGCCATCGTCAAACACGATGCGAACGGCGTAGTTGCCGACCGGTTTCAGCTCCTTGATCTTGACATTGCGCTTCCTCGGCACCGTGACGCGCTGCGCCGCCGAATGGCCCTGCACTTCGGCCGAAGGGCTCATTACGCGCAACATTTCGGCAGAAAGCTCGTGCGTCCTGCCATCTTCGAAGCGCACCGTCAGCACATCGCGCGCGTCGCTCATCGTCAGATTCGGAGGCGTGACACGGTGACCGATTGAGGTCAGCATCTCAGCCCAGGTTTTCGCCGCGATCTCCCGGTAGATGCCGGCCTGCACGCTATCAGGACTCGTCGCCGTGATCGGCTGCCCGCTATCGGAGGTCGAGCGGATATCGATATGTAGCGGCACCTCGCCGAGGAACGGGATGCCGAGCTTCTCGGCCTCATCGCGCGCGCCGCCGTGACCGAAGATATCCGAGCGGTCGCCGCACGCGGGACACAGGAAATAGCTCATGTTTTCAACGATCCCGAGCACGGGGACGTCCACCTTGCGGAACATGTTCAGCCCCTTGCGCGCATCGATCAGTGCGAGGTCCTGAGGCGTCGACACGATAACGACGCCTGACAGCGGAACCTGCTGCGCCATGCTCAGCTGCACGTCGCCGGTTCCGGGCGGCATGTCGATCACCAGCACGTCGAGTTCGGCTCCCGGTGAACCCCAGGCCACGTCGCGCAGCATCTGGTTGAGCGCCGACACGACCATCGGCCCGCGCCAGATGATCGGCGTGCCCTCGTCCACCATGAATCCCATCGACATGGCCTTGAGGCCGAAGCCCTCCATCGGCTTCAGAGTGGTGCCGGACAACACCTGAGGCCGCCCGGTCAGCCCCAGCAGTCGCGGCTGTGACGGCCCGTAAATGTCGGCGTCGAGTATTCCAGCCCTCAAGCCAATGGCCTGAAAACCGAGCGCCAGGTTAAGCGCCGTCGTCGATTTGCCGACGCCGCCCTTGCCCGATGCGACCGCAATCAGATGTTTAACTCCCGCGACGCCGGCAGCCTTCTTTGCCGCATCGGGCGCAGCGGCCATTGCCTGTCCGACTGGGCGCGCACCATCGCCCTTTGCCGCCTCCGCCCGAGTTCGACTCACGCGAGCGTGTTCCGGCGCGCCGGTCGACGGCGGGCCGGCGCGTTTGCCGCTGGTGGTTTCGGCCGTCAGGACGGCAGTCACACCAGTGATCCCGGTTAGGCCAGCCACAACTGACTCGGCGGCTTTGCGGAGTGGCTCGAGCTCTTCGGCACGCGAGGGAACAATCGTGATCGAAAAATAGGCACGCCCGTCCTTCAGCAGCACGTCCGATACCAGCCCCAGATCGACGATGTTGCTATGCAGGTCGGGGCCTTTGACGCGGCGCAGGGCTTCGAGCACGTGGGCTTGCGTAACCGGCATTCAAGGAAACTCCCTGCGGCTGTCGGTGCTGGGGCAGGCAAGGCGCACAGCGCGCAGGTACTGCGCAGCGCGCCCGCGGACCAACTTTCTGCCTTTGCCGCGCGCCGCGCTAACCTTCACGCCATTGTGGCAGATGAACCACTAGAAGTCATTGGGACAAGTAGCTATACACGCTTGCAATATGCGCCATGCATAAAGCGCACATGACGACGGGGGATTGATGGGTCCGTTCGATTGGCTGCTGTCGAACCTGATCGGCGGCGGAGGACTGGCCGCCGCGGCCGGCGCGTGGCTTCTGCTGGCGACAGCGGCGCTGGTCATGGCAATGGCGATCAGACCCTCGTTGCCACTGAGCCGCTTCATCGACACATTCAATACCAAAGCCGGTCAGGCCATCGCCTGGGCGATCTTGATCGCCGTGATTATTTCGGCAGTGAATGCCATTATTCGCAAACTGTTCAACGACTCGTCGAACGCCTGGCTCGAGATGCAGTGGATCCTGTTTGGCACCGTGTTTCTGCTTTGCTCGCCCTGGACACTGCTTTCGAACGAGCACATCCGCATCGACATCGTGAACAACTTGCTGTCGAAGCGCCTGCGCAATGGCATCGACGTGATCGGCCACATGTTCTTCATCGTGCCGATTTGCCTCGTGATGCTCTACACCGGCGTGCCGTTCTTCTGGCGCTCGCTGCAGCAAAACGAGCAGTCGACGAATGCGGGTGGGCTGCCGGTCTATCCGGCGAAATTCCTTGTGCCTCTGGCGTTCTTCCTGCTGTTGCTGCAGGCCATCTCGGAACTGATCAAGCGCCGCGCGATCATCCGCGGCGAGCTTGCTGATACGACGTCGGGCGGCGGCCATCATGCGGCGGCCGAGGCGGAGGCGGATCGCCTGAAGCAGGCGCTGGCAGAGGAGGCTGACAGACTTGCCCTCGCGCAAGCCGCAGCCGTCAAGGCCAAGTCATAATGGCGACAGCGCCTCACTCCTAGACCGCTCCGGAGCTCCGATCCCATGGTCGAATTCATTGCGCAGAACATGGCGCCGATCATGTTTGCCTCGCTGGTCGTGTTCCTGCTGCTGGGTTATCCGGTGGCGTTTTCACTGGGCGCCTGCGGCCTGCTGTTTTTCATCATCGGCGTCGAGCTGGCGCCGCTGTCCAAGGGTACGATCAACCTGTCCTGGCCGTTGCTGCAGTCGCTGCCAGAACGCATCTACGGCGTGATGAGCAATGACACACTGCTGGCCATTCCATTCTTTACGTTGATGGGATTGGTGCTCGAGCGGTCAGGCATGGCCGAAGACCTGCTCGATACCATTGGCCAGCTGTTCGGCACGGTGCGCGGCGGCCTTGCCTACGCCGTCGTTTTTGTCGGTGCATTGCTGGCCGCGACCACGGGCGTCGTTGCCGCCTCCGTGATTTCCATGGGGCTCATCTCGCTGCCGATCATGTTGCGTTACGGCTACGATCGGCGCGTCGCGTCAGGTGTGATCGCGGCGTCAGGCACGCTGGCGCAGGTCATCCCGCCTTCGCTCGTGCTGATCGTGATGGCCGATCAGCTCGGTAAATCCGTCGGCGACATGTACGAGGGCGCGTTCATTCCAGGCATGGTGCTCGCGTGCCTTTACGCGTCCTACATCTTCATCGTGACCAAGGTGTCGCCAGACTCGGCCCCGGGTCTGCCGCCCGAGGACGTCGGGTTCAAGGAGACTTCCCCGACCTCGCGGGACCTGCTGTGCCGCGCCAACGCGCTGCTGCTGCTGGCCGCCGCAATTGTCGGCATCGGCTACCTGTCATACGTTCTGTACAAGTCAATTCCGCAACACATCATCTACATCAGCGCCGCGAGCCTGTTCGATGCGACTGCTGTCGGCGGCTACGCAGTCCTCGTGGCTAATGCATTGGGGATCGCGACACTGGTCTGGATGTTCTGGAACCTGACCAAGGTCCTCGGTTCCGGCGGCGACGAGCGCGGGCTGTTGTCGCTCCTCGTGCTGACGCTGATTGCGGCCGGTATCGGCTATTCCTTCATGAGCGGCCACCTCAAGCAGCTGCTCGACGGCCTGCTCTCCATTAAATGGAAGTGGCTGCCGGTCGGCACCGAGTACAAGGGCGCCGATTTCGTTGTGCTTTGCATGGCCGTTGCCATCGTCATCGCGTTCTGTGCCGCGACGCTCAACTGGGTTCTCGACAAGCTGATAGGCCTGCGCTTCCTGTCGCGGCTGGCGCAGCAGGTCACCTTCGTCATGGTGCCGCCGCTGTTCCTGATTTTCCTCGTGCTCGGCACCATCTTCATCGGCGTCGCGACGCCGACCGAGGGCGGCGCCATGGGCGCGACCGGCTCGATCCTGCTCGCCTTGTTCAAGCGGTGGCTCGATCGCAATCCCAACCGCTTCAACCTGGCGCTACTCAGGTCCGCCATCGAGGCCACGGCGAAGCTGTCGGCCTTCGTCCTGTTCATCCTGATCGGTGCGCGCATCTTCTCGCTGTCTTTTTATGGTGTGAACGGCCACATCTGGGTCGAGCACCTGTTGACGTCGCTACCGGGCGGCCAGGTCGGCTTCCTGATCTTCGTCAACGTCATGGTGTTCCTGCTCGCCTTCTTCCTCGACTTCTTCGAGCTGGCGTTCATCATCGTACCGCTGCTGGGGCCGGCAGCCGAGAAACTCGGCATCGACCTGATCTGGTTCGGCGTCATCCTGGGCGTAAACATGCAGACGAGCTTCATGCATCCGCCCTTCGGCTTCGCGCTCTTTTATCTGCGCTCCGTGGCCCCAAAGGAGGCCTACAACGACAAGATCACTGGCAACCGGATGGAGCCCGTGACCACGGGCCAGATCTACTGGGGCGCGGTGCCTTTTGTCGTCATCCAGTGCATCATGGTTGGCTTGGTCATCGCGTTCCCACGGATGGTCATGCACTACAAGGACTCTGGCCCGGTGGTCGATCCGTCTAAGATCGAAATTAAAATTCCGGCGTTCGGCGGAGGCGCGCCGGGAGGGCTTCCGGGCGGCCTTGGAACATCGCCGTTCGGCACGCCGCCGTCTCTGGGAGGCGCGCCTGGTATCGGCCTGCCACCAGGGTTGACACCACCACCAAGCTTCGGTGCGCCGCCCCCCGTGGTGCCAGCACCGGCAGCGGCGCCAGCACCAGTACCCGAGGCACCAGCCAGCCCGGTCCCGCGGCAGGGCATTATCGATTACACGAAACCCCCGGTGCTGCCGGAGTTGCAACCCAAGTAGAACTGACGCCAGGCGCGGCGTCAGACGCGAACGACCTTGCCCGGATTCATGATGTTCGACGGATCGAGCGCCCGCTTGACCGTTCGCATGAGGTCTAGCTCGACCGCGTTCTTGTAGTGCTCGTTCTCGTCGAGCCTGAGCCGCCCGATGCCGTGCTCGGCGCTGATCGATCCACCTAATTCGACCACCAGATCGTGCACGATGCGGTTGACTCTCAAGCGCTCGGCGGCAAAGCGCTTGCCCTCCCAATTCAGCGGCGCGACCGGGTTGTAGTGCAGGTTGCCGTCGCCGACGTGGCCGAACGCGCAGTGGCGGATACCGGGGTAGGCGGCCTCGAGTGCGGCATCGCAGCGGCTGAGGAACTCTGCGATGCGCGACACGGGCACCGACACGTCGTGCTTGATACCGACGCCCGCGGTCTTCTGTGCCTCCGCCAGATCCTCGCGCATCTTCCAGTAACGCGCGGCCTGCGCGCCGGAGCTTGCAATCGCGGCATCGGTGACAAGACCTTGCCCCATCGCCTCCGAAAGCGCCTCGGCGAAAGAGTCCGACAGCGAGCTCGGCGCACCCTGCCCCGAGGCCTCGACCAGCACGTACCAGTTGTGCAGCTGGTGCAGCGGCTCGCCGTGGCCGGGAACGCCCTCGATGAGGAACTCGATGATCGAGCGCTGCAGCAGCTCGAACGCGGAAATCTGTTCGCCCAGCCGCGCCTTCATCAGCCCCAGCAGTTGCACCGCCGCCGCCGGGCTTTCGACCGCAAGCCATGCTGTCTCGCTCGCGGTCGGCCGCGGAAGCAATTTCAGCACCGCCGCCGTGATGATGCCGAGCGTGCCCTCGGCGCCGATGAACAACTGCTTCAGATCATAGCCAGCATTGTCCTTGCGCAGCGCCCGCAGGCCCTCCCAAATGCGCCCGTCGGGCAGCACGACCTCGAGCCCGAGCACCAACGAGCGCGTGTTGCCGTAGCGAATCACCTGCGTGCCGCCGGCATTGGTCGCGATGTTACCCCCGATCTGACACGAGCCTTCCGCGCCGAGGCTCAAGGGGAACAGTCGGTCGTGCTCGCGGGCGGCGCGCTGGATGTCGGCGAGGACTACGCCGGCCTCGACAGTAATCGTGTCATTCAGCGTGTCGATGCCCCTGATCTGCCTCATGCGGCCGGTCGAGATGATGACCTCGGATCGGTCCATGCCCGGCTGGCTGGCGCCGGTCAGGCCGGTGTTGCCGCCCTGCGGCACGATGGACGTCCCGGTCTCAGCACAGATTCTCACAAGTTGCGCGACTTCTTCCCGCGACTTTGGCCGCAACACGAGGGCGACATCGCCCTGCCAGTCGTCGCGCCAGCTCCGGCAATAGGGGGCGATGTCGGCCGGGTCATCGAGAAAACCTTGCAAACCAACGGCGTCCTTCAGCCGCTCGATCACGTTCGCTCCGATCGGCTTCGCAACTGTCATTCGTCGGCGTCCTCGTGATAGGTGAAGGCAAGCGGGTGCGAAACTTAACCGGCTGAGTGTGCCGGGCCAAGAGTACACTCACGACGAGAGGCGACGGGACATGGCAGACGGCATCGACAAACTTCAGACGTCCTTCGATGGCAGCCGGACGATGTCGGGCAAAACGTCGGGGTTTCGTTCGCTCGTTGGCTATCGCGCGGTGGTGTGGCGGGAGGCTTATGCCGAGATCGAACTGCAGCTCGAAACGCGACACATGAACAGCCTCGGAATCCTGCATGGAGGCGTTTATATGACGCTGCTCGACGCGGCTTTCGGACATGCTGTGACTTGGTGTTCGGTACCGGGCAACGTGCGCACCTGCGTCACGGTCTCGCTCAACACCAGCTTCCTGGCGTCAGCCAAGAGCGGCACCGTCAAGGCTATCGGCCACCTGCACGGCATCGAGGGCCGCATTGGAACGGCGAGCGGCGAAGTGCGCGCCGATGCCGGCCAGTTGCTGGCCGTGGCTCAAGCAAGCTTCCTCTATGGCCCCGGCAGTGAGCGGATCGAAGGAGTGCCGAGGCGTGGCTGAACTATCCAAATTGGGGGCGACGATTGGCAAATTTCCGCACGCAACCTTGGTTGCCTGCATTGTTGGGTGGCGGTAGCGTGAAATTCCCCTTTGGCGCCGTAATAGTAACCCAATCAGCAAGACGGCCTGGATATTCCGGTGGAAATCTCGAATGCTTGCTGCCGGCTCAGGGGCAAGCCAAGTTCCTCTTAAGTAAATAAATCTTCACTGGAGTTTGACGATGACGTACATGGCCGAAATGGACGCCGCAAACGGTTTGATTTCTTCTGAGTTGAACCGCGACAAGGGACGGGACCTTCGCGCAGCCTACGGCTCAGCGCAGCCATTTCCGCATGTTGTCATCGACAATTTCCTTCCTGACACGATCCTCGAACGCTGCCTGGTCGAATTTCCTGACAGGAGTTTGAATGAAGTGAACTTCGATCGCGACCAAGAGCGGTATAAAGCGCAATTCAACCCCGATATATTGACGCCATGGAACAGAAGTTTGTTCTACGGCTTCAATTCCCGCCCTTTCATTCGCGTTCTAGAGAATATCACTGGTATCAAAGGCCTGATCCCGGATCCTTATTTCAGCGGCGGCGGCTTTCACGAGATCTCGCAAGGCGGGCATTTGTCGGTGCATGCGGATTTTAACCACCACAAGCCGATGAACCTCGAGCGTCGCATCAATGTCTTGATCTATCTCAACCGGGGATGGAAGGAAGAGTACGGCGGACAGCTTGAACTGTGGGACGACCACATGACCAAACGTCTGGTCTCGATAATTCCTGAATTCAACCGCTGCGTAATCTTTAATACGACATCGAACAGCAATCACGGTAATCCCAATCCGATCAATCATCCCGACAAGACGCCGCGACGCTCAATTGCGCTCTACTACTATTCCGCTACATGGGACGGGACGAAGCGGGACCATACAACCCAGTTCCGCGCACGCGCCGCCTCTTCCGACAAGTTTGATTGGCAGATCAAAATTGCGGAATTAGCCGACGATCTGATGCCACCAGTTCTGGTGCGCAACTATCGACGGGTACGGCGCCGTCTATCCAGGACCTGATGTCGCCTCCGCGCACAGTTTTGCCGATTGACAGGCACGTTAAGACATCAAGCCGCCGGCATCGGCGAGCAGTCCCAAATGATAATCGGCATCGCCGAACATCGTGTCGATCATGGTCATGCGCTTGAAGGCGTGACCGACGCTGTATTCCATCGTCATGCCGATACCGCCGTGCAGTTGCACCGCCTGCTGACCGATGAAGCGGCCCGATCGGCCGATCTGTACCTTGGCAGCCGAGGTCGCGCGTCGGCGCTTACGAGCATCGGGCTCGGACGCCATCACCGTTGCCAGCAACGCCATGCTGCGGGCCTGTTCCAGCGCGATGAACATTTCGGCCGCGCGGTGCTGCACCGCTTGGAACGAGCCGATCGTGGTGCCAAACTGCTTTCGCGTCTTGAGATAGTCGAGAGTCGCGTCGTGCATGAAAGTCATCAGGCCGATCGCTTCGGCACACAACGCGGCGATGGCCTCGTCGACGGCGCGTTCGACGACGGGCAACGCATTGCTCGCGTCGCCGATTGCCGCGTTTGCCGCAACTCTGACGCCCGTCAGATTGAGCTGAGCCGCGCGTTGGCCGTCCTGGGTCGGATAGCCGAGCCGCGTCAGCCCGTCCGCCTTGGCTTCGACCAAGAACAATCCAATGCCGCTTCGATCACGCCGGCTACCTCCCGTGCGCGCCGTGACCAGAATTGCGTCGGCGGTGTCACCGTGCACAACGACGCCCTTCTCACCGTCAAGCACCCAGCCCGCGCCTTCGCGCCGGGCCGTCGTCGTCACATCGGCGAGGTCGTAGCGCGATTGACGCTCGGTGTAACCAAAGGCAAGCCGGAGCGCTCCTGCGGCGATCTTCGGCACCAGCGTGCTGCGCTGTTCGGCCGCGCCGCCATGTCGCAACAGCCCGCCGCCGAGAACGACGGTTGCCAGATAGGGCTCTAGTGCCAGTGCACGGCCGATGGCTTCCATTACGATCATAATTTCAACCGGGCCGCCGCCGATGCCGCCGTCGGTTTCCGCAAACGGAACGCCCAACAGCCCGAGGTCGGCGAAAGTCGCCCAGACCTCGCGGCTCCACCCCTGCTCGGACTTCGCGTACCCTTGGCGCTTGTCAAAGCCGTAGGCGTCGGCCATCAGTCGGTCGACGCTGTCCTTCAACAGGCGTTGTTCGTCGCTGAGTTCGAAGTCCATCGATCACAATCCCAGCACAGCTTTGGCGATGATGTTCTTCTGGATCTCGTTAGAGCCGCCGTAGATCGAAATCTTACGCCAGTTGAAATAAGCAGGAGCGATCGTACCGGCATACTTCGGTGCAACAGACGGCTCGTTCGAGCCCTCGGTCTCGTCGGCGGCAAAGGGCATCGCATAGGGCCCAATGATCTCCAGCAGCAACTCCGTTGTCGCTTGCTGAATCTCGGAACCTTTGATCTTCAATACCGATGAAGCCGGATCGGGTTTGCCCGTGCCGCGATTGCGCTCGGCGGCGATGACGCGCAGTTGGGTGATCTCCAGCGCCTTCAGCTCGATCTCCAGTGCTGCAAGCTTCTCGGCGAAGCGCCGGTTCTCGATGATCGGCCGTTCGCCGTCCTTCTCGATCGACGCCAATTGCCTGATGCGACGGATTCGTTCCTTCGAGACGCCGACGCGCGCGATGCCGACGCGCTCGTTGCCGAGCAGAAACTTGGCGTAATCCCAGCCCTTGTTCTCCTCGCCCACTAGGTTTTCGATCGGCACCCGGACATCGTCGAAAAATACTTCGTTGACCTCTTGTGCGCCATCGATGGTCTGGATGGGGCGCAGGGTGATGCCCGGCGATTTCATGTCAATCAGCAGGAAGGAAATTCCCGCCTGTTTCTTGGCCGCTTGGTTTGTTCGTACCAGGCAGAAGATCCAGTCGGCGTACTGGCCGAGTGTCGTCCAGGTCTTTTGGCCATTGACAATGTAATGGTCGGCCTCCCGCTTCGCTGTTGTCGTCAGCGACGCCAGATCTGATCCTGCGCCAGGTTCGGAGAAGCCCTGGCACCACCAGTCATCGAGAGCAGCCATGCGCGGTAGGAAGCGCTTCTTTTGCGCGTCGGATGCGAAATTGATCAGCACCGGGCCGCACATCTGGACGTTGAACTGCAATGGTTGCGGTACGCCGGCCTGCTGTAGTTCCTCCATGAAAATATAGAGTAGGAACGGGCTCCAGTCGCGGCCACCCCATTGCCTAGGCCAGTGCGGCACTGCCCAACCCTTAGCATGCAGGATCTTGTGCGAGGTAACGATGTCCTCCTTGGTCAGCTTGCGGCCTACGATGGTCTTCTGCCGGATCGACTCCGGAATCTGGGTTTGAAAGAAGTTTCGGCATTCGTCGCGGAACGCGACTTCCTCGGCCGAGAAGCGCAGGTCCATGGTGGCAATCCTCGATTGCGAGCAGAGGCTTAGACGATTTCGAAAAGCCCGGCGGCGCCCTGGCCACCGCCGATGCACATCGTTACGACGGCGTATTTCGCGCCTCGGCGTTTGCCCTCGAGCAGAACATGACCGGCAAGACGCGCGCCGCTCATGCCATAGGGGTGGCCGATCGAGATCGCGCCGCCATTGACATTCAGCCGATCGGCCGGAATGCCGAGCTTGTCACGGCAATAGAGAACTTGCGAGGCAAACGCCTCGTTGAGCTCCCACAGCCCGATGTCGGCCATTTTCAGGCCGGTGCGCTGCAGCAGCTTCGGCACCGCGAACACGGGTCCGATGCCCATCTCGTCGGGCTCGCAGCCGGCAACGGCAAAGCCCCGAAAGACACCCAGTGGCTTCAAGCCTCGCTCTGACGCCTCCTTGTCCGACATCAGCACGCTGACCGATGCGCCGTCCGAAAGCTGGCTGGCGTTGCCGGCGGTGATGAACTGATCGTCGCCCCGCACTGGCTTCAGCTTGGCCAATCCGTCGAGCGTCGTATCCGGCCGGTTGCCCTCGTCCTTGGTCAACGTCACCTGTTTGTGGGTGATCTCTTTCGTTTCCTTGTTCTCGACCGCCATGGTCGACGGCAATGCGACGATCTCGCCGTCGAATTTCCCGGCGGCCTGGGCGGCCGCGGTGCGCTGCTGGCTGTTAAACGCGAACTCGTCCTGCGCGGCGCGGGAAACGCCGTAGCGCCTGGCGACGATGTCGGCGGTCTCAATCATCGCCATGTAGATCGCAGGCTTTCGTTCGGCGACCCAGGGGTCTTTATAGAATTTTGTGTTGGTGTTCGGCTGCACCAGGCTGATCGATTCCATGCCACCAGCTATCGCAACCGCTACGCCATCGTTGCGGATGGCGTTGGCCGCAATGGCGATGGCCTGCAGGCCTGAGGAACAGAACCGATTGACCGTCATGGCGGCCGCCGTCACCGGCACGCCGGCATGAACGGAGGCGACGCGCGCGATGTTGCCGCCGGTGCCGCCCTCGGGGAAGCCGCAGCCGATCACCA
>JBGTIU010000090.1:0-6961 GCA_041745515.1 Hyphomicrobiaceae bacterium | reverse complement strand
ATCAGATCCTCGTCGAGGTCGAGCGGGCCGGCCTCGGTCGCGGCGGCGGCCCAGCTGTCGGCGAACCGCCGGCCGCCGGGCGTATTGCGCACCAAAAGCGTTCCGGCCGCAATCCGCAGTACATTGAGTTTGCCCTTTCGGCGATGGTCGAAAAGAAGCGTCACGTCGGCAGTCGCAGTTTCAAAGAGCGTGAGCGGTTGCCTGATGACGGCGTCGGCATCGAGATAGACGACGTCCAGATCAGGATAATTTTTAAGGGCATGGACGACGAATCTTGGCTTGATACGTGTGTTTGCTTCCCACCCGCCCCGCGCCTCGTAGCGTCTGAAGTAGTGATTGAGCCCGAATGCTTCGGTGGATGCCTTCAACGACAATATCTGCGGCAGGTAGTTGGGCGTATAGAATGCACACACGACGTAGCGCTGACCGCCACCGAGCCATGCGTACTCCTCGGATAGCTCCGTTGTTGAAATCTGCGCGGGCTCGTCGGGCATCGCGTTTACTCGCGCCAGTAGTCTGCTACCCAAGCCGCCGGGCGAAAGCGACGCTGAGTGAGATTGATGCGCCGGCCCTGGCCGACACGCTTGTTGCGTTGGTGCTCGCCGCGGATCGCGCTTTCCGGCGTGATCGAGCCGAAGAAGACGAGAATTTTGCCGCTGGTAGGTTTTTTCGGCGTGGTGAAGAAGCGCTGCACGCGATTGCGCGGCAGACAGGCGTGCGAAAATGGCACGCACCAGTCGGCCGGCCAAAATGTGATGTCTTCGGCCGCCTTGCTCAGAAAGTTCTGTTCTTTCGAGGCAAAGGTGTCGCGGATGACATCGGATGGCGTGGCGTAAAAGCGGTCGAGGATGTAGGCTTCGTGGCCGATGCACCAGCGCAGTACCGAGCTGTTGCCGTAGCCAAGTTCAGGGTCTTTCCACTCGCGGATGATGCAGAAGCGGCCGCGCGCCGTGAACAACTCGTCGAGGCTGTCAATGATGAGGACATCGAGGTCGAGGAACAGAGTCATGCCGGTCAGCGGCCTCACGGGGCCGCCGAGCCCGGCTTGCATCAGCCCGAGCTTGGGCCAATAGCGCCCGAGCGACGGATCAAAACGCACGTCCGGCATCGGCTTGGTCTCGACCTCGGGCCGCATGTCGGTTGTGTCATCCGTGAAGCACACGAACCGGATCGTCCAACTCGTATTGCGCTTGACCATGCCGTAGAGCCGGTTGACCCATTCGGACCCATAGCGCGTACCCCACTTCATGCAGACTACGTTAACGGTGCGGCTCGCCTGAGCCCGCGCAATGTCGTCCTGCCAACTCGTCGCCATCAACATCGTGCTTCGGCCTTCTAGAGACGGCCCGCGTGGGCTGCATCGAACAGCCGACGGCACGACGCTGCATCGATCGGGCGCGGATTGCCGCCGGCGGTCGGATCGTTCGGAGACATGCGGCTCATCAGCTCGAACTTTTCCGTGCCGATCTTGAAGTCGGCCAGCGTGTGCGGCACACCGATCTCTGCGCGCAGTTCGAGCACCCAATCGAGGAATGGCACGAAGCCGTGCCTGAGCCCCATGTAGGCGCCCGCACGCGCGATCCTGTCCTCAATCACGCTGCGGTTAAACACCAGCACATAGGGCATGAACACAGCGTTGGTCATGCCGTGGTGGGTGTCGTAGAGCGAGCCCACCGGATGCGACAACGCGTGAATCGCGCCGAGCGCCTTTTGAAACGCCGTTGCGCCCATGGCGGCGGCCGACATCATGTGGCCGCGGGCCTCGATGTCGCGGCCGTCCCTGGCGACACGGGCGAGATTGTCCTTGACGAGGCGCATACCCTCGACCGCTATGCCGTCGGCGAGCGGATGGTAGGCCGCGCCGCAGTAGGCTTCGAGGCAATGGGCGAATGCGTCCATGCCGGTGCCGACCGTGATCATGTGCGGCATGCCGACGGTGAGCTCGGGATCGCAGATCGTCACTTTCGGCATCATCAGCGGGTGAAATATCACTTTCTTCGTGTGCGTGGTCTCGTCGGTGATGACGCCAGCACGGCCAACCTCCGATCCGGTTCCCGCCGTTGTCGGCACCGCGACGACTGGAAGAATGCCCTTCGGGTCGGCGCGGGTCCACCAGTCGCCGACATCTTCGAAGTCCCACATCGGCCGCGTCTGCCCGGCCATGAAGGCGATGACCTTGCCTGCATCCAAGGCCGAGCCACCGCCGAAAGCGACGACGCCATCGTGATCACCCGCTTTCAATGCCGAGACTCCAGCCGCAATGTTGGCGGCGATCGGGTTTGGTTTGACGTCCGCGAAAACCGTCGCTTTGACGCCATCGGCTTCGAGGTATTGAAGGGCGAGCGTCGCGATCGGTAATGAGGCGACGACGCGGTCCGTGACCAGCAATGGCCGTTTCATGCCGGCCGCCTTCGCCGCCGCCCCCAGCTCCCGGATGCGACCGGCGCCAAATTTGATTGTCGTCGGATAATTCCAGTTGCCGGTAAGCTGCATGGGGTAGGTTTCTCCGGGCGGTGGGAACAGGTTCTTGTTACCGATCGGACTATAGGCCGGGTTCGCCTAGCGCGTCACTGCGAGCTTTGCCAAGAGCCTTTTTCGTGGTTCCTTGCACTCGTCCGACCAATGGAGCTGCCGATGCTGCCGTCCCAACGCGAGCTGTTCGACGTTCCGCCGGATGTCTGCTATTTCAACGCCGCCGGTTGGAGCCCTTTGCCGTTGGCCGCGCAGGAGGCAGGCCGGGTCGCCGTGGGCCGCAAGGGGCAACCATGGAAGCTGGATGCTGAGTTCGCCAACCGCCAATACGAGCGCGCACGCGCTGCCGCTGCACGATTGATTAACGCTGAGCCCGGCGATGTGGCGCTTATATCGTCGATCGGATACGGGGTAGCCGTTGCCGCCAAAGTGCTCGACGTACCGCGCGGCTCGCGCGTCATCGTGCTTCAGGACGACCACTCCTCGCCCGTGCTCGAATGGCTAGCCCGCGCCGAGGCCCAAGGCTTCATGATCGAAACGGTCGGGCAACCGGCCGATGGCGATTGGACGTCAGCGGTACTTGCGGTGATTGAAAAGCCGGGCGCGCTCCCGATCGGCCTCGCTTCGATCTCGTCCATTCATTGGTCGGATGGTGGTCTGCTCGATGTTGAGCGCATCGCCAAGGCGCTGCGTCGGCAGGGGGCCGCGTTCCTGATCGATGCCACTCACGGCGTCGGCGTCATCGCCATAGATGCTGCGAAACTCGACCCGGATTTTGTAATTTTCCCGACTTACAAGTGGCTTCTCGGACCCTACGGCCGGGCGTTTCTCTACATTGCAAAGCGCCATCAGCAGGGCGTGCCTCTCGAGCAGACCGCCGCGGGACGCAGGGACGTCAAGGCCGAGCAGCCGGTCTATTTCAAAGATCTGCGCTATGTGCCCGATGCGCGCCGCTTCGACATGGGCGAGCGCGATCATTTCATCTCGATGGAGATGGCTTCGATCGGCATGGAGATGATGGCAGGTTGGAGCAGCGAGGCCGTGATGGGCCGGTTGGCCATGCTGACGCATCGTATCGCAGAGGGATTACGCGGCCTCGACGTGCGAATCCCATCGGCGAAGGTGCGCGCACCGCACATTCTGAGCCTTGGATTTAAGACCGGTCTGCAGAAGGCATTGGTCGATCGGTTGGCTGCCGAACGCGTTTTCATTGCGGCCCGCCTTGGCCGGATGCGCATTTCGCCTCATGTTTACAACGACGAGGCCGATGTCGATCGATTCGTGGAGGTGATGCGGCGAGCCCTGCCTCCCCATTAGCCGGCAGGTATGCTATTAGGTCGCCACCATTGCCAACTTCGCGAGCCCGTCATGATCGCCAAGACCCCGACCGCCGAAAGTATCGCAGCGGACGCCTGCGGCTGTGGTCATGACCATTCCCATGACAATGGCTACCATCACGGGCATCACCATCATCACCACGCGGGTGAGACTTTTGTGCGCGCGACACCGAAAACAGGGCGAAACGACCCTTGTCCTTGTGGCTCGGGCAAGAAGCACAAGAAGTGCTGCCTCGATGCTAGGGCGTAAAAGCGCCGGCATCGCCGATCGAGGTCAGTTGGCCGGCACGTGAAGTAGCCCATTTGCTGTCCCGCTGATCGCCGCAAGAGCGATCTGCGGTTTGGCGACGATGCCGAGCCGCTCCTCGGCGCTGGCCAGGATCTGGCCCAGCAACTCGGAATAACGGATGCCGGCGAAACCCGCCATGATGTTGAGTTTGCCGTCCCAGCACCATCCCGGGTTCGGATTGACCTCGAGCAGTTTTACTTCGCCCCGCTCGTCGGCACGGAAATCGAAGCGCGCGTAGTCGCGGCAGCCGAGCCGTTCGAACAGCCGGGCCGAATGCTCGACCATTTGCGCCTGGATGTGATCGGGTAGCTGCGCCTCATGATACTTGATCTGCGTCCAGTACGGGCTATCCGGCTCCCACTTCGACTCGTAGCCGAGGATTTTCGGCAGCTTCGGATCGAGCTTGGAAAAGTCCACTTCGAGAATCGGAAGCGCGCGCAGTCCCTGGTCCGGATTGCCAACGAGGCTCACGGAGTACTCCGCCCCCGAAAGATACTCCTGCACGAGTACCGGCCGGCGTGGAAATTCAGTGCGCAGCCGCTCCAGATAGTCCAGCAGCGCGCTCTTGTTTCGCACTACCGCATCCTTGGTGATGCCTTGGGAACTGTCGCCATAGTTCGGCTTCAGGATCGCCGGGAACACCGACGGCAGGGTCGCGCCCTGGTCGCCGGGGCGCACGTAGGTTTCGAGAGGCACCGGCACATCGAGTGACGCGGCGACCGCACGCACAAGCCCCTTGTCGTAGCACGCGGCGAGCGCCGGAGCCGCGGCCCCGGTATAGGGAATGCCCAATACATCGAGGAGTGCCGGCACATGCAGCTCCTTGAACGGGTCGTTATTCCAGCCCTCGTCGCAGAAATTGAGCACGAGGTCGGTGCGCAGATGCCCAAGATCGCGCTCGAGCGTGGCATGGTTGTCGAGGAAGCGGAACTTGTAGTTCGGCAGTTCCGACAGCGCGTCAGTGAGCTTGCGCACAGTGTCGAGATCTTCCGGATTGAACGTGCCGCCGCGCTTGACCTGATCGGGCAGGCGCGGGTCTCCCATCAATACCGTAACATCAATCTTCTGTACCTTGCCTCGAACCTTGCGGGCGGGCAGGTTCGGGGCATCGGCGGTAAGCAGAATGCGGCGCGCCATCATGCCGAGATCCTGATCGCGGTCCGAATGCGCTTCGGCAACGCCATGATGGCGGACATTGCGGAAACCGGATTTCTCGAGCAGCCGCGTGATGCCGTCCTTGGTGTAAAGCCGCTCCGCATAGAACTGGTCGGCAATGACGCCGCTTTCGTCGTGCACGATTACTTCGCGGCTGATCAGCCGGTCGCCGTCCTGGCTGAGCGAGCGCTCGCGACAGACGAAATGATGCTCGTCGATCCACTCCCACGAGCGCCGATCGAAGTGCTCGGTCATGTGTGCGCCGTCGGTGATGTCCAGTACCACCTGCCCGGTCGGCCGCAGCATCCGGCCAACCATCGTCAGCACCTTCTCGTCGTCTTTTTTGTTCGAGAAATAGCCGAATGAGTTACCCATGATGGTCACGCAGTCGAACGAATTCTCCGGCAGCCGCGGATTGCGCGCGTCGCCCTCTTTGAACGCGACCTGCAGGCCCTCGGCCTGGGCGCGCTTCTTGGCAAGCCGGATCAGATAGCGCGAGCGATCGACGCCGTTGACGTTCTTGAAGCCCCGCCGGGCAAGTTCGATGCAGTGCCGGCCCTGGCCACAGCACAGATCGAGGATATGGCTATACGGCTGGATCGCCGCCGCCGACATTATAAAGTCGACCTCGCGACGGGTATTCTCGTTGTTTTCGACTACGTCACCGTCGGTCTTCACATACAACGCATTGAAGAGCTTGCGCCACCATTCAGCTGGCAGATGCGCCTCGAGGTCACCAACAGGGCCGAGGCATGAACGCACGGGCGGACGCTTCGGCTTCCTCAACTTGGCCGCGGTTGCCATGATGGACGAAAATGCTCCTCTAGACGATCGCAGCCAGACCTCAATGCGCGCGCCAACTTCTGAACCACCACGCCAAGGCCATTGCAAGCGACAAGTTGGGGATAAGTGCGGCAGATACAATGCGTCGCGAAAAATTCTGTTGGCGATCTTCCGTCGGACTCAAGTGGCGAGTTCAAGCACAGCGATGAAGAAGCCATCCGTGCCATGACGAGTGGGCGTCAGCAGCAGTGTATCGTCAGCACCGTCGGCTGACGCAGGCGGCACCGACCGCAAGGTTTCCCGCCAAACGCCTGCATATGGCACGAGTCGGAACTCCGGCGCCGCCGCCAGAAACCCCTTCACCTGGTCGCAATTCTCCTCGGGCAACATCGAGCAGGTCACGTAGATCAGCTGTCCGCCGGGCCTCACGAGGCTGCGCCCAAGCGCCAAGACGTTCCGTTGATCAGAGAGCCGGGCCTCGAGGTTGATCGAGGTGACGCGCCATTTGGCGTCCGGCCTTCGGCGCCAAGTACCCGAGCCCGTACAGGGCGCGTCGATGAACACCCGATCGAAGCGAGGCCCCAGTGCTTCGACGGCGGCAATGTCGCCGGCGTTCATCACCTGCACGTTGCGCACCCCCGCGCGCTTCAGCCGCTCGAAAATCGGGCGCAACTGGCTGCGACCGGAATCGTAGGCGTAAATCTGCCCAGTGTTCTGCATGGCAGCGGCCATCGCGAGCGCCTTGCCGCCGGCTCCGGCGCACAGATCGATCACCTGCAACCGTGGCGCGGCACCAGCCAACGCCGCCGCGATTTGGCTACCTTCGTCCTGAACCTCGAACCAACCTCGGCCATGCGCGGCATCGGCCTCGACGTTGGGCGTGCGGCCTGGGCCGTCGGGCGCCGGCAGACGTATGGCGAGCGAC
>JBGTIU010000089.1:0-21528 GCA_041745515.1 Hyphomicrobiaceae bacterium | reverse complement strand
GACCCCGTGACGGTGACGGCGCCTGCGGTGGTGGGAGTACCGGTGACCGGGCAGGAGATGGACCCGCCGCCCGCGACACTTGCCGGCGTGGACGGTGAACAGGTGCCGAGCGACAGTCCAGCGGGAAGGCTCGAAGCACTGCAGCTGGCATTGGTGGCCGTCGTCGCGCCAGTCCCGTTGGTGCAGACGACGCTGCCGGTGTAGGAGACGCCGACCGTGGCCGAGCCCGGGAGCGACGCCAGCGACACCGACATGTCGGCAGCTATTCGCGTGTAGGTCGGGCCCGTGGTAGTCCCAATGTCATAGGTATTACCGCCAGATCCATCGGCGGATGCCGATAAAGTGTAGGTTGCTGCCGGAGAAACTGGCGCAGTCCATGTCCGCGTGCAACTGACAGTGAACGTGCCCGTGCTGCTTGCGGGAACACTCAAGGGCTGAGAGGATGCGCATGTGCCACCTGTAAGGGTACCGCCTGTTGCAGCTGGTGAAATGGTGACATTCGACGACGTGTCGCAATCGGCGCCGGCACCGCCGTTGACTGTGACATTGTAAGTTGCCGTTACAGTCACGGTGGTGCTATCGCCGCCAGCTGCAGAATATTGGAAGGTGGTGGGGGAGAACGACAGTCCTTTTGTGAGTGTACACGTGGCTTGGGCAGCGTCGGAGAAAAGCGCCGCGAATATCAGGCCTAGCAGGGCGGCAGGCAAAGCGGATCGCGATGATCGACGCCGATGACATGGCCCTGACAGCCCCCGCTTAGGTGCGGGTGCAGATCGAAGTAGCATGCCGACCCCCTTAGCTTCGCCTGGAACGCGAAAAACAACAAGAAAGTCAAAGCTCTGACGCGATAATCTGCCGGTCGCATCGTCACCAGCCAAGCCATTGTCCCACCGGTGGATTCTGGGTTACCGAACCAATGGGGATAGGCGTATCGAAGTAGCCTTGTGCCAGCAGTTAATAGGACCCCAAAAGGAAGGGGCTTTTCGCTGCCCCATAAACACTTGTGCGCAAGCCACTTGCGCTAATACGCCACGCAACATACCGCGCGCTCCCCGGAACGCCACAATCGCGAGTGGGACGAATGAATATCTCCAAAGTTTATAGATCAACTCTTATCTAGCTCGAGCCGGTATCAGAGAGCCTGAATTCCATCGGAAGGTGCAGAAATACAGCAAAAATTCTAGTTTTAGCTGTAAATGACTATTAACCAACTTGTAGTTGCAGTTCCTCTCGCGCGCTTTCGGCGAGTCCGACAGCCATGCTTGAATGAAATGATGCTTGTAGGCAACGGTTCGTACCTTAGCAGCAACTTGTTCGGAGTTGGGTCACGAGTTGAAGTCGCACATGTATGACTTCGTCGTCAGCTTCCAAGCCAGCAGCGGACACACGGGGCCGGCGGGTCTGAAATTCGGCTCGGGGACGGCAAGCCAATTCGACTGACCCACTACCCTGGCGCGGCGTGACCTGACGATGCCAGAAACATTTGCCTTCACCCCACCTTGAACGCCGCCTCGGTCTTCGACTTCAACTCGTCGATTGATACGCCGTCGGCGCGCTCCAGCAGCGTCATGCCGCCATCCCCTTTCTTGTCGATCGAGAACACTGCGAGGTCAGTGATGACCAGATCGACAACGCGCGCGCCGGTCAGTGGCAGGTTGCATTTCTTCAGCAGCTTCGGTTCGCCCTTGGCCTCGTGCTCCATGACGACGACCACGCGCTTGACGCCGGCGACCAGGTCCATCGCGCCGCCCATGCCTTTCACCATCTTGCCGGGGATCATCCAGTTCGCGAGATCGCCATTCTCCGCCACTTGCATGGCGCCGAGGATTGACAGATCGATATGCCCGCCGCGGATCATCGCGAAACTGTCGGCACTGGAAAAATAGCTCGTGGTCGGCAGCTCGGTAATGGTCTGCTTGCCGGCATTGATGAGATCGGCGTCCTCCTCGCCCTCGAACGGGAACGGGCCCATGCCGAGCATGCCGTTCTCGCTCTGCAGCTGCACCGACATCCCCGGTGGAATGAAATTCGAAACCAGCGTCGGGATGCCGATGCCGAGATTGACGTAGAACCCATCTCGCAGTTCCTTGGCCGCGCGCGCCGCCATCTGATCCCGTGTCCATGCCATCTGGAATGCTCCTGGTTCGACTTAGGCGCGCTTGCGTGTGGTGCGCTGCTCGATGCGTTTTGCGGCACCCTTGGCGACGATCATGCGCTGCACGAAGATGCCCGGCGTGACGATGTGATCGGGATCGATCTGGCCTGGTTCGACGAGTTGTTCGACTTGCGCAATCGTCACGCGGCCGGCCGATGCCATCATCGGATTGAAGTTGCGCGCGGTCTTGCGATAGATGAGGTTGCCTTCGGTGTCGCCCTTCCAGGCGTGGACGATCGACAGGTCGGCTACCAGGCCGCGCTCCATGATGTAACTTTCGCCGTCGAATTCGCGCACATCCTTGCCTTCGGCGATCACCGTGCCGTAGCCGGTCTTGGTGAAGAACGCCGGAATGCCGGCGCCGCCGGCTCGGATGCGTTCGGCGAGCGTGCCTTGCGGGTTGAACTCGAGTTCCAGCTTGCCCGACAGATACTGCTCGGCAAACAGCTTGTTTTCCCCGACATAGGACGAGATCATTTTCTTGATCTGCCCGGTCTCGAGCAACAACCCGAGGCCGACACCGTCGATGCCGGCGTTGTTGGAGATCACCGTCAGGTTGCGCACGCCGGCTTTCCGAATCGCCTCGATCAGCAGGTCGGGTATACCGCACAGCCCGAAGCCTCCCGACATGATGATCATGCCGTCGGTCAAGACGCCTGAAACGGCGCTCGCTGCATCCGTGTAGACCTTGCCCATTGATCCCTCGCCTTCGCCCGTCCGACACCGGTGTCGTCGCACACGCATCGATGCACAGCAAATCGTATGAACTCCGGCCGACAGTTCCGGCCGGCACAATGTGCCGCACTATCAGCCGGCTCGCCTGCGCAATCAAGCGCATACGGCAACGACCCCGGGTAACACGCCGTCACCTAAGCGGTTAATTGATTCATGCAAGGAATGCATCGTTCTCCCGCAGCATCCGGTTGTATGTTTGCCCTCGACGCGCTAATGAAGAGGCCGTCGCGAGGGCCGACGCCGTGTTGCGTTGAACAGCCGATCGCTTGGCATAAATCGACCGGTCGGGACAGCGCTTATGGATGACACAGCTGCAGTGGTCATGGGCGAATAGATTATGCACGCTCGGGGATCCGGAAAACGCGGCCTGACCATCGGTCTGGTCGTGCTTGGCTGGCTGACCTTCGGGTTGGCCGCACCACTGCTGATCTCCGCTGGCCCTGTGGATTTCTCACTAGGCAGCAGTTCGGTGGTAGCGTCTCCCCTTGACAGCTATACGGTCTCGTCGCCGATTGTCGTGGCGCAGGTGCCTAAGCTCACGATCGAGCGCGGTACGATCCATACAGCAGAGGCATCCGGCCTGGCGTCAATTGCTGGCGTTGCGACGGCTGGGCGTACGGCGCGCCTGATCGTTGATGGCGCGAGCCTGCGCGTCGAGGGTGACCAACCCGGCATCCAAGCCAATGCGACCGCGGCGCTGTCGCCTTTGCTCGAAGCATTTTCTGGTCTGCAATTCGAGACGGCCACCTTGCGCAGGAGCAGCGTTACGATCACGCTTCCCGATGGCCATAGCGAAACATTCTCCGATGTCGAAGCCGAGATCAGTCACAAACGCCGGTCCGTGTCGGTCAAAGGCTCCGCGGTCGTACGTGGTCAGAGTGTGACTTTCGAAACAATTTTGGCTGCCCCCGCCGAGAAACGCACCGGTTCGACGACGCCGTTGAAATTCACGTTCAAGAGCCAGCGCTTGACGGCGTCGTTCGACGGCCGCGTTGTCGTTGGCGGCACGCTGCAGTTGCTGGGCGCGATCGACTTCTCGATCCCCGACATCAGACAGGCCGCGCGATGGTTGGGCGCGGCGTGGCCGGCAGGAACCGGCCTGCGCGATGTGGCCGGTCGCGGTCAACTCGAGTGGA
Organism: Hyphomicrobiaceae bacterium; assembly: GCA_041745515.1. Taxonomy (GTDB): domain Bacteria; phylum Pseudomonadota; class Alphaproteobacteria; order Rhizobiales; family Hyphomicrobiaceae; genus JAKFWF01. Next base: position 17,502 of record JBGTIU010000089.1, on the reverse strand, counting down.
CCGGCGCCGCATTGGCATTGAACAAGGCCGTTTTCAAGATGGACGGCAATGAAGCCACCGGCGCGTTAAGCTTCAAATTCTCCGATCCGCGGCCGTCGATTGGTGGAACATTGGCACTGACGGCCCTGGACCTGTCACGCTACTTCGCCGACACAAGCCGCGGCTTGTCGGCGGGTGGCAAAATCTACGAGTCATTTGCCGAGGCCGAAATTTCATTACCCCTGGCGCAGCACTTCGATGCCGACCTGCGCGTCTCCGCTGATCGCGTCAAAATCGGCGTCATCCAACTAGGGCGCTCGGCGGCTGCGCTGTCTCTCGCCAATGGCCGTCTGCTTGCCGATCTAGGGGCGGTCGAGTTCGACGGTGGTCGAGGCAGCGGGCAGCTGATTGCCGACGTCAATGGCCGCGTCCCCCGGGTGACGCTGCGAGGCAGGTTGGAAGATGTCGATCTGGCGCGCGCGACAACCGCGCTGTGGGGACATGCAGTGGCCACCGGCCGGGGTACGGTCACGACCGACTTGACGGCAACCGGCAGAAGCGGGCGCGAGTTGGTCGATGCTGCTACCGGCAAGGCCGTCGCCAATGTTCGAGGATCGGGCACAAGACTAGGCGTCGACCTTCAAGCGCTGAGCGCCGCCGCCGAGAAACGTGCCCTCGAGGGCTGGCGCGCCGGAGCGCGGGGCCAAACGGTATTCGACGAGATCGACGGCAGGTTCAGCATTACCAATGGAGTAGTGCTGGCGGAGGATCTGCGTGCCAATTCGAAAGATGAAGTGACGGCGATCTCCGGTACAGCTGATCTCTCGACCGGCCGCCTCAATCTTACGATCTCGCGAATGCCGGTGGCACCCAAAGGCGGTATCGCCGCGGCCGCAGTCAAGCCACCGGAACCGATCTCGAAGATGCAGATTTCTGGTCCCTGGGCTGCACCCACCATCCGCAGCGAGGCGCTACGAAACAAGGCGCAACCCGCGCAACAAGCAGTTCCGGCGTCGCGCCGCGGCGACTTGGCACCAACCTTTGATCAGTAATTTCTGATCTGCGCGCTTTTTCTTGCAGTTCGCTCAAACCGCATCATTCAGATGGCATGCCGAATGACGCCCCGGCGCTATCTCGCGCAATCGTGGCGCTTCATGTCTGCAGCGCTCGAATGTCATTGGGCACCGCGGATGGAAATGGCAGCCTGAGGGCGGATCGAGCGGCGATGGGATCTCGCCTTTCACGGGCTGGAAGACTCGCTTGGTGCGCCCGACCCGCGGCACCTCCGCTAACAACGCACGAGCGTACGGATGGTTGGGTGCCGCGAACAAATGCTCCGTCCGCGCCATCTCCACTACGCGGCCCAGGTACATGATTGCGATGCGATCTGCGATATGCTGGACGACGCCAAGATCATGGCTGATGAACAGATAAGTCAGGTTGTACGCTTCACGCAGGTCCATGAACAGGTTGATGACCTGCGCCTGGATCGACACGTCAAGCGCGGCAATGGCCTCGTCGCAAACCAGAAACTCCGGCTTGACAGCGAGCGCGCGCGCAATGCCGATGCGGCTGCGTTGGCCGCCGGAAAACTGGTGCGGGTAGCGGCGTTTGAAGTCAGGCGACAATCCAACGCGGGCCAGCACCTCATCGACATACGCAGGCATTTCGCCGCGCGTGGTCAGTCGATGCACGAGCGGTGCTTCGCCGATGATGCTTTCGACTCGGGCGCGCGGATTGAGCGACGCATAAGGGTCCTGGAAGATCATCTGCACCGCGAGCCGTGCGGCTTTCGCGGCCTCGCCATCGAGCGCCGCGCGATCCCGCCCTTTGTAGAACACTTGCCCCTGGGATGGCGGTAGCAGGCCCGCGATCATGCGGCCGAGCGTCGATTTCCCGCAGCCGGACTCACCGACGAGACCGACGACCTCGCCGGTCTCCAGTTTCAGATCGACGCTATCGACTGCGTGCACTGTCTCTTCGACCATCGACGAGCCGAGGCGGACGGCGACCTTGGCTGCCAGGTCGAGCCGCTTCACGAACCGCTTCGACAACCCTTTCGCTTCGATAATGGGTGGTTTCGAACTCACGCCACCTCCTCGGCCATCAAGGGGCGGCAGCATCGCACGCGTCGCCCCGGCATGACTTCGCGGACGGCTTGCTCTTTGGAACACTCGGCCGCGGCGCGCGGGCAGCGCGTGGAGAACGCGCAACCGATCGGCAGATTGAGCAGCGACGGCGTCATACCTGGAATCTGCGTCAGGCGTTGCCCACGCTGGTTGCGCGTCGGCACCGAGCCGAGCAGGCCATCGGTGTAGGGATGGAGCGGTCGGGAGATCACGTCATCGGCAAGGCCCGCCTCGACGATGCGGCCGGCGTACATTACCACGATCCGGTCGGCGAGCGCCGAGATCACCGCCAGATCATGCGTGATCCACACCATGGCCGTGCCGGTCTTGCGGCACAACTCCTGCGCCTCGTAAAGAATCTGCGCCTGGATCGTCACATCGAGCGCGGTCGTGGGCTCGTCGGCGATGATGAGGTCGGGCTTGTTGATGAAGGCAATCGCTATCGCAACGCGCTGGCGCATGCCGCCCGACAGCTCATGCGGATAAGACCGCAAGCGGCGCTCGGGAGCGGGAATGCCGACCAGCGCCAGCGCATCGCGGGCGAGCCTCAGCGCTTCCGTCTTGCTGACCTTCTGGTGCGCCAGCACCGCCTCGACCATCTGCGTGTCGACGCGCAGGACCGGATTGAGCGTCATCATCGGATCCTGGAAGATCATGGCGATGCGATTGCCGCGAAGCGAACGCATCTCCTCGTCGCTGAGCTTCGCCAGGTCCCGTCCCTTGAAGCGGATGGCGCCCGAGACGATGCGGCCTGGCGGATCGAGCAGTCCCAGGATCGAAAAGCCGGTGATTGACTTGCCGGAGCCAGATTCTCCGACAAGCCCGAGTATTTCCCCCTTGCGCACGGCAAAGCTCACGCCGTCAACCGCTTTCACCACACCGGCTTTCGTGAAAAAATGCGTCTTGAGATCTTCGACCTCGAGCGTCGCGCCGCTGTTCATCTCTTCAACCTTGGATTCAGCACGTCGCGCAACTGATCGCCGACGAGGTTGATGGCAACGATCGTCAACAACAGTACGAAGCCCGGGAAGAAGCTGATCCAGTATTTTCCAGACAGCATGTACTCGAAACCGTTCGAGATCAGCAGCCCAAGCGATGGTTCTGTCTGCGGCAGCCCGACGCCGAGGAACGACAGCGTGGCTTCGAGCGAGATCGCATGCGCGGTCAAGACGGTCGCGACTACGATCAGTGGGGCCACGCAGTTCGGCAGAATATGCTTGAACAGCACGCGTGCCGACGACAGCCCCAGGCAGCGCGCAGCTTCGATGTACTCCTTGCGCATTTCGACGAGCGCGGTGCCGCGCACGGTCCGTGCGTAGTAGGCCCACTGCACGGTCACCAGCGCAATGATGATCTTGTCGACGCCCTTGCCGAGCACGGCAATCAGCATCAACGCCAGTAGGATCGCGGGGAACGACAGTTGCAGATCGACGATGCGCATGATCACGTTCTCGACACGCCCGCCGGCGTAGGCGGCGGCCATGCCGATGGTAGTTCCCAGCACCACCGCGATCAGGCCCGACATCACGCCGACGATGAGCGAAATGCGCAGGCCGTAGATCATCGCGCTCAGAAGGTCACGGCCGGCACCGTCGGTGCCGAGCCAGTGGGTGTATCCAGCCGTCGCTTTCGTGCCTGGCGGCAGGCGGCTGTCCATCACATCGACCTGCGCCAGATCATAGGGGTTCTGCGGGGTAATCCACGGCGCGGCAATGGCGAGCACGATGATCGCGGCCAGAGTCACGAGCGCCGCGGTCGCGACCCGGCTTTCGAGAAACTCGGAGACGAACAGGCGGAACGGAGTCTCCGGCAGCGCAATTGCGGGGTCCTCCTCGATCGCGGGTTCGATCGATGACACAGGTGTTTCGACGATGCTCATGCGCTGGCCTCGCCAAGCCTGACGCGCGGATCAAGCACCGAATATAGTATGTCGACCACGAGGTTGATGACGACAAACAGCAGCACGATCATGATCAGATAGGCAACGATGACCGGGCGGTCGAGGCTCTGGATCGAGGCGATCAGCAGCTTTCCCATGCCGGGCCAGGCGAAGATCGTCTCCGTCACCACCGAGAACGCGACGAGGTTGCCGAACTCGAGGCCGAGCACGGTCACCACCGGAATCAGGATGTTTTTCAGCAGGTGCACGCCGATGACGCGCCGCTCCGACAGACCCTTGGCGCGGGCGAACTTGATATAGTCCTGATGGATCGCCTCCCGCGTTCCGGCGCGCGCCAGCCGCACGACGAGGCTGATCTTCAGCAGTGCGAGATTGATCGCCGGCAAGGCCAGATGCGACAGCCCGTTCCAGGTGAACAGGCTCGACGTGATCCCGAGCACCGTCGCCGTCTGGCCCCGGCCTGTCGATGGCAACCAGCCCAGCATCACCGCGAACACCATGATCAGCATCAGGCCGACCCAGAACGTCGGCAGCGAGAATCCGACGATCGAGCCGGCCATGATGACCTTGGAGATCCGGCCGTTGGGTTTCAGTCCAGCATAGAGCCCGAGCGGGATGCCGAACACGATCGCCATCACCAGCGCCGCCAGCGCCAGCTCGATCGTCGCCGGCATGCGCTGAACGATGACCGTAAGTGCCGGCTCGCCGAAGATGAACGAACGCCCGAGGTCACCGCGCAGAGCGCCCGAGACGAAGTGCCAGTACTGCTCCCAGATCGGCCGATCGAGGCCGAGTGCCTTGATCGCGGCCTCGATCTCCTTTTGATCCGCCATCGGATTAATCAGCAGGTAGACCGGATCGCCGACGACGTGCACGCCGAAGAACACGATCAGCGACATCACGATGACGACGCCGACGCTTTGCATCAACCGGCGGAGAATGAACGCGGTCACTGAAATGGCTCCATGTCGTGCCGATCGGATGCGGCGGCGGTACAGTGATCAAACCTGCCGCCGGCTCATACCACTACCAGGGCGATTCAAGCCTCGCCTCTTCCGCTTTTCCCGCCCCCCTCGAGGGGGAGGGCAATCGCATATGGATCCACGTTGTTGCCCTCTCCCCGCGTGCGGGGAGAGGAAGAGGCCAGCCCGTCGAGGGCTGGCCGAAGGTGAGGGGCGGCAACGGGTTCGGAGCCAGCGGCTGCCCCTCACCCTCGGCCCGATAAGAATCAGGCCTCTGCCCTCTCCCCGTGAAAACGGGGAGAGGGCTTTTGCCACGACTACTTCGACACGTCCATTGCCACTGTGTTCTCATCGGCACGGGCCGTGTACTTCAACCCCTTCTTGGTCGCCCAGGTGTTGACCTGGTAGTGCGACGGGATCAGGCCCACGTCTCCCATGGCAAGCTCGGAGGCCTTGGCGAGAAGATCCTGGCGCTTGGCGTCATCGACGGTCGCCTGCGCCTGCTCGACGAGTTTGTCGAGTTCGGGGTTGGAGTAACGGCCGCGGTTGGCGGTGCCAGTACCCTTGTCCTTGTCAAAGGTACCGAGCAGAGATTTCAGCGGGCTCGACGTTTCGCCGGTGTCGGAGCCCCAGCCGACGAGAATGAATGAGAATTCCGGCTGACCGTTGGCGCCAATCGAGGCGCGGTTGAAGAACACAGCCGGCGGCAATGTCTCGATCGTGGTCTCGACGCCGATACGGGTGAACATCTGCGCCGCGGCTTCCGCGATCCTCACATCGTTGGTGTAGCGACCGTTGGGACCGTGCAGTGTCATCTTGAAGCCGTTCGGGAAGCCCGCCTCGGCCAGCAACTTCTTGGCGCCTTCAGGATCGTGGGCAACGGGTTTCAGTGTCTTCGACGTGCCGAAGAAGCTCGCGTCGAGCAACTGTCCCGCCGGAATTGCCACACCTTCCATGACGCGAGAGACAATCGCGTCGCGATTGATGGCCTTCGAAAGCGCCATACGCACGCGCTTGTCCTTCAGCGGGTTCTTGATCTTAGATCCGTCCTTGGCGGTGATAAATGGAGTCTCGTCGCGAAACTGATCCATGTGGAAATAGATCACCCGCCGTGACACGCCCTGGCTGACGACGATGTTCGGATCCTTCTTGAGACGCTCGATGTCGGCGGTAGGTGCATCCTCGATCAGGTCGACGTCGCCGGCAAGCAAGGCGGCAACACGGGCCGGGCCGGCCTTGATCGGCTTGAACAGCAGCTTCGACCACGTCGGCTTGCCGGCCCAGTGATCGGGATTGGCCATCAGCTCGATCCGGTCGCCCGGCACATAGGCCGCGAACTTGTATGCGCCGGTGCCGATCGCGGCCTTGCCGGAATTGTAGTCCTCGGTCTTGGCGCCATCGCCGTGCTTCTTCGACACGATCAACAGGTTCGAGAGGTCGTTCGGCATCAACGGGTGAGGCGCCGCGGTGCTGATGTGTATCGTATGGTCGTCGATCTTCTTGACGGTCTTGCCTTTGACGACGCCGGCGAAGCCCGACGGGCTGTTCGGCACATTCGGAGCGCGTTCGAAGGTGAAGCTCACATCATCAGCGGTGAATGGCGCCCCGTCGTGCCATTTGACCGCCTTGCGCAGCTTCAATTCCCAGGTCGTGTCGTTGATGGTTTTCCAACTTTCGGCAAGGCCGGGGATCAGCTTGTTGTCGGGCGCTGTCTCGACCAGACGATCGAAAACGTGACTCAGCAAGCTGCTGTTCGGCGTCAGATTGTGAAAGTGCGGATCCATCGCCGACGGCTCTGCCGCGAGCCCGATTTTCAGATCCTGCGCGGCAAGCGGCGTCGCTGCCAGCACCGCCGCCGCGACCACTGCCGAGATTTTTCCAACGCTCATACGACGCTCCTGACCCATCTCAATACCTGCATTCCGAGCCCACGCTAGCATACGAAAACTGCAAGCTAAAGGCTGACGAACATGCGGGTTGCCCTCGGACCACTGCGCCGTGGCCCGATTGGTGGATCAGTTTCGCCGGAACCGCAGACGAGCGTATTCGAGCCGTCAGAACGGGCGGCGTGGCCCGGTGTCGATGTGGAACAGGCCGCCGCCCATGTGCTTGTAGCCGCCACCGCGCGAAGACAAATACGACGCCGCGCCGGAGATGTTGCCTCTGACACGGAAATCGACGGCGTTGCCGGTCAGATGATAGGATCTCGGCGCTCCGCCGGCCCTGGCATTGCGGCGCACGCTGCGGCAGGTCGAGGAAACGGTGACGGCGCCGAAACTCGCGGCTATGCTGGCCACGACGCCACGTAGGGTGCCGTTGAGGCAGGCCGCGTTGGCAGCCCAGCGAATGTTGCTGCCACCGGATAGACTACCTTTGGGCGGCGTGTAGTGCGATGCGCCGTTGCCAAGACTTGCGACCTGCCGCCCCTTGGACCGCCGCTTTGACGAACGGGAGCCATTTTCGCGGTTTTCGCGACGGGAGGCGCTAACCCCTCGGCGGGTAACTGAACGCTCCGCTTCGTTCACGGTGTCGGCCCCGAACTTGGTAAATATACCGCCGCTCATCGTCTCGTGAGACCCATCAGCCAGGGCCGTGGTCGGCTTTGTGAGTGTGACGGCGAGCAGCACGAAGCCGCCAGCAAGAAACTGCCGAAATTGAGGATTCATTCTTTCTGCCCCTCGTAACTCCACTGGAGTGAAGCAGGGCCACAGAAAATAGGACGGCCCCGGCTGCACGGGCGGAGCCTTGGCACAGGCGTCCTGAAATGGGACACCAATTTTCGTTAATGGTTAACGTGCAAGATGTCTGATAAGAGTATGGTTGATTTATACTTTAACTATATTGATCGCAGCGGTAATCGCGATTTGATAGCAACTGTTCTGTCAGTCAGCTTTGTTCATGCCTTCAAGCCTCGGCGCAACCTTTACGCTCAGCCAGTTGGCGAATTCGCGCCGGTGCCGGTCGGGCTCGAGCACATCGCGACCAATGCCGTAGCGCCAGCTCAGGTCGCGACGAGTCGGGTCTTGATGCAGCCTAAGAAAGTCGGCCGAAACGGCCTCGATCTCACCGACCGTTTCGGCGAAACCATCCTTGACCAATCGAGCGGATCGCCGCCGCATCAACACCGCAATCTGCCTTAGGTCGAACTCGGGGTGATACTGCACCCCCCAGAACGAACGGTTGCCATCGGCGATCTCGACCGCCTGCACATCGCTGACGTCGTTACCGGCAAGCAACCGCGCCCCGCTCGGCAACAGGGCAACATCGTCCTGGTGTGTACAAATTGCGTCGAAAACCGGCAGCTTGCTGTTGAACATCGGGTGGCTGCGTCCAGCTTCGTTAAGCGTGATCTGCCGCGCAATACCGATTTCGTAGCCCTTCGGATTGAGGCGCACTTGGCCGCCAAGCGCGACCGCCATCACCTGCAGCCCCCAGCAACTTCCGAAGCATGGCACTCCGGATTCGAACGCGGCTCGCGCCAGCGCGATCTGCGACGTTACGGCCGGAATCTTCTCGTAGGTACTGAACGGGGAACCCGTCCAGGCAATGCCGTGAAAGTCTGACAGCGCCATCCCTTGTGGCAGCCCTTCGCCGTCGCCTGCCGCAAGAATAAAAAAATCGAGAGGGGCCGCTATCGCGCGCGACTGCGATTGCAAAGCTGCCGCATAGTTCTCGCCGCTGCGCGCTCCGCCGGAGACTGACACCGCATCTTGGGTGACGGCCGGGCTGCCGTCGACAATGAGAATTCTTGCGATCAATGTTAGGCCCCACGGGGAAGAGTGAAGTGACTTCCAACTATACCAAGGCGCGGATTGCACACTACCCGAAATCCCGCCTCAATGCAGACGGATCAACATGATGCCGGCGACGACCATGCCGGCCGCCAGCAACCGCGCCGGAAGAACAGGCTCGCGCAGAAACACAACCCCGATCAACGCGGCCATCAGCACGCTGGTCTCGCGCAACGCCGCAACGAGAGCAATCGGCGCGACCGTCATGGCCCAGATCGTCGTCCAATAAGCAGCGGCAGCCATGCCACCACCGACCAGGACCAGAGTCAAATTCGAGCGGAGCGCCCCTGTAAATGCGGCTGGAAACCGCCAGAGACCAAACGCTGTCATCATGCAGCCGTCGATCAGGAAGAGCCAAGCCGCGTAGGCGTGCGGAGAACCTGCGCTCTTCGCACCAACGGCATCGATCAGCGTGTACGTCGAGATGGTCGCCGCAGTCAGCAGCGCGAATCCGATCGAATGAAAGTTCGGCGCGGCTCCGGTGTTGCCACCACGCATAGAAAGCACCAGCACGCCTGCCGCCAGAACCGCAACGCCGATCCAACCCGTGGATCCGAGTTGCTGCCCGACCAAAAGCGTCGCGCCAACAGCGGTAAGCAATGGCGCAGCACCGCGAGCGATCGGATAGACAAGCCCAAGATCACCGGAACGATAGGCTTCGCCGAGCGCCGTGTAGTAGACGAGGTGAATGGCTAAGGACCCGAAAATGTAAGGCCACGCCGAAGGCTCCGGAATGCCGACGAACGGTAGTGCCGGCAATACCACGATTGCGCTGCCGACCGAGACCAACGAGATGGCGACGATAGGCGGCAGATTGAGCTTCAACATCGCATTCCAGCCGGCGTGAAACGCTGCGGCTGCCAACATGGCGCAGAACACGAACAGATCCATGATGGCGGTGATCCCCGATTGGCGCCGACGAGGCCACCGGTGTAGGCCGCGCCCCCGCGCAACTGCAATTCAAGCACGGATCAACGCTGATGTGACGAACGAGATGTTGGCATCCGGTGATTGCGGTAGCGGCCCTACCCCGGGATCTCCGGCTCGACAAGCGGCGCAAGCTGCGCCAGCGATTGCTGCCAGCCTACATAGCAGGCCTCGAGCGGGATCACCGCCGGCAAGCCCTCCTGCACGATGTTGATCTCGGTGCCGACAGAGACCTTCTTCAACGTCACCGTGACATGGATGACCCCGGGCAGGTTCGGGTCGTCGAAACGATCGGTGTAGCGGATGCGCTCGTGCGGACGCAGCTCCAGATACTCCCCGCCGAAGGCGTGGCTCTTTCCTGTCGTGAAATTTGTGAACGACATCCTGAACGTGCCACCCACTTTGCCGTCCATGTGGTGGACCTTGGCGGTGAAGCCGCTGGGCGGCAGCCATTTGGCGAGGGCATCCGCGTCGAGGAACGCCCGATAGACCTTCTCCGGGCTGGCGGCCAGGACGCGGTGCAGGCGGACCGTATTGGTTGCTGCGGCGGGTGACGTTGATTGCGGTTGTTTCTTGGTCATGGTGTCTGTGCTCGCTGTTGCGGGGAGCAAGATTGCCGCTCGCCCCGATGCTCTGGCAATCCCGCCAGTGCCTTAAAGACGCTCGGCCTTGACCGGCGCCGACACGGGCTCGATAAAATTTTGCGTCGATGCACGCGGGCGTCAGCGCTCCCGCCGCAGGCTCGCCCCGGTGGCAGCATCGAACAGGTGCACGGCCGAGGCCGGGGCGGCAATCGTGAGCGCTCCTTCGCTCGGCATCGCGCTGGCCGACGGCAGCGCCATAACGACCGCGGTATTGCCGCCTACCAACCCATGGATCAGCCGCGTCGCGCCCAACTCCTCGATGAACTCGCGCGCGAGCAGCAGAACGTGCGGCGAACCAGACGATGCAATGCTCAAGTCCTCCGGACGTACACCGATCTCGACTGTTTGCCCCGAGGACGCATTGAAGACATCGGCATCGAACGCCAATCTGCCTCCGTCGCTGGTGCACTCGGCGATGCCGGGCGCGACCACCTTGCCAGGGATCAAATTCATGGCCGGCGAGCCGATGAAGGTCGCAACGAACTTCGATGCCGGTTGCCGATAGACGTCGACCGGTGACCCCGCTTGTTCGATGCGTCCCCCGTTCATCACCACGACGTCGTCGGCCAGCGTCATCGCCTCGACCTGATCGTGTGTGACGAAGATCGAGGTCGCTTTCAACCGGTTGTGCAGCCGGCGGATTTCGAGCCGCATCTGCACCCGCAGTTTTGCATCTAGGTTTGACAGGGGTTCGTCAAAAAGAAACGCCTGCGGCTCGCGAACCACGGCGCGCCCCATCGCAACACGCTGACGCTGGCCGCCGGACAGTGCACGCGGCTTGCGGGTCAGGAACGGCTCAATGGCCAGCATACGGGCAGCTTCCGCGACGCGCGCCTCGATCGTCGCCTTGTCGACGCCGCGGTTGCGCAGGCCATAAGCCATGTTGTCGTAGACGCTCATGTGCGGATAGAGCGCGTAGTTCTGGAACACCATGGCGATGTCGCGATCGGCGGGCTCGATTTCGTTGACGGTACGGCCTGCGATCGCAATCGTGCCGCTGGAGATCGTTTCAAGGCCGGCGATCATACGCAGCAGCGTGGATTTCCCGCAGCCGGATGGCCCAAGCAACACCGTGAACGAGCCATCGGGAACCACCAGCGACAAGCCCTTCACCGCTTCGACGCCACCAGCGTAGACCTTGCGCACATTCTCGAGTGTTACCGATGCCATGAACCCTACTTCTCCGTCTCGACCAGGCCCTTGACGAACCATCGCTGCATCAGCACCACCACCATCACGGGCGGCAGCATCGCCAGCATGGCGGTCGCCATCACCACGTTCCATTCGGTCAAGGCATCGGCTGTAACGATCATTTTCTTGATGCCGATCACTACGGTCTGCATGTCGTCGCGCGTAGTGATCAGCAGCGGCCACAGGTATTGATTCCAGCCGTAGATGAAGAGGATCACAAACAGTGCGGCAATGTTCGTTACCGACAGCGGCAGCACGGTATCCTTGAAAAACGCCACCGGCCCTGCGCCGTCGAGCTTCGAGGCCTCGATCAGCTCGTCGGGGATGGTCAGGAAGAACTGGCGGAAGAACAACGTCGCGGTAGCCGACGCGATCAGCGGCACCGTCAGCCCGGCATAGGTGTCGAGCAGGCGCAAATCGGCCGCGATCTTGTAAGTCGGATAGATGCGCACCTCGACCGGCAGCATCAGCGTCATGAAGATCAGCCAGAACGCCGCCATGCGGAATGGGAACTTGAAATAGACGACCGCATAGGCCGATAGGATCGAGATGACGATCTTGCCGGTCGCGATGATCGTTGCCATCACCGCACTGTTGACCAGCATCCGCCACACCGGCTGGCGCGTCGTGCCGCTGGTGCCGACAAACAGCGTCTTGTAGTAGGTTTCGAAAAACAGCGGCCCTGGTGAAGGCGGCATTTTGCCGTTGGCAATCACATCCTGCGGATGCGTCGAGCCAACGAAACACAGGTAGACTGGGAATGCGATGATCGCGACGCCGATCAAAAGAATGATGTGCGGCAGTAGGTTTCGCCAAAGCCCGCGATGCTCGATCATCAGTAGTTCACCTTGCGCTCGATATAGCGGAACTGGACAGCGGTGAGCGCGACGACGATCACCATCAGGATGACCGACTGGGCGGCCGACGAGCCCAGATCGCCGCCAAGGCGGCCGTCGGAATAGACCTTGTAGACCAGCGTTTCGGTCGCCTTCGCCGGGCCGCCTCCCGTTACCGAGTCGATGATGCCGAACGTATCGAAAAAAACGTACACGATGTTGACGACCAACAGGAAGAACGCGGTCGGCGACAGCAGCGGCAAGGTGATGGTCCAGAACCGGCGGATTGGCGATGCGCCGTCAATTGCCGCGGCCTCATAGACCGACAGCGGGATGGCCGCGAGCCCCGCCAGGAAGAACAGGAAATTGTAGCTGATCTGTTTCCACACCGAGGCGAGCACGACGAGTGCCATCGCATGATTGCCGTTGAGCAGCGGGTTCCAATCGATGCCGGAATTTCTCAAGCCCCGAGCCACGAGCCCCAATGACGGCTGAAACATGAACAGCCACAGCACGCCGGCTACGGCGGGGGCGACGGCATAGGGCCAGATCAACAAAGTCTTGTAGACAGCAGCACCTTTGATCGCCTTGTCTGCTTGAACGGCGAGCATGAGCGCGATCGACAGCGACAGCAGCGTGACCGCCGCGGCAAACACAAACGTCGTTCCCATCGACTTGTAGTAATCAGGCTGGGCCAGCAGATCGCGATAGTTCTCGAACCACACGAAGTCGGTTTTCAGCCCAAACGCGTCCTGCAACAGAAACGACTGCCAGACCGCTTGGCTCGCCGGCCAGTAGAAGAACACGAGCGTGACCAGCAGTTGCGGCGCCAGCAGCAGGAGCGGAATTGTCCAGCCACCAAAGATCGAGCGCTTTTCCATCCGGACCGCAGTTCCCCTAACTTCAGCCTCGATCTGAGCTGTGACGTGGCGCTGGCGACCACAACAAGATTGTCATCCCAGCACTTGTTGCCGGGACCCATCGCGCCACAAACTGAACCGCCCGAATTTTCTGCTAGATGGGTCCCGGGGACAAGCCCCGGGATGACCTCGGAGAGGTTGAGGCAGCGCTGCTGCCGTTACGCCCAAGGCATTACCGCGTGACCGATTTCTCGAACTGACGCAGCACGACGTTGCCACGAGCCACGGCATCGTCGAGAGCTTTCTGCGGTGGCTTCGTGCCTTGCAACGCCGCCTCGATCTCCTCGGCCCACATATCGCGCATCTGCACCATATTGCCGAGCCGCAGGCCTCTGCTGTTCTCGGTTGGTGGTTTGTTGTTCAGCGATACCAGCGGCGTGTCACGGCCAGGATTCTTCTCGTAGAATCCGGATGCGCGTGTTTTCTCATAGGCCGCATTGGTGATCGGCAGATAGCCCGACTCGATATGCAGTTTCATCTGCCGGTCGGTGTCGGACAGGAACGTGAAGAACTTGGCGACACCCTTGTACTCTGCCGCTGGCTTGCCGGACATCACCCACAGCGAGGCGCCACCGATGATCGAGTTCTGAGGCGCCCCCGCGACATCCGGGTAGTAGGGCATCGGCACGGCAGTGAAATCGAACTTGGCGTTGGCTTTGACGTTGCCATAGAACGCCGACGACGTCAGGAAGATCGGGCATTCGCCAGATGTGAAACGGCCTTCGCCAGTGTTTGTGCGGCCGGCGTAGTCGAACGATTTGTCTTTCTGCAACTCCACCAGCGAACTCAGATGTTTCACGTGAACTGGCGAGTTGAATTTCAATTCGGTATCGAACCCGTCGAGGCCGTTGGCCTTCGTCGACAGCGGCACGTTGTGCCATGCCGAAAGCTGTTCGAGATGTGCCCAGGTGGTCCAGGCGGTCGAGAAGCCACAGGTCGGTGACACCGACGCGCGCAGTTTCTTTGCGGCTTCGAACACCTCCGGCCAGGTCTTCGGCGGGTTCTCGATACCGGCCTTTTTCAGCTGGTCCTTATTGATCCACATCACCATCGAGGACGAATTGAACGGGAACGACAGCATCTCGCCCTTGGCCGTCGAATAGTAGCCGGTGATGCCCGGCAGATAATTCTTCGGATCGAAGGACTCGCCGGCCTCCTTCATCAGATCCTGCACCGGCTTCACGGCACCTTTGGCTGCCATCATCGTCGCCGTGCCGACTTCGAACACCTGCATGATGTGCGGAGGATTGTTGGCTCTGAATGCCGCGATCCCGGCATTCATGGTGTCGGGATAGCTGCCCTTGTAGGAGGGCACGACCTTGTAGTCCTTCTGCGTCGCGTTGAACTCTTCCGCCAGTTTCACGATGACCTCGTTGTTGGCGCCGGTCATAGCGTGCCACCAGTGCAGTTCGATCTGCGCAGCGGCCGGGACCGTGCCGGTCACTAATGCGCCTGCGGCAGCCAAGCTCCGCCACGTCTTCATCATCATGTTTGTTCTCCCTAACAACTCGAGGTCGGCACCACTCGCGGGTGTGTTGATGCGATAAGCCGCGCAACATGACGCCGCACAACAGGCTAGCACCAGTTTCAGGGGAATGGATACGGGCAATGTCGGCGGGTGGCTTCACGATACCGCCTGTGGCAGAAGTCGTCACGACAACCTGGAAGACCGATCTTATGGCCCCGCCACTCCTGACGCTACGCGATATCCACCTGACATTCGGCGGCACGCCGTTGCTTACGGGGGCGGAGCTTTCAGTGGTTGCAGGCGACCGCATCTGCCTCGTCGGGCGCAACGGATCCGGCAAGTCGACGTTGCTCAAAATTGCTGCCGGCATGATCGAGCCCGATAAAGGCGAGCGCTTCATTCACCCTGGTTCGGTTGTGCGTTACCTGACCCAGGATGTGGATTTTTCAGGGTTTGCGACGACCCTCGACTATGTCGAATCGGGCCTTGGTCCACTCGGCGACCACCATCGCCCCCGAATGCTGCTGGATACGCTCGGACTGACAGGCGCCGAGGATCCGGTGAGGCTGTCGGGAGGCGAGGCGCGGCGCGCCGCGCTTGCACGCGTGCTGGCACCCGATCCAGAGATCCTGTTGCTCGACGAGCCGACCAACCACCTCGACCTGCCCGCCATCGAATGGCTCGAAGCCGAGCTGAAAGGCCTGCGTGCGGCCATCGTGCTGATCAGTCACGACCGTCGCTTTCTTGAGAACCTGTCGCGCACCACTATTTGGCTCGATCGAGGGCTGACGCGATGCAACGAGAAGGGCTTTGCGACATTCGAAGCCTGGCGCGACGAGGTCCTGGATCTGGAAGAGATTGAAGCACACAAGCTCGATCGCCGGATTGCACGCGAGCAGCAATGGATGCACGGCGGCGTTACCGGCCGGCGTAAGCGCAACGTGCGCCGCGTTGCTCTGCTGGCCGACATGCGCAGACAGAAGCGCGAGGCACGTGCGGTGACAGGCGTGGTCACGATGACGGCGTCAGAGGCCGGTTCATCGGGCAAGCTCGTCGCCGAGGCGCTCGGCATTTCAAAGTCGTTCGACGGCTTGAGCCTAGTTGACAATGTGTCGTTGCGCTTGGCGCGCGGCGATCGGCTCGGTCTTGTCGGCCCGAATGGCGCTGGCAAGACCACCCTTTTGAAGATGCTGATCGGCGAACTCGAACCCGATACCGGCACCGTGCGCCAGGGCGCGAACCTCGAACTTGTCAAGCTCGACCAGCGCCGCGATGAGCTGAAACCCGACTGGACCGTCACCGAAGCGTTAACCGGCGGCAAGAGCGACAAAGTCACAGTCAATGGTCAGGTGCGTCATGTCGCAAGCTACATGAAGGACTTCCTGTTCCAGCCCGAGCAGGCGCGCAGCCCCGTGCACGTGCTCTCGGGCGGCGAGCGGGCACGGTTACTGCTGGCGCGCGTGCTCGCGAAACCTTCAAACGTGCTGGTGCTCGACGAGCCGACCAACGATCTCGACCTCGAAACGCTCGATCTGCTGCAGGAACTGCTCGCCGACTACCTTGGGACCGTGCTGTTGGTCAGCCACGATCGCGACTTTCTCGATCGCATCGTCACCAGCGTCGTAGCGGCCGAAGGCAATGGCCGCTGGACGGAATATGCCGGCGGTTATTCCGACATGATCGCGCAGCGCCAGGGCGCGGATCTGCCGAGTGCACGGAACGAGGCGGCGGGGACCAGGGGAGGTGGGCCTAAACTCTTGCCGACGGCCAGGATCAAGCGCCCCAAACGCAAGCTGTCTTTCAAAGAAAAACATGCGCTCGAAGCGCTGCCGTCAAGGATCGAGCAGTTGTCGGCTGAGGTCGCGATCCTGCAGGCTAGGCTCGCGACCGCCGATCTGTTCGACCGTGAGCCAGTAGCCTTCCAAGCCGCGGTTGCGCAGCTCAGGTCCGCAGAAGACGCGCTCGCCAAGTCGGAGGAACAGTGGCTGGATCTTGAAATGCTCCGCGAGGAAATGGCGGGGTGAACGAGGGCGCATCGCGCTCCAGTTAGCCGAACCGAAAAACTATACCAACGCTGCCGTCATCACGATTGCGTCCACCGCCGGAGCCTCGTGGCGCATGTAATAGCCCTTGCGGCGACTGACTTCGACGCAGCCGAGACTGTTGTAGAGCGCTAGGCCAGCTGTGTTGTCGGCGGCCACGTCGAGAAACACGCGGCTGGCGCCAGCTCGCGTTACCGCTCGGCTGAACGCTCCGAACAGGATACGCCCCAGGCCGCGCTGCTGCCACGCGGGCGCAACGCCGATCGAGATAATCTCGGACACGTCGGCCGCCACTTGGCCGATGATGAAGCCCGTGGTCACCGGCGGAATACCAATGCGGGCCAAGAATCCGACGGCGGCCGGCGCTTCGAGCAGGGGCCGCACACCTGCCTCGTCCCAGCCCGGATTGAACAGCGCGACATGCAGCCCGGCAATCTCGGCCGAGTGATCCGGGTCGGCGATTTTCAGCGAAACATATTTCGCGTCGAGCTTGGCGGCAGCTGCGATCATGGGTGCGTCTCTCGTGGCACTCGGGTGAGCGACATGCCAGCGTGCGGCAGCGCGTCCGCATCTCTCAGGTAGATCGGTTTTGGTGAATCGAGCACCGGCAGGTAGCCGGCGATGCGCGCCAGATGGCCCGCGTTCGGCTGCGAGACCGCACGATCGATACGGCAGTCGACGCCGACGTGCGCGGCTGCGGCAGCCACCGCATC
>JBGTIU010000088.1:0-4223 GCA_041745515.1 Hyphomicrobiaceae bacterium | reverse complement strand
GCGCAGGCGCGGCAGCGGGGTGAACCGGCGTGGCAAGTGAACGACCCCTGACGGCGACCATCACCGGCCTGACCTTGGCGATCTCATATGTGAAGGGCGGCGTCGCGCTAACCGGTTCCGACACGGCTTCCTGGATGACTTCGTTGTTGCCTTCAGCCGGACCGGCGGTGGTCGGACGGAGACTTGCAATCTCGGCGGGTTTTACGGCCGGTTCAGCGGCAATCACGGGTGCGGCCTTCGGCTTCGTCGCGATCGACGGCAACGCCGCGGTGACGACCGGCGGCCGGATCGCTGGTTTGGCACGTGCAACCGGAACGGGGGCCGGCTTACGCGTCTTCTTCACCGAGGCCTTGAGCAGCGTGCGCGTCAGGATTGTCCGCATCGTAACGTTGCGCGTACCGGCCGTTGCGCCGCCGAATACAGCCGCGACAAGGTGTTTTTCGCCGCGCCGCATCGACGTCACGAGATTGAAACCCGACATCCGCGTGTAGCCGGTCTTGATGCCATCGACGCCCTCGAAAGTGCCGAGCAGCGTATTGTGGTTGCGGTGCGTAGCGCCGTCGTAGGAGAATGCCTTGCCGGCAAATAATGGAAACTGTTTCGGGAAATCGTCCTGCAGACGCATGGCAAGCGTCAGCATGTCGCGCGCGGTCGTAACCTGTCCGCTGTCCGGCAACCCGGATGCGTTGCGGAATGTCGTACGGCTCATGCCGAGCGCGCGCGCCTTCTGCGTCATCAACTCGGCGAACTTCGCTTCCGTGCCGCCGACCGCCTCGGCCAGCACGATCGCCATGTCGTTGGCCGACTTGGTAATCAGTGACTTGATCGCGTCCATGACGCCGATCTGCTCACCGGGCTCCAGGTCGAGCTTGGTCGGCGCCGCCGCGGCCGCCTCCTGGCTGACTTTGAGTTTTGTCCACGGCATCAGCCGACCGGCTTCGATCTCCTCGAACACCATGTAGATCGTCATCATTTTGGTCAGCGACGCAGGATAGCGCGGCTCATCGGCCTGCTCGCTGAGCAGCGTCTGGCCGGTGTTCATGTCGATCACCATTGCGGCATGGCGCGAGGCCGCGGAAGCGCCTGCGAGCGGTGTGGCGGCAAAGCCGAACACCACCGCGCCGATCGCAAGCAGCAGCTTGCGGCAATAGCGCCGCCACTCTGCTCGCAATATTGGATTGATCGACCCCATCCTACCCACAATCGCCGAAGGCCCGCACGCCCTTCGCTCCACCCGTCGCACCTTCTGTCGCGTAGCGCCGCGACGGATTTGCGGCCGGAATGGGGCTTCCTCCGGGCTTCGCCGGTCAACCCGCAATCCGCTATGAACTGATATACGGATGACGGACTAGGGTGAGGTAAACCCGAGTGGTGAATTTATGCTTGCGCGCTGTTCCGGATTGGAGCAGCGCGGCAGCGCAACTGGCAGAGGCAATCTTGGCGATCATCGGCGTTCTGTTGGCCGGCGGGCAGTCACGACGCATGTTCCCGGGTGCGCCGTCGGGCGGCGACAAGTGCCTGCGCGATCTCGCAGGCCGGCCGATGCTGACGCACGTGATCGATCGTCTGAGGCCGCAGGTGTCTGGGCTGATCATCAATGCCAACGGCGACGCGGCGCGATTCCAGGCGTTCGGCTTGCCGGTTGTGCCAGATACGGTCGAGGGTTTCGCCGGGCCGCTCGCGGGCGTTCTCGCCGGTATGCGCTGGTCGATCGCGCATGCGTCGCAGCCAAGCCATATTGCCACCGTGTCCACCGATGCTCCTTTCGTTCCGCTCGATCTCGTGGCCCGGCTGTCGGCCGCGTTGGACGCCAACCCTTCCGCCATTGCCATTGCGAGTTCGGGCGGCAACCTCCACCCGGTGATCGGGTTGTGGCCACTGCGCCTGGCGGATGACCTCAAGGCAGCCCTGGAGCAAGGCACACGTAAGGTGCTGGCCTGGACCGATCGGCATGGTACGGTGCCGGTCGAGTTTCCCTTCACCACGATGGCGGCACGGCAGATCGATCCTTTCTTCAATGCAAATCATCCCGATGAACTCGAAGATGCACGACGCCTGCTGGAAAGCTGACGCGCTGTGACGGCGTCCAATACGGTCAAGAGCCATTCACCGTTGATCGGCATCGCCGGTTGGAAGAACTCCGGCAAGACCACGCTTGCCGAGCGTCTGATCAAAGAGTTCACGCGACGCGGGCTCAGGGTCGCAACGATAAAGCATGCACACCACGACTTCGCGATCGACGCCGGCGATACCGACAGCGCCCGGCATCGGCGCGCAGGAGCAGTCCAGGTCGCAATCGTCTCGTCTGTCCGCTGGGCGATCGTCAATGAACTGAGACAAGCTCCGGAGCCCGGCCTCGAAGATGTCATCGCCAGCATTGACCCCTGCGACCTGATCATCGTCGAGGGCTACAAGCGCGCGCCTCTGCCGAAGATCGAGGTGCGTCGAACAACGTCGGCCGGCAGCCAACCGCTCGCTTTCGAGGACGCCCACATCATCGCCATCGCTGCCGATCACACCGTGGAGGGCGCGGCGTTACCGGTGTTCAGGCTGGATGACGTCGTAACGATTGCCGACTTCATTGCGACGGTGTCGGCGCCGTCCGCCGCGCGCGGACAAAGTTAAGCCCCCTCGCGCGTAATGCCGAGGGGGCTCGCATCTTCCGATGCTGTTGCCCGGTCTGAAACCAGAGCATTTTTCGAGTGACGAGCACCTGTTGCAGGTTTCGCACTCGCGACATGACCTTCCAAATTTTGTGTCTAGCGGCTCAGCAGGCCCGCGCTCAGTTGCGACCGCTGGCTCAGCTTTGCCGTGACCCCGCCCTATGGCGAAGTCTATTTCCCTGACCAGGTGGATCCATGGCTCCTCCTTTATGCGTCAAGAAATCCGCGACGACCGTTCGTCAGCTCGGGAACACCGCCTTTCGGTGTTCCACCTCTCGACCGTCGGTCGAAGACCAATCGGCGGGGCAGGGAGACGAACTGCCGTCCGAAACAGGATGCTCCTGTTTTTTCCTCCTTGCAAGAGCATCGCAAGGGCCCGCGCAGAAATGTGATCGACGACATATGCGTCCCGCTAAGACTTGCGAACCTGCCCGGCCGGATGCAAAGTCGTACGACAACTTTGGTCAAACTTCAGCAAACTGGAGAATGCATGTCCCGAATTCTCTTGACCGGCGCCAGCGGCGGCATCGGCACCAGGCTGCGGCAACTGTTGCCGGCGGCCTATCCCCACCTGATGTTGTCCGATCTGAAAGCGCCGGCCGACCTGAAACGCAACGAATCCTTCAAGGCTGCCGACCTTGCCGACATGAGCCAGGTCGAAGCCGTTTGCGATGGCGTCGACGGCATCATCCACCTCGGCGGGTTCGCGGTCGAAGGTCCGTGGGAGGCGATCCACGCAGCCAACATCGTCGGTTGCTACAATCTGTTCGAAGCCGCACGCCGGCGCGGCGTCAAGCGCGTGGTGTTCGCTTCGTCCAATCACGCCATCGGATTTTATCCGCGGCATACGCGCATCGGCAACGACGTGCAACCTCGCCCCGACACGCGCTATGGCATCTCAAAGGTGTTCGGAGAAGCGCTTGGAGCGCTTTACGCCGACAAGTACGGCCTCCGCGTCACCTGCCTGCGGATCGGGAACTTCGGCGACAAACCACTGGATCAGCGCCGGCTTTCGATCTGGCTCGCGCCCGATGATATGGTGCAACTGTGCCGGATCGGACTCGATCACCCGGACATCCACTTCGAGGT
Source organism: Hyphomicrobiaceae bacterium (assembly GCA_041745515.1). Lineage (GTDB taxonomy): Bacteria > Pseudomonadota > Alphaproteobacteria > Rhizobiales > Hyphomicrobiaceae > JAKFWF01. Next base: position 471 of record JBGTIU010000088.1, on the reverse strand, counting down.
GCTCTACGGTGCCTCGCTGAACGAGCGTGGCTGGTGGGATAACTCTCGCGCCTACGAACTCGGCTACCGGCCAACCGGCAGGGCCGAGGATCATCGCGAACACGCCATGGCCGAGCAGGCGAAACTGCCGCCTGACAGGATCGGCGATTTCTACCAGGGCGGCACCTTCTGCTCGATGGAGTTCGCCGGCGACGCTTCCAAAGTGTGGGATTGACGGCTCTTCGGCAACACGGTCTGCGTTTCCCGCTGTGCGCCCAAACCAGCGCTGGACGAACAGCGCCGGACGCTGATAGTTGGCCACCGGTAATCGTCGACCACGCGTGCGAAAACGCGGCCAACATGAAACCAAACGGCGGTGACAAGGCCGACGGCTATTCGAGTGTGTTCCGCGCGGGGCTGTTTACCGGTCGTGTCGCAATCGTGACCGGCGGCGGCAGCGGCATCGGCCGATGCGCCGCGCACGAACTGGCC
>JBGTIU010000087.1:0-5584 GCA_041745515.1 Hyphomicrobiaceae bacterium | reverse complement strand
TCGAACGCCGCCAGTGAAGCGATGGCCAAGCCTTCGGAACGGGCGAGACTGGTTCCCGTGGCCGCGTCCCGCCAGCGCCAGCCCGGACCGGCCCCGGCATCGAGCAGCACGCTCGTCACCGCCAGATCGAAGCGGATGCGCGCCCGCTCGTCTGGCTCCACATCAAGCGTCTTCGCCAACGCCGCCCAGCGGTCGACGCCATCGACCACGAAATGCCGCCAGCGCGCATGCGGCGGTACTCTCAAATCCGGATAGTTCCGGCGGATTGTCTCGGCCACATAGTCGGCCGCTGACGGCAGACGATCCATCTGCACCGTGAAATGCGCCAGCCTCCCCTTATGTCCGCGCGCCAGGATCAAGCGGGCGCGCTCGCGAACCGCCAAGGCCGACAGCAATGATCCGACACCGGCTGACACACGGCCCTCTTTCAATACTTATCGAGGTCACGGCCTTTGGCTGCCGCAAGATCGGAGGGCGCCTTGACGGTCTCGTCCATGAAATAGCCGGCCGCCTTCTTCGCATCCATCTCGACGGCCGCGTCCGACGGGATCAGCTCGTCCGGGATCGGCACGCGCGCACCGATCTCGATGCCGTGCGCCTGCATCGCGTCGAATTTCATGTTGCTCATCGAGATCCAGCGGTCGATGCGCTTGACGCCGAGCCAGTGGAACACGTCCGGCATCAGGTCCTGGAACCGCATGTCCTGCACGCCGGCCACGCATTCGGTGCGCTCGAAATAGGCCGCAGCCGTATCGCCCAGCGGATTACGTTTGCGCGCGTTGTAGACGAGGAACTTGACGACCTCGCCGAGCGCGCGCCCCTCCTTCCGGTTGTAGACGATGAGGCCGGCGCCATCGCGCTGTGCCGACTTGATGCATTCCTCGATGCCGTGCGTGAGATAAGGGCGGCAGGTGCAGATATCCGAGCCGAACACGTCCGAGCCATTGCACTCGTCATGGACGCGGCAGGCGACCTCGCCCTGGCCGTCCCACAAACGGTTCACGTCGCCGAAGATGTAGAGCGTGATGCCGCCGATCGGGGGCAGGAAGACGTGCTTGTCGGGGCGTGTCACGAGTTCGTTGAACATCGCGCCGGTATGCTTGAACAGCAACCTTCGAAGGTCAGTTTCCTTGATGCCGAGGCGCCGCGCGATGCCCGGCAGATGCCACACCGGCTCGATCGCGGCCTTGACTACGCTCGCCTCGCCCGACGGCATCAGGATCCGGTTGTCCGGCTTGATGCGGCCGGCCGCGATGGCCTCGCGCATCTCCGGCAACGCGATACGCGCCTTGGTGATCGCGATGGTCGGGCGGATGTCGAAGCCGGCGGCGAGTTCGTCGGCGAACACCTCGGCAACGCGATGCCCCCAGGGATCGAGCGAAACGATCTTGTCCGGACCCTGCCATTGCTCGAAAGGCCCGATCCCGACCGGCGGGAATGTGTTGGTCAGGTCGGGTCGGTGCACCGGATCGAGCTTGCCGGCGGCAACCGCAAGCGCCCGGTAAAGGCCATAGGCTCCGGAGTGCACGCCAATGACATTGCGCTGTTGCGGATTGTTGAGGCTGCCGATCACCGGACCGCGCTCCTTCGCCGTCGCCGCTCCCCAATGGATTTGTGGCGGCTGCGGCCCGCCCTTCGAGGGATGGGACGTCAGGACGATATGCTTGTGGTCGGTCATCGCGGGTTACCCATGGAGCCACCAGCCAGCCGGCTGAACGGTCCGATGGAGAGTATGCTGTGTGCTGCGCCCGAGGTCGAGCGGCCAAACAAAATGAAGCGCAGGTTCAACGGCGCTGCTACAACATTGCCAGCCGGGTGCGAGCCGGCCTGCCAACGGAGGTTCAAATGGCTGAAAGCGTTTACAAGGTGATCGAGCTGGTTGGGACGAGCACGACGTCCTGGGAAAAAGCGGCAAAAGCCGCGGTCGATCGCGCGGCACAATCCCTGCGGGATCTGCGCGTCGCGGAAGTCGTCACACAGGACCTTGTGATCACCGATGGCAAGGTCGAGGCCTATCGCGTCAAGTTGAAGGTTTCGTTCAAGTATGAAGGCAAGGGCTGACGGCAAAGTTTAATTCAGACCTCCCGCGAATGAGGAGGGCCTGATCGAAACCGTTCGCGCTGGCTCCAGAACCACAGCAGGGCCAGCACCTGGATCAACCAGAACACGCCGAAGCTGACCTGATACGCCGTAGCCTCATAGCCGCCCGTCGGCAATCGCGTGAACCGGTCGATGATCGCGCCGATCGCCGTCTGCACAAAGAACGCCGCCATGAATATCACGAGGTTCATTGCCGTATTCGCGCGGCCCGATCGTTTGGCGCCGAAATGCTTGGAGAGCCACGGGTAGGCCAGAATAGCGACTTGGCCCGACATGCCGAACATCAGCCAAGCCGCCAGCCGAACCGGCTCGAAGTTGAGGATGATACAGAGCTGGGCGATCAGGTATATCGCCAGAAAGCCCAGCATTACCGTCAGTTCGCTGGCGCCGCGCCGGACGAACCAGTCCGCCAGCGCGCCGCTGACGAGAATGCCGACGAAAAACGCCGCGGCCATCAGAAACAGATGATTGGCGACCGCGACGCGATCCAGTCCGGCGACGTCCTGAAACCACGGCCCCGCCCATAGGGTCTGGATCGCGATGTGTACTCCGGCTGTCGCACCGAGCAGTGGCGCCAGCCCCCAGAAGGCGCGATCGCGCAATATCGCTCCGACATCGTGCAGCTGGCTACCCAGTGTGCCGGCTGGTGTCGATGCCGCTCGCTCCGGCACCAGCAGGAAAATGAGCAGCGCGGTCAGGAATGTGATCGCGGCAAGCCCGACGAACGCGCTGCGCCAGCCGGCAAACTGGACAACCCATTCCATGGGCGCGGTCGCGGTCAGGAGCCCGATTGCCCCGAGCGACATGACATATGAGTTGGCAAGCGCGCGACGCGGCTCAGGCACCCACAGCACGACAGCTTTGAAGCCGCTCATCAAGCCGCCGGCAAAACCGATGCCGATCAGTGCGCGCGCAGCCGTCAGCGCGAGCACGCTCGATCCGGCGGCAAAGAGCAATGCTCCCGACGCTCCGACGAGGAGGAGGACAGATTGGACGCGCCGCGGGCCGTAGCGATCCAACAACACGCCGAGGGGCAATTGGAAGCACGCGAAGGCGAGCAGGTAAGCTGCCGTCAGCAATCCGAGTTCGGACGCTGAGAGACCGACTTCGGCGACAAGATCCGGCGCCACGACCGCATTCACCGCGCGGAACAGGTACGACAGGAAGTAGCCGAGCCCGAACGGCATCAGCACGATGATGATGACGGACAGGGGTGCCGGGCGAGATTCGGCATGCGATGTGGTCTTCAAGAAACCTCGCCGATTTCCGGTCGCAGTCGGCGACACAACGCGGTTGACGTCGGCCAATATGAGCGCCGGACGCAGGTACGCGAACCTAGAGTGAGTTCATTCGCGATGGAAGTGCCGGCCCACCGACGCGCTCCTGCGGCGATCGAACCGCCGGAACGACCGCGTTTTTCGGCTGCCGCCGGCGTCGCAATTTCGGGAGATGGCCGAAGTGACTCACCGGCAACACGTAAGGTAATTTGCGCGCGCGCACGCTCGTCAACCATTTGAATACTTATAACATGCAGAGTTAGGGTGTAGGTGTTTCGGCGGCGCGCATTCGACGCAGTGCCTGTTCGTACACGCAAGTGTTGCCGTTGTGTGTGCATCACCGTTGGCCGCGTCCGTGGCCGGTGCGCGTTCCCCATTATCAATGCCAGCAAAGTCTTGGAGGCCGGGACGCGTTCCTGTCCGGCGTTCGGCAGTGCTCGGCCTGTTAGCTGTCGTGTAGTTGCCGCCAGATGCGCGCGAGCGCTGGCTGCTTTGTCAGATGTATTGGCGCGGCGCGCCACCAAAACGAGGAGACGGAAATGAAGGTGTTGAAGGCTGCGGTAGTTTCGGCAGTAATGCTGTCCGCAATCACGAGTGCGGCCCAGGCCACCGATCAGGTGATCAACCTGAGTGCCACCGTTCCGTCGTTCTGCACCATTGCCGGTTCAGGCGCGCCCGCGGCTATCAATCAGACAATTCCCATCAACCCAGTGACGTTCAACGTCGATACCACCGCGATCCCGGTTGGGATCGGCACCGTCATCTGCAACAAGGCAGCCAACGTACAGCTGACCTCGACCAGCGGCGCTCTCCTTGGGCCGGCGCTGGGCGGCGCCAACCCGGCACTCTTTCAACACTATATAAACTACGGCGCCAGTCTCGCCACTCCGATTGTCGCGAGCGTCAATGCCAACTCAACGACGGGATCGGCAGTCGTCATAGCGGGTACGCAGGTGACGACCGCGAACGCGACTTCGACCGCCGGTGTGACCGTGACGATCAATCCGACCGCCAACGCGCTGCCGCTGATCGCGTCGGGCGGCACGCCCTACACCGACACGCTGACGGTCTCGATCAGTCCAACGCCTTGATTGGGGTCGGACGAGGAACGGCCGGCATAACAGGTCCATAAGGTGACGCACGCGATGATCGGTGCAATTGCTGCGGCCATCTCCACGTGGCGCAAAGCCAGGCTATTGATCCAGTGGATCGTCCTGGCGCTGGCGGCGGTGCAGGGTTCGCCGGCTTCGGCGATGTCTGTGACGCCCGTGCAAGCCGAGATGACATCGGTTGGCGCGGGCGGACGCACACAGATCACCGTTACCAACGATAGCCAGCAGCCGCTTCCGGTCGAGGCCGCGATCCAGGCGCTGGCGCTCGATGAGAACGGCGAGCGCCGCCTGTCGACGGCGGGCGAAGACTTTCTGATTTTCCCGCCGCAGGCGCTCATTCCGCCAGGTGGCACGCAGGTGTTTCGCGTTCAATGGGTGGGCGAACCGCTGCTCGGCGAGAGCCAGAGCTATATGCTGACGATGACACAAGTGCCGGTCCGATTGCCCCGGGGCCAGAGTGCAGTGCAGATCGTCATGAGCTTCGGCGTGCTGATCAATGTTGCTCCGCCGCAAGGCTTGCCGCGGCTTGCCGTGGTTGGCTCGGGCCTGATCAGGGATGCCAAGACCGGCAAGCGCTACCCGACGATCACGGTGCAGAATCCGAGCAAGGTCCACGCCCTGCTGCCGCAATCGAGGATCCACGTTTCCAGTGGGTCGTGGTCGCAGACGCTCGACGAGCCCGTGCTCAGCCAGCGGCTCGGCATCGGCCTGGTGCAGCCGGGCAAGCGCCGCAGATTCATTTTGCCGATGGAAGTTCCGGCGAGCGTCACTCAAGTGACGACAGCACTGGAGTTCAAACCGAAACGCTAGAGTTTCAGGCACGGCCCTGGCAGCCAACGCGCCGGCAGGAATATCACCATAAAAAAACTGATCGGTGTTGCGTCCCATGGCATCTCACAGACGGATTGATAGCAGCAGGGGTGATCGTCGTGATCAGGGCAAGCCAATGCCCAGGGCCGCAGGTATGCGCACGTCGTCGTGCGATTGTCCGTGTACGCCTGATCATCGTCATCCTGATGTTGCCGCTGGCTTTCGGCCGCTCGCTGCCCGGCCATGCGCAGACCTACCAGAGACCGATCTCGACCGCGCTCAACG
>JBGTIU010000086.1:0-19950 GCA_041745515.1 Hyphomicrobiaceae bacterium | reverse complement strand
CCTGGCTCGATGAGGCCGCGCGGGCTGTCGCGCCCACCAACGCTGGCATTGCGTCCGACGCCCAGGTGATCGGCGTGGTGCAGCAGGGCGCGCTTGCCCGTGACATCATCGTCGGCGCCGCCGGCGGGTTGCCGGGCGAGCTGCACAAACTCTGGCAGGCGTCCGGGCCCGGCAGCTACCACATGGAATACGGCTATAGCTGCATGGGCTACGAGATCGCGGGCGGGCTTGGCGTCAAGATGGCGCGGCCCGATGCCGAGGTCTTCGTCATGCTCGGCGACGGCAGCTATCTGATGATGAATTCCGAGATCGCGACCTCAGTGGCGCTTGGGCTAAAGCTGATCATCGTGTTGCTCGACAATCGTGGATTTGGTTGCATCAACCGGTTGCAGCAGGCGACGGGCGGCGCGCCGTTCAACAATCTGTTGGATGAGGCGATGCCAGAGATAGATTTCATCAAGCACGCCGAAAGTCTGGGTGCAAAGGCGATTCGCGTATCCGCGCTTGCCGGGTTGGGCGAAGCGCTGTCGCAAGCGCGTGGCGCAGATCGCACGACGGTCGTCGTGATCGACACCGATCCGGCCATCTCGACCGCTGCCGGCGGCCACTGGTGGGACGTGGCAGTGCCTGAGACCAGCGTTCGACCCGAGGTCAACCAGGCACACGCCACCTACATCGACGCTCAAGGCCGGCAGCGGCTCGGAAGTTGACCAACCGGTGTCATTCCGGGGCTTGTCCCCGGGACCCATTGCGCCGCAAATTCTGGCGTCACGATTTGCTGCGAAATGGGTCCCGGCAATGACTGCCGGGAAGACAGTCTTTATGTAGTGGCCCGGTGCGGTAGAACCGATGAAGCTCGGGTCATTTTGGAGGCAGACATGGCGATCCGAATTGGCGCGAATCCCATCGGTTGGTCGAATGACGACCTGAAGGAGCTCGGTGGCGCGACCCCGCTGGAGACATGCCTGGCCGAAGCCAAGCAAGCCGGATTTGCCGGCATGGAACTCGGCCACAAGTTTCCACGAGAGCCCAAAGCGTTGGCTGAGGTGCTCGGGCGTCACGGCCTCGATCTTGTTTCGGGCTGGTATTCCATGAAACTGCTCGATCGCGATGCCGCCGCAGAGTGGGCCGCGATCCAGCACCACAAGTCATTGCTGAAAGCGCTGGGCGCACGCGTGCTGATCGTCGCCGAGACATCGAACGCAATTCATGGCGATCGATCTGCGCCATTGTCGCAACGGCCGAAACTCGGCGCTGGGCAATGGCCAACGTTTGCCGGCCGCCTGAGCGATCTCGCCGACCGGCTGCGCGACCACGACATGCAACTGGTCTATCATCATCATATGGGAACCATCGTCGAGTCCGCGGAAGACGTGCACCGGCTGATGGAGTCGACACGCGATAGCGTGCACCTTCTGCTCGACACTGGTCATCTGACGTTCGCGGGCGCCGATCCCGTCGCGTTTGCCAAGTCTTATCGCAGCCGCATCAGTCATGTGCATACCAAGGACGTGCGGGCGCCGGTGCTGGCCGATGTGCGCGCAAAGGACAAGAGTTTTCTCGATGCCGTTATCGATGGCGTCTACACGGTGCCAGGCGACGGCATGGTGGATTTCGACGCCGTGTTCGCGGCGCTTCCGGGCTACGACGGCTGGGTCGTGGTCGAAGCCGAGCAGGATCCTGAGAAAGCCAACCCGCTGATTTATGCGAAACTTGGCTACGCCAATCTCGTTCGCAGCCTGCGCAAAGCCAGTCTCATCTGATCTAGCTGCGGCCGAGCCCTCTTGCCAAGCCGTCCAAAACACAAGCGGAGCTTGCGGGTTAGCGTCGGGGAACTCAATCGCGGATTGCCGGCATTGGTAGCGCGTCTCCTCTTTCCCCCGCGTTCCCGGCCGAGCCGGCCCCGCATCGGATGGAGCCCACGGTGCCGGTTCCGGCGAGGGCCGGGATCCTTACGTATCGCGGGTTTGCACGGCGTCTCACCGCAACAGGTAAAGATCCCGGACAACCGCGCCTCCCTATGGTCGACGCGGTTTCCGGGAACGCGGGAATTGGGAGTTGAGGTGGTTCAAGAAATAAACCGGACAGTAGTGGGACAAGCCCCTGGATGACAGCGGTGGGTGGGATGAAACGAATCGGTCACAATACCAGGATAGCCGTGCCTGCGCAGCTCAACGCGGGTGGTCAGCGGCGCTTCTTGAGAGATGAGGCGGATATCTGAACCTTGGTTTTTTTCTTTGCAATCGCGCCCTGAGACTGCACATGGTTTATCATCGCCAACCGGCAAATTGCGTCACAATGCGCGCGAACGGACGGCGCCCCGCTGAACGCCGAGACGATCAGGACCGATAGCGTTGTCAGTGCCAGGCGGTTGAGGGGCATGGTGCGTGTCATGGGTCAGTCTCCCGTTGTACAGCGTCTTTGATCGACAGACGCCGCCACTCGTGGAAAGGTTCAAACCCTCGTAAACTTGCCGGCCTTGGTTTTTCGCAGCCCTGGCCATGTCGCTTGATGAGATCCTCCCATGACCAATGCCGACATTGAGATCAGGCTGCTGGTGGCGCAGAGCCTTGCCCGGGAGGCGGGCGTGCTAGCCCTGGACTACTTCCGCAATCGCGAGAAACTCGGGACTCGCATGAAGGGCGCGCAGGATTTCCTGACCGAGGCCGATGGCGCCGTCGAGCAGATGCTGCGCACGCGCCTGTCGCGGCTGTTTCCCAAGGACGGGTTCGTCGGCGAGGAAGGCGGTGGCGAAGGGGCGGACGAATTGTGGGTCGTCGATCCGATCGACGGCACCGCGAACTTCGCGCGAGGTGAGCCGCACTGGTGTATCTCCATCGGATTCATGCAGCGAGGCAAGCCGTTGGTCGGCGTGATCTACGCGCCGGTAACGGGTGAAATGTTTGCTGCCCGCCACGGCCATGGCGCGACCCTGGATGGTCATCCGATCGAGGTGAGCGGAACCACCGACTACAAGGCATCCTCCATCGAGATCGGCTGGTCGTCGCGGCTGCCGTTTGCCGACTACGTGGCGCTCGTGAACAAAATCGGCGGCGCCGGCGCATCGGCCAAGCGTTCGGCATCCGGCGCACTCGGTCTCGCCTGGGTCGCGTCGGGACGAACGGACGCCTATCTTGAACTTCACATCAATAGCTGGGACGTGGCGGCAGGTCTCGTCATCGTCACCGAAGCCGGCGGCCGTGTGAACGACTTTTTTGCCGGCGACGGTCTGCGCACCGGCAATTCGATCCTGGCGTCGACGCCTGCGTTCTTTGATCGCCTCAGAGTGCCGCTCGGGCTCGCGGACTAATGCTACAAGTTGAATGCCATCTCCCTCAACTGATGCTTTCCCCGCCGAGTCTGCTCCGTACTCGACGCATTGCGTTCCAATGCCCGAGCGAGAGCCGGGATTACGCGCTATCGATAGGACGCGATCCCGGATAACCGCGCCTCCCTGCGGTTGTCGCGGTTTCCGGGAAGGCAGGAAATTTGAGGAGTCTTGGCGTTGAGTGTCGCAAAAAGAGAATGGCAGCTGCGCGCGTGCGCGCGGGTCGCGCTGGTTTCCGGCACCCGGGCCCTGGTCTACGCCGGCGTCGCCGGAACGTTGGCCATCTGCGTCGTGTTCCTGCTGCTGCGCTTCATCGATCCGCCGATGTCGGCCCTGATGCTTGGCCAGCGTTTGAGCGGGGCGACGCTGGAGCATCGCTGGGTGCCGTTGCCGCGGATCTCGCCCCACCTCGTGCGCGCAGTTCTGCTGTCGGAGGACAACAAGTTCTGCAGCCATTTCGGGCTCGATCTGGGCGAGATGCGGGCGGCCTTCGACAAGGCGGAGCGCGACGGCGAGGACGCGCTGCGCGGTGCCAGCACGATCTCTCAGCAGGTCATCAAGAACTTGCTGCTGTGGCCCGGTCGCAGCCCATTGCGCAAAGCGCTCGAGATCGCCATGACGCTGCCCATGGAGCAGATCCTGCCGAAATGGCGGATTCTCGAGATCTACCTCAACATCGCCGAATGGGGCCCGGGCGTGTTCGGCGCGGAAGCCGCGAGCCGCCATCATTTCGGCAAGTCCGCCGTCAGACTGACGCCGCGCGAGGCGGCGCTGCTCGCCGTGGCATTGCCCAATCCGCTCGAGCGCGTCGCCGGCAATCCCGGACAGGGCACACGGCGACTGGCCTCGACGATCGAAGCGCGCATGGCGTCGGCTGGCGCGGGGCAGTTGCGGTTCGGTTGCGTACTGAGGTAGGTGGCGAGCGGATGCCGCCCACAACATTCTTCTCCACCAAGGACTTCATCACCATGACCCAACCGACGCCCGCGACTGCCGCTCCTGACCTCGGCGCGATGCCGGTTTGGAACCTGGGCGATCTCTACGCGAGCCCGGACACGCCCGCAGTCAAGGCCGATCTGGCGAACGCAGCGGCCGAGGCTCGGCGCATCAAGGATGATTACCAGGGCAAGCTCGCTGGCCTGGGCGGCGACGGCGTCAGCCTTGCAGCGGCCATCGTCGCGTACGAGGCCCTGAGCGACCTGATGGGCCGCCTTGGCTCCTACGCCGGTCTGCTTTACGCCGGCGATCAGACCGACCCCGTGCGTGCCAAGTTCTACGGCGACATATCCGAGCAACTGACAAACATCTCGACTGATCTGATCTTCTTCGAGCTGGAGTTGAACCAGATCGCCGACGCAACGCTCGACGAGGCAATGAAGGTTCCGGCCCTGGCCAGGTACAAGCCCTGGCTGATGGACCTGCGGAAAGAGAGGCCGTTTCAGCTCGACGAGAGGCTCGAACAGCTGTTCCATGAAAAAAGCCAGACCTCGCGCGCGGCGTTCGACCGGTTGTTCAACGAGACCATGGCGGGCTTGCGGTTCAAAGTGGCGGGCGAGACCGACGCACTCAGTCTCGAACCGACACTCAATATGCTGACGAGCGCTGACGGCAAACGGCGGCAGGCAGCGGCGGAGGCACTTAGCGTCACATTCAAAGAGAACGTGCGTCTGTTCACGTTGATCACCAACACGCTCGCCAAGGACAAGGAGATTTCCGACCGCTGGCGCGGCTTCAAGGACGTGGCGGACGCGCGGCACCTGTCGAACAAGGTCGAGGGGCCGGTGGTCGAGGCGTTGGTGGCTGCGGTGACGGCGGCCTATCCGCGCCTGTCGCACCGCTATTACGCGATGAAGGCGAAATGGCTTGGCATGGAGCGGCTGTCGCACTGGGACCGCAACGCGCCCCTGCCCGACCGTCCGGAGCGCGTCATCCCTTGGAACGAAGCCCGGCAGATGGTGCTCGGCGCTTATGCAGGCTTCGCGCCTGAGATGAGCGCCATCGCGCGCGACTTTTTCGACAAAGGCTGGATCGACGCGCCGACCCGCACCGGCAAAGCGCCGGGCGCATTCGCGCATCCAACCGTGCCGTCCGCGCACCCTTACGTGCTGCTGAATTACCAGGGCAAGTCGCGCGACGTGATGACGCTGGCGCACGAGCTTGGTCATGGCGTGCATCAGGTGTTGGCCGCTGCCCAAGGCCCGCTGCTGTCGCAGACGCCGTTGACGCTCGCCGAAACCGCATCCGTGTTCGGCGAAATGCTGACGTTCAAGGCGCTGCTGGCGGAGGCCCACGAGCCGAAGGAACGCAAGGCGCTGCTGGCAGGCAAGGTCGAGGATATGCTCAATACTGTCGTTCGACAGATCGCGTTCTACTCCTTCGAGCGCAAGCTGCATCTAGCGCGCCGCGAGGGCGAGCTGACGTCGGACCAGATCAACGCGCTGTGGATGAGCATCCAGGCCGAGAGCCTAGGGCCCGCCATCGATTTCAAGCTGGGCTATGAAGTGTTCTGGACCTACATCCCGCACTTCATTCATTCGCCGTTCTATGTTTATGCCGATGCCTTCGGCGATTGCCTGGTGAACTCGCTGTATGGGCTCTACAACGAGGCGCACCCGGGGTTTGTCGCAAAATATTTCGAGATGCTGAAGGCCGGCGGCTCCAAGCATCACACCGAACTGCTGGCGCCGTTCGGGCTCGACGCCAGCAAGCCGGAGTTTTGGGACAAGGGCCTGCAGGTCATCGAAGGCATGATCGATGAGCTGGAGGAAATGGCGTAGGCTCGCCTGTCGTTAGACAAAATGTATAACAATTTAGGAAATGTGTTATACAGTCCGTCTAACATACATGGACAGGAGCATTGCCCATGAAACTCGAACTGAAGAAAATCGGCAATTCGACAGGTATCATCCTGCCGAAGGAGCTACTTGCACGACTTGGACTGACACAGGGCGATGTCGTGGACGTGACCGAGTCTTCGGACGGCCTCACCTTGCGACCCTCTGACGAGACCTTTGCGCGCGGCATGGAGATCGCCCGCGCGGCGATGAAGCAGTATCGTAATACGCTGAAAGAGCTGTCAAAATGACCGAGCCTATCTGGCTGACGGTCGAGCTGGTTATTGCATTCCACGATGAACAGTTGCGCATCTTTGGCGGCCCGTCGGGTTTGCGTGATCGCGCGTTGCTCGAATCGGCGATCGATCGCCCAAAGAACAAGTGGGCCTATGGGGAAACCAGCCTTGCCGCGCTGGCCGCGTCTTGTGCTTTTGGCATCGCGCGCAATCACGCGTTTGTCGACGGCAACAAGCGTGCGGCGTTTCTTGCGCTGATCACGTTTCTCGGTCTGAACGGAGTGGATTTTGTCGTTGCTGAGGCCGAAGCGGTCGAGGCCATACGCGGCCTCGCCAGCGGCGAGATCGACGAGGACGGGCTCGCGCGGTGGATCGGCGACAACATGCCCGGCACGAGCAAGTGATTGCTGCCTGCAAGGACAGTTCGGGTATCGGCTTAAAGTCGTTCTGAATTGCCGCATTTTCATTGCGTTGATGTCTGGCGCTCGAACTTCGAGACCCAGAGAAAGTCAAGTGGGACTTGGTCACTTTGTGGCAATTTAGCGGCTATCCCTCGCACCGGCCTTGAGAGTATACACCCGGCCCAACGCGCTGCGGTGCAGTGCAATACAACCCGAGCTGCCGCATGGCACAGTCGTATGCTTCAGCGCACGGCGCCGATCACGCCGCGCCTGAACACGTTCACGGCAAGAACTTCTGGGCCTTGACGCTCGGTTCAATCGGCGTTGTTTACGGCGATATCGGCACTAGTCCGTTGTATGCGTTCAAAGAGGCGCTGTCGGCGTCGAAGGAGCACGGCCTCATCGGCCGCGAGCCGGTGATCGGCGTACTGTCGCTGATCCTGTGGGCGCTGATCCTGATCGTCACGATCAAATATGTACTGATCCTGCTGCGGGCCGACAACAAGGGTGAGGGCGGCACGTTCGCGCTGATGGTGCTTGGCCAGTCGGTTGCCAAACGAAGCGCGCCATTGCTGCTCATCCTGGGCATTGCCGGCGTGTCGTTCTTTTACGGCGATGCTGTGATCACGCCCGCCATTTCCGTGCTGTCCGCTGTCGAGGGTCTGAAACTGGTAGCGCCTGGGCTTGAGAGTGCTGTCATTCCACTGACCGCCGTCATTCTGTTCGGCTTGTTCTTCATGCAGTCGCGCGGAACCGCGAAAGTGGCGGCTTTCTTTGGCCCGATTACCGCCATCTGGTTCCTGGCCATGGCCGTCGGTGGCGTGCTCCACATCGTCGATGACCTGAGCGTGTTCGAAGCGTTCAATCCGATCCCCGGCGTTCGATTCGCCGCCTCGCATGGGCTCGTGGGTCTCACGACCATTGGTCTGGTATTCCTGGCCGTCACGGGAGCCGAGGCGCTGTACGCCGATCTCGGCCATTTTGGGCGCAAACCGATTCAGGTTGCCTGGCTCGCTTTCGTGCTGCCGGCGCTGGCGCTGAACTATCTCGGCCAAGCAGCGCTTGTGTTGACCAACCCGGCAGCTATCGAAAATCCTTTCTACAAGCTGTATCCGGACTGGGCACTGATCCCGATGGTTATCCTGGCCACATGCGCCACGGTAATCGCCAGTCAGGCGGTCATCACCGGCGCCTTCTCGCTGACACGGCAGGCTGTGCAGCTTGGGCTGCTGCCACGTCTTGCGATCAAGCACACTTCCGAAAGCGTAGCTGGCCAAATCTATCTGCCGCGCGTCAACTGGATGCTGTTTGCAGGCGTCTGCCTCGTTGTGTTCCTGTTCCGCAGTTCGACAAACCTTGCCGCCGCTTATGGCGTGTCGGTGACCGCCGCGATGGTCATCGATTCCGTGATGGCGTTCTTCGTGATCTGGAAATACTGGAAGTTGCCGCTGTGGAAGGCTGCCATCCTGATTGCGCCACTGGCCTTGATCGAGCAGATATTCTTGACTGCCAACCTGTTGAAGGTCCTGGAAGGCGGTTGGTTCCCGATCGCCATTGCCTCGATCGCCGGTTTGACCATGCTGACCTGGGTCAAGGGCGCGCGGCTGCTCACCAAGGAGACGCGAAAGAACGAAGCCGACCTCGATTGGCTAATTCGCAAGCTGGAAGCCAAGCCGCCACATCGGGTGCCCGGAACCGCGGTGTTCCTGACAGGTGATCCGGAAGCCGCGCCGACATCGCTGATGCACAATCTCAAGCACAACCGCGTGCTGCACGAGCGCAACATCATACTTTCGATCAAGGCTGCGGATAGCCCACGCGTTCCCAACAGCGAGCGCGTGCATGTCGAAAAGGTATCGGACCGATTTGTACGTGTGACCTGTTCATTCGGATTCATGGAAACGCCAAGCATTCCGCGCGTTCTATCCCTATGCCGCAAGAAGGATCTAAACATCGAGATGGCGGCGACGTCGTTCTTCCTGTCCCGACGGTCATTGCGGCCGACTGCCAAGTCCGAAATGCCTCGTTGGCAAGAGCGATTGTTTATTCTGCTGGCGGGCTCGGCCCAGGATGCAACGACCTACTTCCAGATCCCGACCGACCGCGTCGTCGAAGTCGGCACGCAGGTTGCGGTGTAGGAGGCGAGCCGCCGATCAACCGCGACGACCCCGATACCAGGCTGACATGACTTCCATAGCAATGGTTGCGACTGCCCCGGCAGCGAGCATCACATAACTGCCTGTGCTGAAACTCGTGCGTTCGACCAACGCGATCACAACCAGCGGTGCCGTCGCATTCACGAGCAGATATGGCGTTGCCAACAGTCCCAGCACACGGCCGTAGCCATCAGGTCCGAATAGGACCAAGGGAACAGCGCCGCGCACAATGGTGACGAGCCCGTTCGAGAGACCGAAAAGTATGGTGAAGCCGAGAGCGGCCACGAAGCTGCCGTCACCAGAAAGAAGCAGCAGGAACGACAGCGGCAACAGCGCGACGGCGATACGCCCCAGCGTCAGTGGTCCCAGATGATGGCCCCACATGATATCGGCGAGCCGACCTCCGACTTGCGCGACGCCCTTGATGGCGGCAAGCACGACGGCCTGCCCTCCGCTGACGCCGCTAGCCTGAAGCAGGGCCGGCAGCAGCACAGCCAACGCGCCGAACACGAACGCACAACTGGACACCACGAGAGCAAACAGCAACATGGCAATGTTGCGCGGCCGCCCCTGCAGGATCGGAATGGGCGCAGCCGCGCTCGAAAGCGCAACAGGCTCGCTGGTCGATGGCTGTTCCGAGTCTTGCCGCGTGCCGAGCCCGAACCAATGCAGCGGCAGGCAGATGAGCAGATTGAGCGCGGCGAAAATCAAGAATGTCGTTCGCCAGCCATAAGCCTGCTCGAGCAGGTGGCCGATCGGCCAAAAAATCGAAGATGCAAAACCACCGAATAGCGTCAGGTAGGAGATCGCGCGCCGGCCTTGCGATGGCGCGACCTGGACAAGCGCAGCAAAGGCCGCATCATAGAGCGACATGCGCATGGCAATGCCGAGGATCGTCCAAGCGCCAAGGTATGCCTCGACATTGGATGCGACGGCGACGGCTACCTGCGCCGCAACCATCAGAGCCGATCCCAACACCATGACGCCGCGGCCGCCGCTGCGATCGATCCAGCGGCCCACGGCGGTTGAGACCACGCCGGATGCCAGCAGGCCGCAAGTGATGCCTGCAATGACGAGGTCGAGCCGCCAGCCGGTGTCGGCCGCAATCGGCTTGGCCAACACGCCGAGCGCGTAGATGGTCGTGCCCCAGGCGATGATTTGCGTGACACCGAGTGCCATCACGGCGATCGCCATCGGCTGCCGAAGCCGCGACAGCAAACTCATTTCATGGCCCGTCCGCGGTTCCCGTTCGACGCGTCATTGTAGCACGTTTTGTCGTCCCGATCGCCGCCACCGGCGGTCGGCTAGGGTAGCTGGTGGGAAACGTCCCACTATGCGACGCTCGGGGATTGTGGTTGTCGTCCCATAACGATTCGCCCTACCCTGGCGGGACACGCAAGGCAAATCGGAGCGCGATAACGTGGAAACCGTGGTGCACGCTTCCGGCGGCTCGCTCAACCGTCTGCTCGACAGCATCGCTGCGTTCTGCCGCAACAAGGGTATGGCAGAGTCAACCTTCGGGCGACACGCGGTCAACGACGGCAAGTTCGTTTCGCGGTTGCGCGATGGCGCTCGGGTGATGCCGGAAACGCTCGAGCGGATTGCCTCCTATATGGCAAGTCACGGCGTCGTTGCACCGACGGCACCGCCGGAGCTGTTGCCGCTTCTGGGGCTCGAATCGTCGACGCGGGCCGCCGTTGCTTCAGCCGCCGTTGCATCGCCGCAGCGCAATTTTCGCTTTTTCGACAACCGCCAGAAGTACCTGTTGTTCGTCAATACCTGCAGCGAAAAGGAGGTTGTGGCGCGTCGCGTTGGGCTGGAGCTGGCCAGCATCCATCCGGCGCCGCCGGCGGTTCGCGTGTTCGACGCAGGGATGGGCGACGGCACGGTGTTGACGCGGGTGCTGCGCGAAATGCACCGGCGATTTCCCACAATGCCGTTCTATGTGCTCGGCAAGGAAATCAGCCTCGAGGACGTGCGGCTTTCGCTCGATAAGATGGCTGATCGCTTCTACGAACATCCATCGACGGTGCTGATCGTAACTAACATGTACTACACCGAGGCGCCCTGGCTTTCGCCGAAAGCGCTCGGTTCCGCGACCTCGATGATCTGGAAGGACGTGCGGCTTTCGGGTGCGACCGCCAGCGAGTTCAGCCAGCAGATCGAGGAACTTGCGCCTTTTCTCGGCCGACACTGGCAGGCGCGGCATAGTGCCAAGACCGGCAATCCGATCTACGAGCGCCCGGTCGTGCTCGTCATTTATCGAGAGGATTTCCGGTTTCTGCTCGATGACGTCATCCCTCGCCAGGGCAGGACACGGGCCGATTTTGATCTTGTCATTGCCTCGCAACCTTACCGCGCCAGAATGCCGGCGGCGTTCAAGGCGTCGCGGGTGATCGCGCCCCTGGTCCGCGCCCTGCGGGCAGGCGGACGTCTGCTCGGCATCCACAGTTGCGGCCGTGACCCGGGCCTCGAAATCATCCAGCGGATGTGGCCAGGGGAACAGCCATTCGAAACCACACGCCACGATATCCTGCGCGCTGTTCGCAGCGAACTCGGCAAAGAGGCACGCCATTACAACTTCAACGCCTACGCCGACAGCCGTGCGGTGTTTCGATACGACATGCACACGCTGCCCACCGAGATCGCGGACAGTATAGGCACGTCGACTTTGTTCGCGGCCTGGAACGCCGCCGTCTATGTTGCGCAGATCGACGACGAGCGGCTCGGCCAGGTGCTGGGTGAACGGCGCTACCTCGAAGCCACCCGCGAGGTGCTGCGCGAGCATGGCAGTCTGTGGTTTCACGACGAATCGTATGTCATCTCACAGAAGCGAGGCTGACACATGCCCCCGATGACACCGGCTATTCCGACTGCCGTCGCAAGCCCGTCCGCGGCGGCGCGGGCCGACGAATTGAGCCGCTGCGCATCGGAACTCGTTGCCTGCGGCTCGATCGAAATGAGCGCGCATCGTCTTGCCGACGTGGCCAGAATTGCCGCAATCCTGCCGGTCGGCACGCGAGTGTTCGTCAATCATCTGCCGCGGCATTCGCTGCGAGAGACCTTGGCGGCGCTCATGGCGGTGCGTCAGGCGGGTCTTGAGCCGGTGCCGCATCTGGCGGCTCGCCGGCTGGCGTCACGCGCCGAAGCGCGATCGCTGGTCGAGAGCGCGGTCCGCGAAGCCGGCGTTCAAAAGGTGCTGGTGATTGGCGGCGATACACGGACACCCGAAGGTCCCTACCCCGACGCAATAGCGTTGCTGCGCGAGGGCCTGTTCGCCGAACACGGCATCGCCGAGGTCGGATTATCCGGCTATCCGGAAGGCCACCCGCTGATTTCGACGGAACGCTGTGCCGAGGCCCTCGATGAGAAATTGGCGCTGGCTTCGGCACAAGGCCTCGGTGCCTTCGTTGTCACGCAGTTCTCGTTTGCGCCCCGTCGCATCATCGATTTTTGCGCTCAGCTCGGACGCCACGCACCGAACGTACCTGTGTTCGTCGGCATCGCCGGACCGGCCGATCCGATCTCGCTGATCCGCTACGCGCAGCGCTGCGGTGTCGGAGCCTCGCTGCGCGCCCTGCAGACCCGTGGACTGGACGCGGTGCGTCTTGGCACCCGCACCAATCCCGATGAGCAGCTCCGCGCGCTCGCCCAGCACTGCTGCCCGCCTCAGGCATGCAATGTAGTGGGCACCCATCTTTACAGCTTCGGCGGCGTCGAGACGACCGCTCGTTGGATGCACGGCTGGATCACCACGCGTGGTCAGCGGTCGTAGGGTCGTCGGCGGACACTCGATTTTGCCTGGCAGCTTGCCAAGGTTGGCGCGGCTCGTCATTGTCAAGCTACTGACAACGCCAAAGCGAGGGTTTCATGCTACGTCCCGCTGCCTTGTTTTCCGCCATCGTCGCCGCCGTCGCTCTGCAATCGGTGTCTGCCTCGGCACAATACCCGACAAAGCCGATTTCTGTGATCGTACCGTTCGCGGCCGGTGGACCGACGGATGTTGTCGCCCGGCTTGTGGGCGAGCATATGTCGCGCACCCTTGGCCAGTCGATGATCATCGAGAACGTCGGCGGTGCCGGCGGTACCACGGGGATGAGCCGGGTCGCCAACGCCGCGCCCGACGGCTATACGATCGGCGTCGGCAACATGGGCACGCAGTCGGCTGCGCCGGCACTTTACGAAAACCTCAAGTACGACCCGGCCAAGAGTTTTGCCCAGGTCGGCATCGTCAATTTCACGCCGCAGGCGATCGTCGCGAAGAAGACGACCGAGGCCACCGATCTGAAGGCATTTCTGGAGTACCTGAAGGCCAATAGTGCAAAGCTCAGCTATGGGCACGCCGGGGTCGGCTCGATTTCCTACGTCTCGGGCGCTGTGTTCAACGCCCAGTTCGGACTGAAGCCGGGACTTGTTGCTTATCGAGGCACGGCACCGGCATTGAACGACCTCGTCGGCGGCCAGATCGATTATATGGTCGATCAGTCGCTGAACGTGATCCCGCAGATCAAGTCATCCACGATCAAGGTTTATGCGATAGCGGCGCCCGCCCGGATCGAAGCGTTGCCGGACGTGCCGACCACCAAGGAGCTTGGCGTCGACTTCATCTTCAGTGCCTGGAACGCGATGGTCGCGCCGAAAGACACGCCGCCCGAGATCGTGACCAGGCTGATCGATGCGTTGAGTAAGGCGCTCGATGATCCGGCGATCAAGCAGCGCTATGTGGAACTTGGCAGCACGGCGCCGACGGGAGCGGATCGCGGACCGACCGCACTTCAGAAGCTGGTGGAGAGCGAAGTAGCCCGCATCACACCGGTATTGAAGGCGATAGCGGCAACGCCGGCGAAGTAATTGCGGTGCTGTTGGATGGCGGCGCCCGGGCAATGAGTTGCGCGTGAAGCTCAGTCAGGAAGAGCAGGCGATGAGGGCGGGCGCGGATGGCCCCGCACGCGAATGGGCAATCCGGCATCAGATCGCTGTCGGTGAGTTTTTCGACGCGGAAGACTTCGTGGCTGTCGGCCAGGCCCATGTCATGGCCGACACCGAAAGCCTCGGAGAATCCGGAGTGCGTTGGTTGGAAGATCTGGCGGTACTGTCGCCGTCCGATCGGCGCGTTCGCATCCCCACCATAACCGACCCTCGCGGCCTCGATTTCGAAAGCTACAAGCGTCTCAAGCAGACTGATGCCATGGCCGGCCTCGAAGCCCGCGCGGTCCGTGCGCTCGAAGCCTTGGGCGTGCTGATGACCAACACCTGCATCAACTACCAGACAATTCTGCCGCCGGTCTTCGGCGAGCACCTGGCGATGGGCGACACCGGCGTCGTTATCTATTCGAACAGCGTGCAGGGTGCGCGCAGCAACTTTGAAGGCGGTCCGTCGGCGTTGGCGGCGGGCCTGACAGGTAGAACGCCGCGCTACGGCTTTCACATCGAGGCCAATCGCGCGGGAACCAGACTATTTTCGGTGCAGGTTCAGCCGCGTGATCTCGCCGATTGGGGTGCGCTCGGCGGGATCGTCGGTCGCGCGACCAACAGCTATTGGGAGGTGCCGGTCATCGAGGGGATCGAGCGTTCTCCAAACTCCGACGAGCTCAAGCATTTCGGCGCAGCGCTTGCGAGCTTCGGCTCGGTGGCGCTGTTCCACCTCATAGGCGTGACGCCTGAGGCGCCTTCACTTGCAGCTGCGTGCCACGGCCGGGCCGTCCCGCCGGCGCAACCGATCGGTAAAGCCGAGATGGATTCGTTCTTTTCCGGTTATGCGGCCGGCGGCGACAAGATCGATGTCGTGGTGTTCGCCGCGCCCCAGCTCTCGCTGCTCGAGATGGAGGCGTTAGCCGGGCTGCTCGACGGTCGACGTGTGCACGCCGGCACGACACTGATCGCCGCGACGTCGCCGGAGATCAAGTTCGCCGCGGACCGAATGGGGCTGACCGCGCGCATCGAGAACGCGGGCGGCATCGTTGCCGCCGGCATCTGCTTCTATCAAAGCTATGCGCGCGAAATGGCGGAGGCGAACGGCTGGCAGCGCCTGCTCACGAACTCGGCAAAGCTGGTCAATATCATCGGCGGCTATGGCTACAAGCCGGCGCTCGCCAGCATGGCGCGATGCGTTGACAGTGCGGTGGCCGGAAGGATCGTGTGATGCCCATTGTCCTCAAATGCCACAAGGGCATTGGTCCGACGGTGTCGGGAACCGCAATTGTCGCAGATGACAACTTCTCCGCCCGCTACGACCTCGACCGGCTGAATGGGGTGTTTTCGCGACCTGCCCACAAGTTGTTCGGCCAGAGCTATGTCGGCCGCATTCTAGTACTGGTCACGGCCAAGGGCGGCGTCGCTTCGGCGTGGATGCTGCGCGAAATGGCGACACGGGAAATGGCCCCGCGAGCGATCCTGTTCGAGCGCACCAACACGATTCTTGCCCAGGGCGCGGCGTTTGCCGACCTGACGCTCGTCGACCGGTTCGACGCCGGCTGCCCGACAAAGCTGATAGCGAACGGTGACGAATTGCTGGTCGAACCCGACAAGGGGAAAGTCACAATCCTCAATCGCGATCAAACCCTTTGAACAGGTAGATCGGGCTCGACCACATGCGGTGGCCATCCTCCTGTTGTACGCGGACGAACAAACGCGTATCGCCGCGTGGGCGGATGTTGCATCGGCGTCGCAAAGTCAATCGCCGTTCGGTCAAGACGGCCGGCAGCCGCTGCAGGCTGATTGCGCGCTCAAGCCCACCTGCATCGAACACGCGCGGCTCCACGCCGAGGTCGCCGATCGCTATCTGACCGGACACCGGCGCCGTGTTGAAGGCAAGCGAGCCATCGCTCGGCGAGTTCAGCCATAGGTCGATGGCGCCGTAGTTGCCCGTAGTCACGGCCTTCCACGTCAATGAAGTCTCGTCCTGCCGCTGGATGCCGCGATCCAGGTTCCAATTGTTGATTATGCCCGCGCGCTTGATGCGGTTGCCTTCGATCTCGAGGCTGCCGTCCCAGATCGTGGTGCGCGCGCGGCCACGGTATTCCGCCCCTTCGTAGACGAGCCGCACGCGCGGCCCTAGTTCAGCGGCGCTGTAAGGGCGCACGGTTTCCAGCAGATCGAGACCATCGAAAATATCGATCCGCTCAATCGGCGCCGACGCCACGACATCGATGACAAGCTCGGCGGTATCGTCGGTGACACGGGCGATATCGCCCATGACGAGACGATGCGCAGATTCGGTTGCCGACGAGCCGAGCCCGGGATCGCGGTCGAACACTTCTGCGTTTGCCGCAAGTTCCACGGCTATATCGAGAATGGCCCGGTTTCCCGTCGTGGCATAGTGTCTGCGGCGGCGCATCGACCGAAAAATCGCGTCACGATCGAGCCGTTCCGCGACAAAGCAGGTGAGGCCGCCATAACTGCCGAAGAACGACGCGCCCGGGTAGCAGGCCCCGGGCCGGCCCTTGTGGCCGTCGGAGTTTGCAACGATGCCCACCCTGAAGCCGACCTCGAACGCATCGCGGATCATCCACTCGAACGTGCCCCAGGCCGAGTGCACTTCGACTGAGGTCTCGAGCGCTGCATCGTGCGCGAACTTGATGTCGGCATAACGACCCCCGACATGAGCGTGCACCACGCAATCCTTTCCCTTGAGCATCCCAAAAAGCGCGTGTGCGTCGTGCGCATCGCTGGCCTCGTCGGCGATATCGGCGGTATCCACGATCTGCGCATGTGAGGACCGGTGAATGGCTTCGCCTTCGCGACGGTAGTGCACGTTTCGGTCGCCGCCGACGGCCGTGTTGGCCGACCATTCGTAGCCTGGAATGCACACGAACCGGCCGGGCGCGTCGAATTCCCGCGTCAACTCGTTCAACTCGCGCCAGAAGGCGCCCGTGATCTGGAAGTCGTTGCCCTGGTGACCGATCACGTCGAGGTGCGCTCTGTCGCGCCCGAACTCGAAGTAGGCGCGCGCGGTGTTCGTGCCGAGTGTCTCGTTCGATTGACCGTGCGTGTCCCCCCAGTAGTGCGCGAGTTTGCCATGCCGGGGCCCAATCCGGAGAGGGTTTGAACGGACGATCTCGTTCCCCGCCTCATCCTGGACGCTGACCTCAAGGTCGCCGGTTGTTTCGATCCGCAGGTTGTCGACGACGGCGCCGAAGTTGCCGTCGACGAGGCGCAGGCGTGGCGGCAGGCCGGTAACGGGATCGCTGGCAACCAAACGCACGCTTCGGTCGACGCGATCGGTCGGATTGCCCCATTTATCGTCAACCTTGATTGCGAGGCGGAACGGCTCACCAGCGTGCACCATGGTCGGCAGGATGGCGGACCAGCGGTCCGGCGGCCCCGGCACGATGCTGATCTTGGGGTTGTCGGGAAGCGCTACATAGTCGTAGGTCGCGATCGCGTCGACCAGCACATGAAACTCGAACGCGCTCTCGCAGTAGGTCTGCATGCGCACCCCTGGCGATCCATGGCGCCGGTCTCCGAAGCGCACGGTAATGGTGTCGCCCGGCGCCAGGAAGTCCTTCACGACGCTGACGAAGAGGGATCGGCTCCAGGGGCGAATGCTGCGTTTGAACTCCCATCTGGCCTCGAGTATCGCGCCGTTTGACGCCTCAACCGTCGTGTAGCCGGCAGCCTTTTGATCGGTGAACTGCACCGGGCCGAAATCGGTGGCGAAGCGGAAGCCGATCTTGATCGAGCCGGTATCGTCGATGCCGAAGCGTCCGGCGGTATAGACGAGCGCGAAACTCTGCCAGGAACCGGCCTCGAACGAGCCTGCCGGTTCCAGCGTGGCGCTGCCCATCAGATCGGGGCGGTATCGGGATGCGGGCATGGCGGCGGCTTTCCAGGATCAGGTCGCGATCTTGCCGCCACCTTTCTTGGTAATCGCGACGATCGAGGGCCGTGGCGGCAGTTCCGGTTTGAAATCCGGCCATCGGGTCGATGGATCATCGAATGTGGATTCCTTACCCCAGGCTTTCCACTCCATGCCATCTTCGGCCGGATGTTGAACCGCCACGAAAAGTGTTTGCATGTCGGGCGTGAAACAAGGGCCGCACAATTCGGCGCCCGCCGGACAGCGATAGAAATGCTTCGACGTGCCTCGGCCCGGGCCTTCGGTTTCAAGCGACCATAGGCCATCGCTGCGGCCATTGAAATCGTCGGCGTTGCCGTCCGTCGAAATCCACAGCCTTCCCATCGCGTCGAACGCGCAGTTGTCCGGATTCGAGAACCAGCCGTTCCTGCTCGTTGCGGGATTGAAGGTGGCACCGATCGCGGCGACGCTCGGGTCGCCACATTTCACCAGGATCTCCCATTTGAAATTAGCCGCGGCTTGGTCCCCGTTCGGTGGGATCAACTCGAGAATGTGACCATGCTTGTTATCCGCGCGCGGGTTAGAGGCGTCGACCTCGTCGGGTTTGCGCGCGGCGTTCTTGGTGAGCATCACGTAGACCTTGCCGGTCTTCGGATTGGCATCCACGTCTTCCGGGCGATCCATCTTGGTCGCACCCAACAGATCGGCGGCGCGGCGTGTTTCGATCAAGACATCAGCCTGACTGGCGAACCCGTTGGCCGATGTCAGCGGCCCTTGGCCGAACACCAGCGGCAGCCACGTCATTGTGCCATCGGCATTGAATTTCGCTACCGAAAGCACGCCGCTGTCGAGAATATCCTTGTTCGCTGACTTGTTCTTCATGTCGACTTTCGCGGCGCTGATGAAGCGGTAAACATAATCGTTGACCTGATCGTCACCCGAATAGAGTGCATACTGGCCGCCAACCGGATTGACGATGCCGGCCGCACCTTCATGCTTGAAGCGGCCGAGCGCCGTGCGCTTCTTCGGGGTGGCCGTTGGATCGAACGGGTCAATTTCCACGACCCAGCCGAACCGGTTTGCCTCGTTTGGCTCCTTCTGGACCTTGAAGCGGTCGACGTAATTGCCCCAGGCATAGCGCCGGCCGGGAATGCCGATGCGCTTCCAGTTGGCGCTTTCTCGATGACCTTCCGGCACCGGGCCAAGGAAGTAATTGTTGATGTTCTCCTCGCAGGTCACCCAGGTGCCCCACGGCGTCGTGCCGCCGGCGCAATTATTCATCATGCCGAGCACTTTGCGGCCGGTCGGATCGGCGGAGGTCTTCATCCTGTCATGTCCGGCGGCCGGGCCGGTCAATTCCATCGGCGTATCCAGGGTGATACGGCGGGCGTATTTCGAATCGCGTACCACCGACCACTTGCCGCTGCGACTTCTGGTGATCTCCACCACCGAGCCGCCGTGAGCCATCATCTCGACCTCGGCCATCGTCTTCGAGATCTTGTCGGCCTGGCCGCCGCGCGCGTCCGCTCGGTTTTTCAATCCCGGAAACAGCAATTCCGTGCTGGTATACTCGTGATTGACGGCGAGCAATCCCCGACGCGAGCCGTCGATCGGGAAGTAGCCGAGGAAATCGTTGTTGTAGCCGAATTGCTGTGACTGACTGACGCCGGTCTGGGCCTTCGGATCGAAGGCGGGGGCCCCCTTGAGCAATGGGTCACCCCAGCGAATGAGAATGTCGGCAGTGTAGCCCTCGGCGACGTGATGGTTGCCGTCGACGCCTGCTTCGATCTCCTTGAAGCGAAACGCGGACGAGGTCGCTTGCGCCACTGCTGGCGTGGCGCTCATGAAACCGGCCGGCAATGCGGCCGCCAAAACGGTACTGGCCAGGGCGCCCTGCATCAAGTCGCGGCGATTGAGTCGTTCGGCGACGAGATCGCCGATGGTGCCGCCGACGCTGTCGTTGACGATCACATCCTCGTCGTCGTCCGTGCCGGTCGGCTCGTTGGTTTGCATTGCGGTTCTCCCCATGCGGCGTGCCATCCGCTAGCCCGACCTTCTCAAAGGCTTGGGGATCGTCATCGCACGAGCGCGAGTCGATCCGCAAGGAGCGCGCCGAAAAGCGTAGCCGTCGCATACGGTTGAGGCGCGCGACGCGGCGGGCGGCCGCGGGCGTGCGACCCGAAGGGCGGGGTAATTTC
>JBGTIU010000085.1:0-20346 GCA_041745515.1 Hyphomicrobiaceae bacterium | reverse complement strand
AACAACTATCTCGCCATCATCCTGTGCCAGCTCAATGCCGAAGCTCTCGCCTTGTCGCAGCGCTTCGGCCTCAATCTCGCGAAGACGCTGGACGTCGTGCACGGCACCACCGCGACCACCGGTCAGCTCAAGATCAACTGGCCGAACAAGGTGCTCGCCGGCGACACTACGCCGGGCTTCACCATCGATCTCGCACACAAGGATCTGTCGCTGATCATGGGGGCGGCTAACGCTGCCCGCGTGCCGCTCCCCGTCGCCGCGGCCGCGCGCGAGATGTTTTCGACTGCGCGGGCGCGCGGCTATGGCGGCCGCGATTTCTCCGCCATGGGCGACCTGATGTGCGATCTGATCCAGGCGGAATTGCCGCGGTTGAGGCAAACCTCTTAACTGCAGCGTCTGGCGCAACGGCGTGGGCAATAATTGCCTTTGCAATTGGATATACAGCGCTCGAAGCATCCAGCCTTCTGCTGAATTTGCGTCATCTGCGGCTTTGTCTGCGCGTTAGCGGGAGGAATCAGAGAGAGAGAATTCCAAGTGATACAAAGTAACGCATTCTGATACCCCGCACTGTTGCTGACTAAAGAAAACGCACATTGCGCGAGGCACGAGGGACCGTCAATCTGCGTTATGATTTCGACCCGAGGGCACACCACCTGCAACACAATGGCTGTCATCCCGGCATTCATTGCCGGGACCCATGGCGCCACGGACCGTGACGCCGGAGTTCTGGGCTCGATGGATCCCGGTGACAAGCACCGGGATGACACCTGAGGGGTTGAGGAACTGGAGGTTCAAACTACCCTGCGATGCAAGGCCTGCTCAACTTCGGCTTGACGGCGCGTTTCTGGCGCGCGATCCCCTGCGGCAGCCATGCACACTTGCCAATGGAGCCGAACGATGACCTTGCCGCCACGTTCCCGATCCGCCGACCGCGCCCGCCTGATCGAGATCATTCGTGACCGATCCTACATGAGCGGCGTCGAGATCAGGCTCGCCTCGGGTCGCATGTCGAACTTCTACTTTAACCTGAAGCCGACGATGCTTCATCCTGAAGGTGCGCACCTGATCGGCCAGCTGCTGGTCGATGCGCTCGAAGGTGTCGATGTCGATGCCATCGGCGGGCTCGAGGTCGGTGCGATTCCGATTGCCGCGGCCGCCGCAGCCGTGAGCTTTACGCGTGGGCGTCCGCTGCCCGCGTTCTTCGTCCGCAAAGCCGCCAAAGGGCACGGCACCAAGGACCTGATCGAAGGATTGAAGAAGGGCGAAACGCTGTCCGGCAAGCGCGTCGTCATCGTAGAGGACACGACGACGACCGGCGGCTCGCCGTTGAAGGCAGCGACGGCCGTACAGGCCGAAGGTGGCCGCGTCGTGCGCATCGTCACCATCGTCGACCGGCAGGAAGGCGCTGCCGAAATCATCAAAGAGGCGGGATTCTCCTACAGCCCGATCCTGAGTCTGCGCGATTTTCAATGATGGCAACGCCGAGCGATATGCCAAGGCGCTGATAAGCAGTGACTTTATAGTCTCATTCATTGCGCCTGGTCATGCTAGACGTTGCGCGTTTGCATCAACCGCCAATCGGGGAGTTAGCTGATGAGACTCATTCGCAGCGCCATGCTGGCGCTTACCTTGGCTATGCCTGTCGCGCTTATCAGCGCGCCGGCATCGGCTCAGGGCAAGGACATCGTCGATACGGCTGCGGCCAACAAGGATTTCTCGACACTGGTCGCAGCCGTCAAAGCGGCGGGCTTGGCCGATACCCTGAAGGGCAAGGGACCGTTCACGGTGTTCGCGCCGACCGACGAGGCCTTCAAGAAGCTGCCAGCCGGCACGCTCGACACTCTGCTGAAGCCCGAAAACAAGAAACGCCTGACCGCAATCCTAAAATACCACGTGTTACCGGGCACTTATGACGCGGCTCGCATCAACAACGCAAAGGCCAAGCAGTTCAGCATCAAGTCGGTCGATGGCGCCAACGTCAACGTCGACCTGCGCAAGGGCGTGGTGGTGTCGGATGCCACCGTCACCAAGACCGATATCAAGACATCGAACGGTATCATTCACACCGTCGACACGGTCATGATCCCGCGCCGCATCAAGCTGGCGATGGCCGCGACAGCGCTGAAGGAGCGGGCCAAAGTCGCTGCCGGCAAGGCCGCCGAAACGGTCAAGGACGCCGCCGCAAAGGCAACGGACGCGGCAAAGGCAGCCGCGACGAAAGCCAAGGATGCGATGACGCCAGCACCTGCTGCGACAACCGCTCCTGTTGCGACACCCGCAAAGCCCGCTGCGGCGCCTGCGACACCTGCGGCTCCCCCAGCTGCCGCACCGCCGGTGCCGGCAAAGAAACCCTGATCCGTCGCGGTCGTTTCACTTCTCCTCCCCCCTGAAGGGGGGAGGGAGGGAAAACGGGAAGAGCGGCGACAACTGCACATCTCCTCCCCCTCAAGGGGGAGAGAGGGAAGAGCACGGGGAATATGCGTCGCCGGCTATTCCGCCGCGGTCTGCAGATGCGGGGCGGCGGCCTTCACGTCGGCGTCGACGTGCGCTTCGAACTTGGCGAAGTTCGTCGTGAACATGTCGACCAGTGCCTTGGCCTGGATGTCATAGGCGGCCTTGTCTGCCCAGGTCTCGCGCGGGTTCAATATCGTCTTGTCGACGCCATCCAGCGCCAGCGGTACCTGGAAGCCGAACATCGCATCGGTGCGCATCGGCTGGTGCTTGAGGCTGCCTGACAATGCCGCGTCGAGCAGAGCCCGGGTTGCCTTGATCGGCATGCGTTGTCCGGCACCGTATTTACCACCTGTCCAGCCGGTATTCACGAGCCAGCAATCGACGTTGTGCTCGGCAATGAGCCGGCGCAGCATGTTGCCGTAAACGCTCGGGTGGCGCGGCATGAAGGGAGCGCCGAAGCAGGTCGAAAAGGTGGCCTGCGGCTCGGCCCCCACACCCTTCTCGGTCCCCGCGACCTTGGCAGTGTAGCCCGACAGAAAATGATACATGGCCTGGCTCGGGCTAAGCCGTGCGATCGGGGGCATCACGCCGAACGCATCGGCGGTCAGCATCACGATGTTTTTCGGGTGTCCAGCGACGCCACTTGCCGAGGCATTGGAGATGAAATCGAGAGGATAGCAGGAGCGGGTGTTCTCGGTCAGACGTCCGTCGCTGAAATCGGGGTCTGCAGAACCGGGCTTCAGGATGACATTTTCCAGCACCGCGCCGAAGCGATTGGAGGCGGCCCAAATTTCGGGTTCGGCTTCCGCTGACAGGCGGATCGTCTTCGCGTAGCAGCCGCCTTCAAAGTTGAAAATGCCTCGACTAGACCAGCCGTGTTCGTCATCGCCGAGCAACATGCGTTTGGGATCGGCCGAAAGCGTTGTTTTCCCGGTGCCGGAGAGGCCGAAGAACACCGCCGAATCGCCCGCCGGACCAACATTGGCTGAGCAGTGCATCGGCATGATGTCGCGCTCGGGCAACAGAAAATTGAGGAACGAGAATACCGATTTCTTGGTCTCGCCGGCGTACGAAGAGCCACCGATCAGGACCAGGCGGCGCGTGAGGTCGCAGGCGATAACGGTTTGGCTGCGCGAACCATGCCTAACAGGGTCGGCACGGAAACTCGGCAGATTGACGACGGTGAACTCCGGCGTGAAGTGAGGGAGTTCCGCAGCGCCGGGGCGCCTCAGCATGTTGCGGATGAAACCGGCATGCCAAGCGTACTCGCAGAACACACGCGTGTTGAGTCTGTTCTGGGGGTCGGCGCCTGCGTAGAGATCCTGCACGAACAGCTCTTTCGTCCTGGCGTGGCTGGAAAAGTCGCCAAGAAGTGCTTCGAACTGGGCAGGCGTCATTGCCTTGTTGTTATCCCACCAAACCGTCTGGTCGGTGGCCGCGTCGCGTACAGTGAACTTATCGTTCGGCGAGCGGCCGGTGTGCACGCCGGTTTCCACAACAAATGCGCCGGTCGAGGCCAGCCGGCCCTCAGCCCGCCGAACCGCGAATTCGATCAACTCCACAATGCTGTTGTTGTGATGGACCTTGACGGCGGCGTTCAGAGGAAACGATTCAGTGCGCATGTGTTCGCCCACGGAAGACATATTACAATCCAACAGCCGGCACGACGGCCCGCCAACCGCTGAGCGATATGCAAGCGGCGTTCCGAGCACAAGTGGGCGAACGTCGCATTCTTCTGCCGGGCGGGCTCGGTCGGCGCGAAAAATGCGTCGCCCGGATAATTATGTATACATAAACCACTCTTCTTGACGCGACTTGCTTAATCGAGCAGGTCTCGACCCTGCAATTCCGCGATCCGGCCAAAGCCGCCGATGAAGTGAGCGCGTTCGATCGCGAACTCGTAGAACGCAAAATCGCTGAAGCCCGCGTAAAGCCGGGCCTCGGGGCAATGTTCCAGAAAGCGCACCTTCGAGGCGGCGTTGGAGGAAGAATGCAAATGGCCGATGAGGGTCACGCGCGAAACCGCCAACGGATCGGGCGTTGCCTCGCCGCCTTGGTACAGCAAACTCGCCCGGCGATCGGCAAGCAAATTTCGCGTGTGCAGGGCCAGTCCCGACAGCAATAAAATCGGCACGCCGCCAGGGTCGGCGGCAACCGTTACCAGTGAAGCGTAAGGGTGCCCCGTCAAGCGGTCGAGCGTCGCCAGCGTAGCGGTTCGCGCACCCAACACCAGGGCGCGTGCAAGGCTGGCTGGGCTCGGTCCGGTGGGCGTGTCAGGTGTTAATGACAACGGCTACCTGCTTGTTGATTTCGCCCGTCTGGCCTATGCATGGTCATTCAGCCGCCATTCAGCGGCGCCCACGCAAACAAGTCGTGCCACAGTTCGCACATGTTGAAGCCATAGAGCGCGGCGAAGGTATGGCCGCCCAGGGGCAGAGGGTAATGAAAGAGAAAAGCACAATTGTTCTAGTGGACGACGAGCGCAACATTTTGACGTCGCTCAGATTGGCGCTGGAGGCAGAGGGTTACAAGGTCCGTACCTATAACGACGGTGTGGCGGCGCTGGAGGCGCTGACCGAGGAACCCGCCGACCTTGGCATCTTCGATATCAAGATGCCGCGCATGGACGGCATGGAGCTATTGCGGCGCGTGCGCCAGCAGTCTGATATGCCAGTGATTTTCCTAACCTCGAAGGATGAGGAGATCGACGAGCTGTTCGGGCTCAAGATGGGAGCCGACGACTATATCGCCAAGCCGTTCTCGCAGCGTCTCGTCATCGAACGGGTGCGTGCCATCCTGCGGCGTTTCCAGCCCAAGGATGCGCAGAGTGCGCAGGCTGAAGCTGCCCGCATCCTGGAGCGTGGCAAGTTGAAGCTCGATCCTGAGCGCCACACCTGCCACTGGGATAACCGGCCGGTGACACTTACGGTCACCGAGTTTTTGATCCTGCAGGCGCTCGCCACCCGCCCGGGCGTTGTCAAGACTCGCGACGCCCTGATGGATGCGGCCTACGACGATCAGGTCTACGTCGACGACCGCACTATCGACAGTCATATCAAGCGATTGCGCAAGAAGTTCAAGCAAGCGGACGACGACTTCGACGTCATCGAAACGCTCTATGGCGTTGGTTACCGCTTCAAGGAAGCCTGAGATTTCGCGAACGGGGGTCGGCTTAGCGATGGTGTTCGATACCGATCGATCGGGTAACGTCGCCGGAACGCTGGAAACGGTGCTTGGTGGGTTGCGCCGCCTGGGTCTGGCTTTGCTGCCGGTATGGGTCGGCCTGTCGACGGTCGTCAGACGAGGCGGCGGCTCCTGGATCGCGCGGTTCATCGGCTCGAGCCTCGCCCGGCGCATTTTCGTCTCCAACATTGCCGGACTATGCGTGCTGCTCGTTGGCATCCTGCAGCTGAGCCGGCACAACGCCTGGTTGATCGAGGCCAAGCGCGACAGTCTGATCGCCCAGGGCGAGATTATTGCAGCGGGCATCGCGTCGAACGCCACGATCGAGAAAGACGACCGCGAGCGCATTGTGCTCGATCCCGACAAATTGCCGGACATCGAGGGCGGTCGCATCCCGTTTCGTAATGATGGCTATGCCTCGCTTGATCTGTCGATCCGCCCTGACGTGGTGACGCCGGTGCTGCGTCGACTGATGCAGCGAACGACCAATGTTCGCGCCCGCATTTACGCCCGTGATGGCGCATTGATCGTTGATAGTGCGCAGATCCTGCAACGTGGTCAGGTTGCCCGCAACGAGCCGGAACCGGCCGACAGGCCGAAGGCGCGAACAATCTGGACCAGATTAGCCGAGAAGCTCAATGGCTCTGACCTGCCGGTCTATCAGGAGATTGGCACCGCAAGCGGCACGACCTATCCGGAAGTACGGATGGCGCTCGGCAGCGGGGCCACGACACCGATGCTGCTGCTGACCAAAGACGGCGAGCAGATCGTATCGATTGCGGCGCCAATTCGGCGGGCAGGCGCGGTCCAGGGGGTGCTGCTGCTGTCGACAAAACCTGGCGAGATCGACGATATTCTCGACGCCGAGCGTATCGTCATCTTCACGATCGCCGGTTTGGCGCTGTTGGCAACCATCCTGGCCTCTATGCTGTTGACGCGCACGGTCGCCGGTCCGATGCGGCGCTTATCAGCGGCTGCCGAGCATGTCAGTCACAATATCGCTGCGCGTCAGGAGTTGCCGGAGTTCGAGGGCCGGACCGATGAAGTAGGTCAGATGGCGGAAGCCTTTCGCTCGATGACGGCGGCGCTTTATCGTCGGATCGAGGCCAGCGAGAAATTCGCGGCTGATGTGGCGCACGAATTGAAAAACCCATTGACCGCGGCCCGCTCGACCGCTGAAAGCTTGACCTATGCCCGATCCGACGAGCATCGCCAGCAACTCGTCGTGCAGATCCAGATCGAGCTGAAGCGCCTCAATCGGCTCATCACCGACGTATCGAATGCCTCGCGGCTCGACGCGGAACTTGCGCGCCAGCAAACCGAACCGGTGGATCTCACGATGCTGGCCGGCGGCATCGTTTCGACCTTCCGTGATATACTGAGCGACAACTCGAAGTCGGTTGTGATCGACATCGAGCAGCAAAAGGATGGGTCGGCTCTTATGGTCGAGGGTCACGAGGGACGCATCTCGCAGATCTTGACCAACGTGATCGACAATGCCCTGTCGTTTTCGCCGGAGAACGGCGAGGTTGCGCTGCGCTTGCGACGCAATGGACCGATGGTGCAACTGGCGATCGAGGACCATGGCCCTGGCATCGATGAAGATCGACTGGAAACAGTATTCGACCGGTTCTACACCTACCGGCCAACGGCCAACAGCAGCCGCGGCAGCAGTTCAGGGCTAGGGCTTTCAATCACGCGCGAAATCGTCCGCGCCCACGGCGGCCGGGTTTGGGCTGAGAACCGGTATGCCGCAAGTGGTGCAAACCAGGGTGATCGGATCGGTGCGAGGTTTGTGGTGCAATTGCCTGCCTCCGCCGCCGGTATGCCAATTTCGCGTGTCACTTCGCAGCGCGGCCGCTGGACGTAAAAATCCGTGCCGATCCCGGACGCAGTAACGTCTGTTGTAGTTCACGGCACGGCCATTGCCTGTGGCGGAGCAGGCCTATTGTTGCGAGGAGACCCGGGCGCTGGCAAATCAGACCTGGCGCTGCGCTGCATCGGCAGCTGCGAGAATAACCCACTGGTGTCGGCCGCCGCCGTCCTCATTGCCGACGACCGCGTGATGCTGACCAGACGCAACGGTGAACTTGTTGCCAGTGCTCCGCCATCGATCAAAGGCCGGCTGGAGGTCCGCGGTGTTGGTATCGTCGATGTGCCCACGGTGGACGAAGCCGTGCTTCGACTGGTGGTGGATCTGGTGTCACCGGGCGAGGTTGCGCGCTTACCAGACGAAGCACTTGTGGTCGAAATCAGTGGCGTGAGTGTGCCACTATTTGCCGTGGCCCCGTTCGAGGCGTCGGCATCGATTAAGGTTTTGCTGGCGCTTCGCAATACGCTTAAGGGCGATTAATCAGCCGTGCGGCCGGCACGCGCGGTCGAGCGCTGCAACCCTTAAGGTCGGCCGCTGGCTCACCGCGCACGGCTCATTGGACGGTATCCATGACGTATTGTTCTGGATCAGGTCGCATTCGGTAATCACCGTACCGAGGTAAGTCGACATGCACACTTTATCGCCCAGCCGATAAGTAATGCCCCGATAGAGACAGCGGCAAGGGATAATTACGCCATCGCCGCCGACAACGCCCCGGAACGGCGACGTTTTCCAGCCAGGCTCGATGTTCGTTTGGGCTTCTTGGGCGTGTGCCGATGGCCACAAGCCGAGTATCGCTGCAAAGGAGACTACAGCGCCAGCAACGAGAATGTGTTGCCTTTTCGTCATTGCGGCAAATCTAGCATGCCTGCTGGCTATTTGAAGCGCAAACTTGCCCTAGTTGACAAGAATTACTGACCATCCGTCGGCCCGTCATCGAAACAGGCGAGCGCTCCGGTCACGCCGGCATGCCGGTCTCGACGAGGCGCGCCCAGTACGAGACACCGACAGGAATTGCTTCATCATTGAAGTTGTAGGCTGGGTGATGGACGTTGGCGCTATCGCCGTTGCCGACGAAAATGAACGCACCAGGCCGGGCTTCCAGCATGAACGAGAAATCCTCGCCGCCCATCACGGGGGCGATGTTGGTATCGACATTGTTCTGGCCAACGACCTGAGCGGCGACGCCGGCTGCAAAGCCGGTCTCCTTCACATGGTTGCTGGTGACGGGGTAGTCGCGACTGTAGCGCGCCTTCACAGTCGCCCCGAACGTGCTGGCCGTGCCTTCGCAGACCTCGCCGAACCGCTTTTCCAGCTGATCGCGCACATGCGGCTTGAGCGAGCGCGCCGTGCCTGTGAGTTCCGCCGTTGCCGGGATGACGTTACCGGCGGTGCCAGCGTGGAACATACACATCGAAATCACGCCTGAATCCAATGGATCGAGCGTGCGCGACACGATCGACTGCAGCGCGACGATCATATGTGCGCCGACGAGCACCGTATCGATGCACTTGTGCGGCTTGGCGGCATGTCCGCCTTTGCCTTCAATCGTGACATAAAGTCGGTCGGATGCAGCCATCAACGGGCCGGGCCGGAGTGCGAAAGTGCCGACCGCCATCCCCGGCTGGTTGTGCATTCCATAGACCTCCTGGATGTTCCAGCGATCCATCATGCCATCCTGAACCATGGCCTTGCCGCCGGCACCGCCTTCTTCCGCGGGCTGGAAAATTACAACGGCGGTGCCATCGAAGTTGCGGGTTTCGCACAGGTACTTGGCCGCGCCCAACAGCATAGCGGTGTGCCCATCGTGGCCGCAGGCGTGCATTTTGCCCGGCGTCTTCGAAGCGTAAGGCAAACCGGTATCTTCGTGGATCGGCAATGCATCCATGTCGGCGCGCATGCCGATGACGCGGCCGGAGCTGCCCTTTCGGCCTTTGATGACGCCGACGACGCCGGTCCGGCCGACCCCCGGCACAACCTCATCGCAACCGAATGCCTTGAGCTTGTCCGCGACGACGCCGGCGGTGCGGTGCACATCGTACAAGATCTCGGGATGCTCGTGAAAATCGCGGCGCCAGGCAGTGATTTCGTCCTGCATCCCCGCGATACGGTTGACGATCGGCATGGCGCAGGCTCCCGGATACGGCTGATAGTTCGGCTGCAAGCTATTTGCCGGGATTAAAGCCCGCTTCTCGGATTGCCACAATAGGTCGGGCTAGCCCGACCTTCTCAAAGGCTTGGGATCGTCATCGCACGAGCACGAGTCGATCCGCAAGGAGCACGCCGAAAAGCGTAGCCGTCGCATACGGTTGAGGCGCGCGACGCGGCGGGCGGCCGCGGGCGTGCGACCCGAAGGGCGGGGTAATTTCGATGACAGGATGCGTCGCGACGCTTGACCATAGGTGGGCTATGCTCTGCGCGCCGCTCCTGCCCTGTCATCGAAATTACCTCCGTGCCGACCCCAACCCTTCGAGAAGGTCGGGCTAGACTCGAAAAATGTAATTCGCGGCTTGCTTACAACGCGATTACGCGTCCAATATCGCATGACTGGGAAAGCGCCGCCAACGCGGGCTCCGGTTCAACAAGATGTAACTCTCACAACTGGAGGACTTTGCGTCCATGTTGCATCAATCGACGCGTCGTTGCAGGGCGGCATTTGCCGCTGCGTTAGCGAGCTTCGCCGTTCTGACGCCCGCAAGCGCTCAGGAAACCCTGACGTTCTGGGCCAACAAGGGCTTCTACAAGGCCGAGGATGACGCGCTCAACGCGGTCATCGACAAATTCCAAAAGGCGACCGGCGTCAAGGTCGATTTGTCACTGACCTCGATCGAAGATTGCATCACGAAGTCAGTGGCGGCCGTCGAAGCCGGCACGCCGCCGGATGTCGGCTACTGTCTGACATACGACTTCCGCACGACAGGCAAGTGGGCATTCGAAGGCCGCCTGGAAGACGTCTCGGACATCATCAATCCGATGAAGGGCGACTTCGTTGCCGAAGCGCTTGCAACGACGCTTCTGCATAACGACAAGGCCAAGAAGAAGGCTTATTATGCCATCCCAATCCAGCGTCAGACGATCCACATCAATTACTGGAAGGACATGCTGACGGATGCCGGTTTCCAGGAAAGCGATATTCCGAAGGGCTGGAACGACTACTGGAACTTCTGGTGCGACAAGGTGCAGCCCGCGCTGCGCGCCAAAGGCAAGCGCGTCTTCGCGATCGGCCATCCGCTTGGCGTTGCCTCGACCGACACGTTCTTTTCTTTCCTGATGGTCGCCGCTGCCTATAATGCGCAGATCGTGGACGACACCGGCAAGGTGGTGCTCGACGAGCCCAAGAACAAAGCCGCGATGGCTGAAGCCTTGAAGTTCTATACCGGCCTGCACGCCAAGGGCTGCACACCGGCTGGCTCCGTCAATTGGCAAGATCCCGACAACAACGTCAACTTCCACAACAAGACGACGGTGATGACCCACAACGCCACGATTTCGATCGCGGCGAAGTGGCTGGATGATATGAACAATCAGTCGCTCACCGCCGAACAACGCGCTGACGCCAAAGCCAACTATGAAGACAGGATTGCGACCACCGGCTGGCCGATGAAGCCCGACGGCACCCCGATCATCTATCTCGCGGCCACCAAGACCGCAGTTATTTTTGATCAGAGCAAGAACAAGAAGCGGGCCAAGGAATTCCTCGCTTTCTTCCTGAAGGACGAGAACCTGCGCCCGTTCGTCGAAGGCTCGCTCGGGCGCTGGTATCCGGCGACAACGGCTGCCACCAAGAGCCCGTTCTGGACGACCGGTGACAAGCACCGCGCTGTCGTGCATCAGCAGTTCTCGGCCGGCACGGTTCCGTTCCAGTTCGTGCAGAACTTCCGCTTCACGCAAGTCAACGCCGAGAATGTCTGGGCGAAGGCGATGCAGCGCGTCATTCAGGATAAGATCACGCCAGAAGCCGCGGTCGACGAGATGATCAAGCGGATAAAGGAAATTGCGGGCTGATTGGATTGCCTGGCACTCAGCGTTCCTGTGTCCCCCACCGGTGTCA
This sequence comes from Hyphomicrobiaceae bacterium, assembly GCA_041745515.1. GTDB lineage: Bacteria > Pseudomonadota > Alphaproteobacteria > Rhizobiales > Hyphomicrobiaceae > JAKFWF01. The sequence goes on along the minus strand of JBGTIU010000085.1, from coordinate 8,785 downwards.
TCCCGGGGTTCGTCCCCGGGACCCATTGAGCCACAAGCTCAGGCGTTTCGGTTAGTTGAGCGATGGTTCCCGGCAAGAAAAGCCGGGATGACACCTTAATGTTTGGCTGGTCCGGAAAAAACAATGGCAGTGACGACGGCCGCTTTGTCCGCCCAAGAGGTACGCCAGACCAGTTGGAAGGGGGATACCCGTGTCGTCTGGGGGGCGGTGCTGCTCGTGCCCTATGTGCTGGTGTTTCTGGTGTTCGTTGCTTTCCCCGTACTCTATGGCTTCTGGCTCGGGCGCGATCCCGAAATCTATCGCCAGCTATTCCAGGACCCGACTTTTAAAACCGCGTTCGTCAACACGATCCTGTTTCTGCTGATCGCGGTGAATCTCAAATTCGTGCTTGCGCTCGGGCTGTCCGGTTTTTTTGCCAACCAGCGGCCTTGGATCAGGTTTGTGTTGGTGCTGTTCATCCTGCCATGGGCGATTCCGTCGATCCCGACCATCCTGTCGTTCCGTTTCATGTTGAACGGTGAATTCGGCGTTATCAATTCGGAGTTGTTCCGCTGGTTTCAGATCGAAGGGCCAGGCTGGCTGACCCATCCGACGCTGGCATTCGCCTGCTCGATCTTCGTGCATATTTGGAAGGCATTGCCATTCTGGACGCTGATCCTGCTCACTGCGCGCCTTGCCATTCCGGTGGAGCTTTATGAAGCGGCGAGCGTCGATGGCGCCTCGAAATTTCAGCAGTTCCGCTTCATTACCTGGCCAGCGATCGCCACCCTCTATGTGACGTCGACGATCCTCTCCATGATCTGGACGCTGGGCGATTTCAATAGCGTTTACCTGCTCACCGGTGGCGGCCCGGGTGACCAGACGCACGTGCTGGCGACGCTTGGCATCCGCTACCTGCGCATCGACAAGCTGCCCCTCGGTATCGCTTCGATCATCGTCGCAATGCCACTCGTGCTGCCGATGGTCTACATCATGGTTCGGCGCCTATCGGCAGAGGAGAAGTCCCGGGAGCGCCAGTCGACATGAAGAACTGGTTCGACGATGCCAAACTAATTCTCGTCGCGATCCCGGTTCTGCTGTGGACGCTGGTGCCGATCTATCATCTTTTTGTGCTGTCGATTTCGAACCAGCAGGCGATGATGGATGGCAAGCTGTGGCCATCCGCACCGACGTTGCAGAATTACGCAATCGTCTTGCAGCAGAAGCATTACTATCTGACGAACTTCTGGAAGCAGTTCGCGACCAGTTTCGGCGTGGCCATCGCAACTGGCGTGTTAACGCTGCTGATCGCGACTTTCGCGGCTTTCGCGATCAGCCGGCTGCGCGCCAGTGGCGGCAAGTTCATCATGAATCTGGCATTGGCTACCTATCTGATCCCGGCGGCGTTTCTCGCCGTGCCGATGTACAAGACAATGGGCATTTATGGTCTGCTCGATACGCGGGCGGCGCTGGTAATGGCAATGGTGGCCCTCGCCAGCCCATACGCCATCTGGGTATTGAAGCAGGCCTCGGATAAATTGCCGATCGAGCTGGATGAGGCGGCAATTGTCGACGGTGCGTCGGTACCGCAACTGTTCAAGCTGATCTATCTGCCGATGATGGCGCCCTCCATGGTGGCAATCGGCATCTATGCGCTGCTGCTGGCATGGAACGAGTATCTCTACGCGTTCCTTCTCATCTCTGATGAGAAAGACGTGCCTCTGGCGGTTGCATTAGGAAACTTTCTTGGCGCCGATGACAGCCCGTGGAATCTGCTGATGGCGTCCGGCTTGATCTATGCGCTGCCGCCAGCAGTGATCTACTACACATTCCGCAAGCACATGGTGTCGGGCCTGACCGCGGGCGCAGTAAAGAGCTGAGGCTCATCGGCGTCCGGCTCCTCTCAAGGGCAGTGGCCGGGCGCAGACTAAGAAGTAATCTTGTCCATCGCAGCAGCGAGCTTAAAATCGAGTGCGGTCAGCCCGCCGGCGTCGTGGGTGCTGAGTGTGACGTCGACCTTGTTCCATACGTTCGACCATTCAGGGTGGTGATTCAATTTCTCGGCCGTCAGCGCGGCACGGCTCATGAAGCCCCACGCGGCGCTGAAGTCTTTGAACTTGAAGCTGCGCGTGATTGCCTCGCGACCATCGACCAGCCGCCAATTTGGCAAAGCGGTCAATGCGTCGGCAACGGCCGTTGCGTCGAGTTTTTGTGCCATCTGCCTGCTCTCTCAGTAGGTCTCATCGGCGAAATCGGCGTAATCTCCGCCGATTAACGTGAAAATCTCTTCGACGGTATACGGACCGCCGCCGACGTTCGGCTTGCCAGCCATCAGCGCGAAGCTGCCGACAAAGAAAGTGTCGGTCTTGAAGTCGCCCATGGAACTCAAGACGCGCGCCACTGCCTCGACCGGCGGATGGCGTAGGCGCGCCAGCGTAACGTGCGGCTTGAACCCGCGTGTCTCGGGTGCCAACCCCGCATTGCGCGCAGCGCGTTCGGTGGCGCGGGCTAGCATATCGAGGGGTTCGGACGGCGCAACGCCCGCCCAGATCGAGCGCGGCTCGTCGCCGCCAAACGCACCGAGGCCAACCAGGCGTAAGCTGAACGCATTGATCTGGATTGCTGCCAACTCGGCTGCGAACTCCCGGGCTGGCCCGTTGCCGATATCGCCGGCGAAACGCAGTGTCAGATGGAGGTCGCCTGGGTCAATCCAGCGTGCGCCTGGTGTTGGTCGACGGATATGATCGAGCGCGGCGCGGATCTCCGGAGGCGGAACGATCGCTGCAAACAGGCGTGGCATGGCGTGATCGGCACTCGACTGAAGTTGACCTTTTGCAGTGCAAGCGGCTCATCTGATCATAGACCAACCGGACTTTCACTGCCCGGTCTCATTTTTTGGCCGGCTGCGCCCCACCAACTGTTGCTTAACCACCGCTTAGGCGGCGTGCGGTAGCATTCCTGTAAACTCCGGAACCAGCTACATGCCAGCCGATCATACGGTCGACCTGACCATCATCGTGGTGAGCTACAACACGTGCGCGATGACTTTGGCCTGTCTCGACTCGATCGCGGCTCAAACGCAGGACGTCAATTTCGAGGTCATTGTCGTCGACAACGCCTCTTCCGACGGTTCGGATGCAGCTGTGCAGCGACATCCGCTCGGTCAAAATCTTATCGCTCTCAAGGAAAACATCGGGTTCGCTCGCGCGAACAACCTTGCGGCACAACGTGCGCGGGGCGAACTGATCCTACTGTTGAATCCCGACACGGTGGTGCTCGATCATGCGATCGACCGGCTGGTGGCCTTTGCCCCTACCCGCCCGTGGGCCGGCATTTGGGGCGGCCGCACACTGTTTGCTGACGGCAGGCTGAACCCATCGTCCTGCTGGGGGCGTATGTCGCCATGGAACCTGTTCAGCCGTGTGTTGGGGCTGACCGGCTTCGCGCCCCTTAGCCGGTTGTTCAATGATGAAGCTTACGGTGGATGGCGGCGCGACAGTGTCGCCAGCGTGGATATCGTCTCGGGTTGTTTTCTGCTGGTGCGACGCTCGTTGTGGAGAGAACTCGGCGGCTTCGATCAAGCATTTTTCATGTACGGGGAGGATGCCGATTTTTGCCTGCGCGCTGCGCGGCTTGGCGCTGCGCCGGCCATCACCCCCGATGCAACGATCGTGCACTATGGTGGAGCGTCGGAAGCGACGCGAGCCGGCAAGATGATCAAACTGCTGTCGGCCAAGGCTTTGCTGATCCGCCGGCACTGGGCTCCCTCAACGCAGCGATTGGGCCTTGCTCTTCTTGCTGCATGGCCACTCGGACGGTGGATCGCCTTGTCGGCCCACGGCCGTATGACGGGTTGCTCGGCGACATGCGCCGCAGCGCATGAATGGCGCGAGATTTGGTGCAGGCGGGACCTGTGGCTTGTCGCTTATGCCGGCGCAGCCGCACCGCTGATCGCGGCTTTGCGCCCGTCAACTGCTTCTTAACCACGATGCGCCTAGGTTCGTCGCTGGCATACCGACTGGCCGTCGAGGGCACTTTCATGGCTGAGTTTGACCGCGACGCTACCCCCGTCGGCGCGTGCGCGGTTGCTTCGATCGAGCCACGCTTCACGATCGCGACGCTGGTCAACGACCGGTCGCGCTATGATGAGATGCTAGCCTCTTTCGAAGCCGGCGGCTTTGGCCTTGCGGTCTGCGAATTCCTGCACGTCGACAACACCGGGCCTGTGCAAACCTGTGCCTATCGAGGTCTCGATAAACTGCTGGCCGATGCGCGGGGCGCCTACGTCATCCTGTGCCATCAGGATGTGCGTCTCGTCGACGACGGCCGCCGCGAACTCGAAAAGCGACTTGCCGAACTCGACGCGCTCGACGCGAGTTGGGCGCTGGCCGGAAACGCCGGTGGGATCGCGGCGGGACAACTCGCGATCCGCATTTCCGATCCGCATGGCGTCAACCGCCATGTCGGGGTGCTGCCGGCCAAAGTAATGAGCCTCGACGAGAACTTCATTGTGGCAAAGCGATCCGCGCGACTCGGGCTCTCGAAAGACCTCTCGGGGTTCCATTTCTATGGAGCAGATATCTGCCTCATTGCTGATCTGCTCGGGCATTCTGCCTATTGTATCGACTTCCACCTCGAGCATTTGAGCAGCGGCCGCAAGGGTCCCTCCTTCGAGGCTATGGAAGAGGCGTTCCGCAACAAGTGGTCAAACGCACTCCGCCCACGTTGGATGCAGACGACGTGTTCGCTGGTCTATCTGACAGGCGATACGCTCGGTCGCATGCTTGGACGGGCCGCAGAAGCGCCATTGGCCCGGCTTTCGAAACGACTACCGTCAGCCAGCGGCTGGACGCGCAAATCAGCGTGACATCCCTGGCAGCGCCTTCTCCTGCTTGTACCATATCGGCGCGCGCCCGCCCGCTGGGCGTTAGGGTCGTGGGCCAGGCTGCTCTGCTCATGTCGGGGTTTGCCCTGGCGCAACTGTGCTCACTCGCTCGCAATGCGATCATCGGCTATTGGCTTTCGAAGGGTGATTTCGGTATTGCCGCCATCATCACCATTGCTTTGCAGATGTTGGAAACGCTCAGTGATCTGGGCGCCGATCGTCTGATCGTACAGGCGTCGGATGGCGATGATCCTCGGCTGATGGCGGCGGCGCACACGACGCTGGTATTGCGCGGTTTATTGACCGGTGCGTTGCTCTACGTTGGCGCCGGCCCCATCGTCGCGTTCTTCGATATCGCGGCGGCGCGCGGGGCTTTCGAACTTGCCGCCCTGGTGCCGGTGATCAAGGGTTTTCTCCACCTTGGCGCCCGATTGCACCAGCGCGGCCTCGAGAATGTTCGGGCTGTGGTCATCGAGGTCGTGCCGCAAGCAGCTGCACTGCTCATGGTGTTTCCCGTGATCAACCTGGCGCCGGATTACAAAGCAGTAGTTTGGCTCGCTATCCTGCAGGCGACACTTTCAGTGGTGACTTCCCAACTACTGTGCAGACGCAGATACGCGGTGGGTTTCGATCATGGATTCGTGCGGCGCCTGCTGATGTTCGGATGGCCGATCTGGCTCAGCGCCATTCCCCTGGTGGCCGTCTATCACGGCGACCGGCTGATTGTCGGCCGCCTCATCGGCATCGAGGCACTGGCTGGATACTCCGCGGCATTCATGGTGGTGATGGTGCCGGGTCTCGTTGCGGCTAAGATCGGGCACGCGTTGATGCTGCCATTGCTGGTCGAGAAGCGCAGCTTGCCGTCGGATTTCCATGCGCGCTGCGCCTTGATGCTCGAAGGTACCAGTATTGTTGCTGCGGCTTATCTTGCAATGCTTGTGCTGGCGGGCGGCACCCTGCTGCCTATGGTGTTCGGTCCGAATTATGCTGGTCTAGGTTCCGTGATCGGCTGGCTTGCGGCAATGTGGGCGTTGCGCATGGTTCAGGCGGTGCCCGGCATCGCGATGATGGCACAGGGCAACACACTGCCTCTGCTGTTGGCTGGCGTGATTCGCGCGTTGGCTCTTGCTCCCGCGCTCGTCGCGGCACAGGTGGGTGCCGGCCTTGCGGCTGTAGCAGCGGCAGGTGTCGTTGGCGAGTTGGCATCACTCGTTTACATCACCGCGCGTTTGGGGCGCGGTCATCAGGGCCTCACCACGCCCGCGGTTTCGCGCGCGCTTTATCCAGTCGTCGCCGGATTGACCGCGATGACCGTAGGCTACGCGTTGCCGGCGACGCAGAGTCCTTGGCTCGCGCTATCGGCGGCCGGCGTCGTTGCAGTCGCCGTGGGCCTGTCCGGGTTAGCAGCGATGCCTTGTATCCGCGGCTTGATCGAGAGCCGGTGGGAGTCGAAAAGACTGCGGGGCCAGGAGGCACGCAATGCCGAACAACGACTCTGAAGCCGCGTCCGGTCGTGGACGGCGGACGTTCGACGGCATCATCTGCATCGGCGGCGAAGACTGGTGGTACCACAATCGCGGCCACTTCGACTTCCAGATCATGCGCCGGCTCGCCAAGAGATGGCCGGTGCTGTTTGTGAACTCCTTGGGTGTAAGGGTCCCGAGCCTGCGCGACAATCGCCAGTTCGCGACGCGCATTCTGCGCAAACTCAAAAGTCTAGGTAATGGCCTCGTCAATGTGGAAGACAACTTCTGGGTGTTCTCACCAGTGATGGTGCCGGGCGCAGCGGGCCAGGCGATATCGAGTTGGGCGCTTCGGCCACAGATCAAGTTGGCCGCCAGCCGCCTCGGCATTAAGAACCCGATGCTCTGGATGCATTGCCCGGCGGGTGAGCCGCTTGCCAGCAACTTCGGTGCGGTCGCGATCGTGCTGCAACGGACCGACCGGTTCGAGGCATTCCCAGAGGCTGATTCCGCAGTGGTTGGCAGGCAGATCGCACGCTTGAAATCGGCCGCAGATCTCGTCGTCTACGCCAACTCGGAATTGATGGCATCCGAGAAAATCTCCGTACGCCGCCAACTACTGGTCACGCACGGCGTCGATCTCGAAACATTTGCCGCTGTGGGTCGAACCAGCGGTTCCCGCCGTGCGGATGTTTCGCACATCGGTCATCCCCGGGTCGGCTTCATCGGCGGCATTGACGATCACACGTTCGATGTCGAGCTGTTCCTAGGCGTCGCCCGGTCGAGACCTGACTACCAGTTCGTGATGGTCGGTGACTGTTCGCTGCCCGAGGGCTGGTGCGGTTTGCGCAATGTGCATTTCATAGGCCGACAACCTTACGATCAAGTCGCGTCCTATATGGCGGCGATGAACGTGCTGATCATGCCGTGGAACCGCAGCGAATGGATCAAAGCCTGCAACCCGATAAAACTGAAGGAGTATCTGGCTGTTGGCCGACCGGTCGTGACTACGGATTTTCCTGCGCTTGACGCCTGGCGCGAGTATGTCCACGTCGCCACAGGGTCGGAGGCATTCGCGGAGGCGATCGACGCGGCTTTGGCATCCGGATCACCGAACGTAGCAACTCTGCATCGGCTGCTGGTGCATGAGACTTGGGACGCCAAGGCCGACCTAATCCGTCGCGCGATTTTCGATCTGGGACTGGCGTTTGCTGACAATCGTTCCGGCCTGCGTGGCGCGGCCTGAGGGATGCCTTTGCTGACGGCAGGCCGAGGTGGCTTGTCGCAAATCCATTAGCAAGCTAAGTATATGGCCCGACCGTTCGCCGAAGACTTTGGAGCCTCGGATGCCGCAGCGCGTGGCGGAGACAGGCTGGATGAACTTACGCGTGGCATCTCGACAGGAGGTTGCCGCCGACATCCATATGTTCGAGTTGCGCTCGACCGATGGCGGCGAACTGCCCGAGTTTGGCGCCGGCGCCCATCTTCTGATTCGGGTGCCGAACGGCGAGCAACGCAAGTACTCGCTGTGTAACGGCCCGCATGAGCGGGACCGCTATATCATCGCGGTCAAACAGGAAAACGACGGTCGCGGCGGCTCGGTCGATCTGATCGGCAGCGTCAAAGTCGGTGACGAACTCGCCGTCGGCGAGCCACGCAACGATTTTGCTCTAAAGGGCAATCCTGCAAGCTACCTGTTCATCGCAGGCGGAATCGGTATCACCCCGATCAGGTCCATGGTCAGGCACCTGATGGAAACGCGCGCCAAGCCGTTCAAGCTCTACTATTTCACGCGCACGCCCGAAATGACGGCTTTCCGGGAAGAGTTTTCGCAAGCAGAATTTCGGGGCAAGGTTTTCATGCACCACGACGACGGGGATCCGGGCAAGGCGTTTGATCTTTGGCCAATTCTCGAGAATCCAAAGGGCGCACAGATCTATTGCTGCGGCCCGCGAGCCCTGATGGAATCCGTCCGCGACATGACCGGCCATTGGTCGCCGTCAGCAGTGCATTTCGAGGATTTCGGTGCATCGAAGGCCAGATCCGAGGACAACAAGGCGTTTGCCGTCAGGCTGGCCAGAAGTGGAGCAGTCTACACTGTGCCGCCGGGGTTGAGCATTCTCGAGGTCCTTCGTGCAGCCAAAATGAAGGTGCCGAGTTCGTGCGAGAGCGGTACCTGCGGAACATGCCGCACCGGGTTGATCGGTGGTGACGTCGAACATCGAGACCTCGTGTTGGCCGAGCACGAACGATGCACGTCGATCATGATCTGTGTATCGCGAGCGCGGTCGGGCGAGCTGGAGCTCGACTTGTGATCGTCGGCATTGAGGAGGCGTCTCCAATGGCTGACAAGCTCCGTCTTGGCATCGCCGGCCTCGGCCGTGCATTCATGCTGATGCTGCCGACGTTTGAGCGCCATCCAAAAGTCGCGCTGGTGGCGGCCGCCGACCCGCGGCCG
>JBGTIU010000084.1:0-37113 GCA_041745515.1 Hyphomicrobiaceae bacterium | reverse complement strand
CCGCTCCAAATAGTGCCGCGCCAGCTCCTCGGCCTCAGCGCGCGCCAGCCCGCGCGCCCGCATCGGAGCAAGCGTCAGGTTCTCCAGCACGGTCATGTGGGGAAACAGGTTGAACTGCTGGAACACCATGCCGACCTCGCGCTGCACGGCGGAGATGTTCTGCATGTCGCCCGTCAGCTCCGTGCCGGCGACGACGATGCGGCCGCCGTCGTGCTCCTCCAGCCGGTTGATGCAGCGGATCAGCGTCGACTTGCCGGAGCCCGAGGGTCCGCAGACGACGACCTTCTGGCCCTTCATGACCGTCAGGCTGCAGCATTTCAGCGCCTGGAACGCACCGAAATGCTTGCTCACCGTATCGAGCAGGACGATCGGGTCCTGGTGCGGAATCGCCATCGGGACCCTCACTTCTTCAGGTAGCGGCCGGCGCGCCGCTCGACGAGGCGCAGGCCGCGCTGGATGAACCAGGTGATCGCCAGGTAGACGATGGCCGCCGAGATGAAGATCTCGTAGGGCGCGAAGGTCTTGGCGACGATGTTGCGGGCGACGCCGGTGATGTCGCTCATGGTGATCATGCTGACGAGCGCGGTCGCCTTCATCAGGCTCACCATCTCGTTACCGTAGGCCGGCAGCGACAGGCGGACGGCGATCGGCGCCGTGACGTGGAGGAAGCGCTGCGCCGGCGTGAGTCCGAGCGCGCGGCCCGCCTCGTGCAGGCCGGCATCGACGCCTTGGATGCCGCCGCGCAGGATCTCCGCCGTATAGGCGCCGCAGTTGATCGACAGCGCCAGCACCGCGCACCAGTAGGGCTCGCGCAGGATCGGCCACAGCGCACTGTTGCGCACGGCCTCGAACTGCGACAAGCCATAGTAGACGAGGAGCAGCTGCACAAGCATCGGCGTGCCGCGGATGATGTAGGTGTAGGCGAACGATGGCCAGGCGAGCAGCGGCGCCCCGCTGATCCGCATCAGCACGGCACCGACGCCGATCAGCGTCCCGAGCGTAAGCGAAATCAGCAGCAGTTGCAGCGTCAGCCCGGCGCCGCCGGCGATCTTCGGCACGCTGTCGAGGATGAGCGAGAGGTCGAAGCTCATCGCGTCTTCCTCAGGTGGCGGCTGGCTTGCTGCTCGAGGCAGGCGACTGTGATCACCACCAGCGAGGTGAAGCAGAGGTAGATCGCTGCCACCACCATGTACATGGTGAACGGCTTGCCGGTCAGCGTGGTCGCCATCTCGGCCGTGTAGGTGATCTCCTCGACGCCGATGACCGAAAGCAGCGAGGTGTCCTTGATGATCGAGTTCATGTGGTTGCCGAAGCCCGGCAGCGCGAGCCGCCACATTTGCGGCAGCTTGACGTGGAAGAAGATCTGCGACGGCGACAGGCCAAGCGCTCGTGCCGCCTCGACCTGCCCAGCGTCCACCCCTTGCAGTGCGCCTCGGAAGGTCTCGGTCGCGTAGGCGCCGACGATCAGGCTGATGGCGAAGGCGCCGGCCCAGAACGGCGGGATGTCAACGAACTTGATCGCCGGATTGAACTTCTTGGCGATCCAGGTCAGCGTCACCGCCGAGCCGAAATAGAAGATCAGCACGACCAGCAGCTCAGGCGTGCCGCGGCACACCGTCGTGTAGGCGTTGGCGTTCGCTTTCAACACCCGGCTACGGGACAGCTTGGCGATGGCGCCGAGCATGCCCCACAGGATGGTGAGCAGCAGCGCAACGAAGAACACCCGCACGATGACGAGCGCACCCCACAGGAAGCTGTCGGCCCAGGCATAGACGATCGACATGGGGTCCCGGGCGGCTCAGGTCGGTGTAAGACCCGCGGGTCGGACACCGACCTGCTCGAGTCCGGCGTCAGTTCGGATAGATCGCGAACGGGAAGTATTTCTTGCTGAAGGCGTCGAGCGTGCCGTCCTTCTTCATGGCGATGATGGCCGCGTCGATGCGCTTCACTAGCGCGTCCTCGCCCTTGCGCAGGCCGACGCCGGCGCCCTTGCCGAAATACTTCTCCTCGTCGAGCTGCGGGCCGATCACCTCGAAGCCGGCACCATCCGGCTTCGATAGGAACTCGAGATGCGTCTTCATTGGGTTGGTCATGATGACGTCGACGCGGCCGGCCTTGAGCTCGAGGTACATCAGCTCGACGGCGTCGTAGCGCACGACCGTCGCGTCCGGCACCTTTGCCTGGATCCAGTTGTCGTAGGTGGTGGCGCGCTGCAGGCCGACGCGCACGCCCTTGAAGGCGGCGACGTCCGGTGTCTTGTCGGGTTTGAACAGCATCAGTGCCTTCGCCTTCGCTCCGACGAACTGGCCGATCGAGAGCCGATAACCCTCCGAGAAATCGATCTTCTGGCGCCGCTCCTCGGTGATCGACATCGAGGCCAGGATCAGGTCGAACTTATTGGCGAGCAGGGAGGGCAGCATGCCGTCCCACTTCTGGCACACCCACTCGATCTTGAAGTTGAGCCGCTTGGCGAGTTCGTTGCCGACATCGACGTCGTAGCCCTTGAGCACGCCGTCGCTGTCACGGAAGTTGAAGGGGAAGTAGGTGCACTCGGTGCCGGCCTTCAGCGTTTCCTGCGCGTTGGCTGGAGCCAATGACGCCGCCGCAATCGACAGTGCCGTCGCGATGGTTGTCACTAGCCCTTTCAAGAGCCTTTTCATTCGATCGTCTCCCTGACCTTGCATGACCCCAGATCGGGGGAAAGCCGGTACTTCCGCACCGGTATCCGCTAGTATATCGTGTTGCTGGAGGGACATGTTGGTCAATACCCCCCAGGGTTAGACCGCTCCTCCTGGAAAGTGACCATGCCTGCGATCGAGCCGATGCCCTTCGTCTGGGCGCATCATATGTCCCGAATCATCGGCGGCATCGGAAGCGATAGCCTTGCGCCCCGGGTTCTGGCGGCGCTCGCAACTCTCGTCGAGTTCGAGCACACCGGCATTTTCCTCTTCAGTCCTGCCATGCGACCGCGGGACGTGCTCGCCAGGCACCTGCACGACCCGTTCCATCGGAAGTACTTCGGCGGGACCTACAAGCTCGACCCCTTCTATCAGTGCTCCCATGCCCACGGCGCAGTCGGTGTCTTCCGGATGGGCGATCTCGATGCTGGATACGCACGCTACCTGCAGGACTATGAAATGGGCCCCCGTCTCGCCGACATCGTCGGTCCGGCAGTCGCATCGGGTCACATCCATGCGGCGCCGGCGACTGCAAACGGCTCACGCCTGCGCGAGGAGATCGGATATTTGTTGCCGATCGATCGCGGCCGTGTCGTCCATATCGCGCTCATCCGCTCCGTGGCACTCGCGTCGTTCCGCGACGAGGAGATGGACCAGCTCCGTCGGATCGCTCCTGTCCTGCAGGCCATTTTCGAACATCACTTTCGTGACGTCGACCTGCCGCCTGATGACGACGCGGGGGACGGGAGTGGCAATAATGACGGTGTGCCGACAGTGCCGATTTCGACGCTGGTTACATCGCGGGAGCTCGAGGTCATCGAGGGTGTCGCGTCCGGCCTGACCTCAAGTGAGATCGCGCGCAGGCTCGGCATCGCCACGGAAACCGTCAAGGTCCACCGAAAGAACGCCTACCGCAAACTGTTGGTCTCCACCCAAAGTGAGCTTCGTACCCTCTTGCGCCGCGGGCGTTCACCGGTGATGGGCGGCTGACTCGGCGCCGGGCAGGCGAGCGTGCTCACGGGTGATCGAAGGGGGAAACTAATGGGGCAGCAGTGCGGCTGCTAGCTAGACCTCGAAGATCGAAAGCTTGGTTCACCACCTCGGGACCGAGGTCGTTCCTGGCAAGCGTGGCCGCGAGACAGTCCATGCTTGCAGCCGGACCCGATACCGCGGCAAGCGGACGTGTCGGCGGCACTCTCCGCGTCCTCGACAGGGGCCGGATCGACGGCTGCAATTGGAATGAGGCAAATTTGTGCGCGCACAATCCGAGTAGATGCGTTAGGTCACTATTGGCACGAACTCACCGTTCGCGGCACTGCACCACTTCCGTCAGCTATCTGAGGTACTTCTGCCGTGCCGACGAGGCGCCCGGCAGGCGAACTCTTGACCCTGAGCGGAACTCGGTGCACCGCGGGACGACTGCCTCTTGTTCTACTCAATTACCTCGTCGGTTTGCGCGAGGAGCGCGGGTGCGATGGTGAGGCCGAGCGCGTTGGCAGTCTTGAGATTGATCACCAGCTCGAACTTCGTCGGTTGCTCGACGGGAATGTCAGCGGGCTTGGCGCCCTTCAGGATCTTGTCGACATAACCTGCGGCCCGGCCGTAGTGGTCGGAAAGTCTCACCCCATAGGACATCAGCCCGCCGGCCTCGACGAATGGACGGTAGGGATACATGCCGGGCAGTCGTTGCTCGATCGCAAACGCGGTGATGAGCTGTGGTTGAGGGAGGGCCCGGGGCGTCTCGCAACGAACAGCGCGCGCGGCCGGTCCCGGGCGATCAGGGCGAAGGCGTCGGTATAGTGCGTGGGGGTGTGCTCCGCATGGACCATCGTCACGTCCAGCATATGCGCGGCCGCTCGGACGTGTTCCCCTTCCGGGCCCTCCCAATCGCTCTTCGTCCCCAAGTAGGCCACACGGGTCGCTTCGGGAAAGGCTTCCTTGAGCATTTGCAGCCGTTTGGCCTCGATCTCGGGACCAGCGTGAGCGGTGAACCCCGTGACATTGCCGCCGGGTCGCGCCAGGCTCGCCACGAGCCCGGCCTCGACAGGATCGTAGCTGCCCGTCATGACGATCGGCACAACTCTCGTTACACGTTTCGCCTCTTGGACGACTACATTGCCACTGGCCGTTACAATCACATCGACCTTGAGACGAACCAGCTCTGCAACGATTTCGCCAAACCGCTCGAACCTTCCCTCCGCAGACCGGCGCTCCAACACCAGGTTCTGGCCTTCGATGTACCCGAGCGCGCGCAAGCCATGCAAGAAGGCTTTGGTAGAGGGATGGATGGGATCGGACCCGACCATCTTGGAGACAGGGATCGTGGCAAGGATCAATCCGACCCGGTAGACCTTGCTCGCCTGCTGCGGCTGGGCGGCGAGCGGCCATGGGGCCGCCACGCCACCGAGGAGAAGTCCTATGAACTCGCGCCGTCGCATTCGATCACCTCGTCGGCGCGGGTCACGGAGAAATATCGCCACGCAAGGCGACAGAAGACCCTCACAGAGCAAAGTTCAACTGTAGCGTAAATCGCATCCTCGCCCTCTGACAAGACAGGCTCGTGCTGCATCACAGCATTTGGGGAAGTTGATGTCTGTCTTTGGCCCATCACGACGTGACCTCGGATGTGCGTGATCGCTCCACCTCAATAGCGGACGCTGACCAGAACAGTTTGCACTCTCTACAGACTGCGCCAATTGTTCAATATCACCGAGGCGGCGAATTCTCTTCTAAGCTGCGACAGCTGAAGCGTTCAGTTTGCACACGATCGATTGGCGGCGCGTGCTGCAGGCCGCCCTGGTTCCAGAGTTTGTTGACGCCGCGCCTCGCCAATCCGGCGCACGGCAATGGGCGAATGAGACTTCGCTCATCCGCACCGTGGACGAAGCGCCGGAACGCTATTTTTGCAGGTTGTGTACCTCGAAGGCAGTCTCCTGGGACGGCGCAACCAATCCCCCTTCGATACCTTGCTTCATTCTCGGCTGGAGGATCTGATCTCGGAACCGTTCCCAGCTCTCCTTCGAGTCATGCACTGCCATGATTGTCCAGCCGCCCGCCGAGGTTCCGGCGGCGTGGAAGATCTGGCCGGCCGGGAGGCTGTCTCTGCTCGGATGGACTGCTGCAAGCGATTTCTCGTACTGCTCCTTCGTACCGCCAGAAAAATGATGCACGATCGCGTAGGCCATGGTTGATCTCCGCCGAATCAAGTGAGCCGCTCTTCGGAGCTGGCGCCTGAACAATAGAACACCAGGACTCGGCGCGTCCAGGTCACAGTCCCAGGCGTTGGACCGCTACTGGCCCGAAGGGTGAGTGGCGGTGCTCGTACCGCACTCACGCTATCGGGGAGTGAGCTGACGCAGAGCGAAAATTCGCGCAGAATATCCGCTTGTTGGGGCACTTCTGCCGCGACGGCGCCAATGCGCGAACGTCGGTCATGACCCCTTGCAGACATTCGCGAGTCGGAACAGGACGTTTGCGCGCAAGTCCGTTCCCGGCGGATGCAGACGTGAGGGGCAGAGGCTAAAAGTGGGTCGTCTCACTGGCTGTCAACATCACGGATGTGACCCGATAGAGCACTTCTAGCGCCCGATGACGGACTGCTTTGGGTTAAGCCCGCTTCCGCTCGTGGGCACAAAAACCGAAGAAATACAGCGTCAGCTTCAGATACAGCGTCAGCCTTATGGCAACTAACGGGAGGTGAGCGGACCAGTGCCGACATCCAATAAAACAGCGCTATCGAACGCAACGCGACATTCGGCGCTGAGGCGGCCAGCCGGGCGGATCGCTGGCTGGCCACCCATGCACTACACCTCGCACTAACGGATCACCATGCTCCGAAGGACAAGCCGAACGGTCCGACGCCGAGACCCACGCCGGGGCCGTAGGATCCTCGGTAGTAGTGCGGGCGATCGTAGCGCGGCCCGTCGTAGTAACTGTAGCGATGGTAGCGCGGCCCGTCGTAGTAGCCGTAGAAAGGCTGTGTCCGATAAGCGTAGCCGCCGTGACACCAGCGCCGTCCGTCGCTCCGATGACAATGGCGGGAGCTCCGAGAATGCACCAGCTGCACGTCGGCGTTAACAGCGCCGGTATCCAGCGTTTTGGGAGCTGGAAGGGCTTGGACGCCACTGGACGCGATCCCCAGGCCGATCGCTCCGAGGACAGCAAATGTTGTTCTTAGTCTCATACACTCCTCCATCGAGGCGGCATGCGCCTGCGTATTTGCCGGCACTTCCCGGCCTTCAAGCAGTAACGTGCTGCACTCCGGTCTGTTCCCATTGCCTGCAAATGTGATCTCGCGCCGCTAACTCGACCCAACTTCGAATAATGTCGGTAAAGCCCCGAAGTCGCTCCCCGGCCCGACAGGTGATCAGATGAACCCTGGGCACTTCGGCTCCTGGTCCACCCCGACGTTTCGCTGCGGTGCAGCGGCACGCACGCTATCTGGTCTATCGCGTCGGCGGTTCGTGCCTTGATCTGTCGCGCGAAAGACGGAAACGCTCCTTCAGCCACGTGATGCGGTGAAGCCGAGCCATGCCAGAGCGCCGGCGATCACACATGCTATCCAGCTAGCCCAAACCGGTATCGCCGCTCCCTCAAATGAGACCGACCACCCGGTGACGGCGCGCGCTAGCTGCAGGAGTGCAACGACAGCGAAAACCGCACCGGCCAAGCGTGCGTAACTTGTCGCGTTCATGTCCTGGTCCTCTTCGCAAGTTTAGTGTCGTGTTCGCCAGACTACCGCAGGGTGCCTTGCGTGCGGATGTCAGGCGACTTCGACGGACACTATATCGTCTGCTTCACCGGGGTGCACCAGACGGATTCAGGCGAGCTGGCTTGCCTGTCGTCACTCCCGCTCCTGGCACCTTTGATCCGTGGCTGCCCGTCTTCAGCCGCGTCAGGTAACGGTGTGGGGAACATGCCACCAGAAACACCAGGAACCAGATGGTACGATCCGTTCCCCACTCCTTTCCAATCCATTGAATTCACTCGACCTTGGCAGTCCTCTTCTGGCACCAAGACCACATTTCGTCGCGGAACATAATTGCAAGCGAAAAATCCTCGCGCTTGCGATCGACGCCACGCGCCACCGTCGGATGGTCGCCTGAGAAGTGCGGTTGAACCGTCCGTTAGCTGAGGTCTCATCGCCCACTCTCGAGGCGTTCATCAAGCCGATGTGCTTGCGGGTGTTTTCGAAGCGTTGAATGAGGCTATCGCAAGAGCGCGTAAGCGGTGCTACACAAGATTTGCATCGCGACAACAGTGATCGCAGACGCCGATGGCAGATCATAACGAGGTGAAAGCGCGTTCCGCTGTCCCGCAGGCTGGCGCAGGCGGTGCTGACGGCGAGCCATCATCGGATGACACCCTCACCGAAACGTTGAGAGCCTCGGAAGCGCGATTCCGCAGCGTCGTCGAAGGTTCGCCGCAGGGCATCATCGTCCAGCAGCACGGTCGCATCGTTTATGCCAACCCCGCCATGGCACGGCTGTTCGGCTATTCCGACTCGCGCGAAATGCTGGGATTGAGTCCGTTCGAAGATCTGATCGCCGATGAGGATTTGAGCGTATTTCGTACGCGCACTGCCGCCGCTTACCGGGGTGAGCAGCTTAAACCACACGCTGGCTGGCGGGCTCGGCATCGAGACGGCAAGGCGGTCTGGCTTTCGTCGACCGCGCAAGCCTCGGAATGGCAGGGGCGCGCCGCGGTAGCCTCGTTCTACTTCGACATCACCGAGAGAAAGTTCGCTGAGCTCGCGCTGCAGGAAAGCGAGTCGCGCTATCGCTCGGCGCTTACGGCCGGCCGGATGGGCACTTGGGAAACCGATTTCGTGGCTGGAACAAGAGCCTGGTCGGAAGAAGGCATGGCCCTGTTCGGGCTTACGCTCGACGAGGGTCGCGGACACGTCGGCGGCGACGCTGACGAGTTCCTGTCGGCAATGCATCCCGACGACCGGCATCTGCTGCCTCATTTCCATCAACTGGCAGACGAGCAGGGAGCGTTTCTGGCCGAGTACCGGATCGTTCGACCGGACAAGACGATTTTATGGCTATCGGGTCGCGGGCAGGTCGTTTCGCGCACACCGGCCGGCAGGGCGCACCGGTTGGTCAACATCGTGGCCGACATTACCGAGCGGAAGGCTACAGAGGATCATGTCCGGCTTCTCTTGCGCGAGATTTCGCATCGCTCGAAAAATCTGCTTGCGGTCATCCAGGCGATAGCGGCCCAGACAATCCGCACAGCCGGAACTATGGAAGCATTCAACGACCGTTTCGTTCAGCGGCTGCGGGGGCTCGCGGCATCGCAGGACGTGCTGGTGCTTCAGGACTGGCGCGGCGCGCCGCTTGGCGATCTCGTGCGCTCCCAACTCGCGCCGTTCGCAAGCACGAGAGGCCCACGGCTCGACATTGCGGGACCCGATGTTGCTGTGACGGCAGAAGCAGCGCAGGCGATCGGTCTGGCGCTGCACGAGCTTGCGACCAACGCAATGAAATATGGAGCGTTGTCGGGGACGAGCGGCAAGGTGATAGTGTCCTGGGCTTTCGAGGCCGACCCAGAGGGCGCGCGATTGTTGCGGATGCATTGGATAGAGCAGGGCGGACCAGCCGTCGCGCCGCCATCCCGCAAAGGCTTCGGCCATGTCGTTCTTGAAGGCGTGGTCGCGCAATCAGTGGAAGGTGAAGTGGTTATGACGTTCGATGCGGCGGGGCTGAAATGGTCACTCTCGATTCCAGCGACCAAACTCAAGAGCGAAACCGACCTATCGGTCAGAAGAATTCACGCGGGCGCCTTTGAGGCCGGTTAAATTTCGTCTGACGACTGCCGAGTAGTTTTGATGGCGGGACCCGCAGCTGAGAGCGAGCACCGCAACGGCTTAAAAGGGGCCGCCTACGCCAGCTTTCTCACCTTCGGCTCTCGTTCCCAGCAGCGCGTGCGAGCGTGCCGGATGAACGTCTCGGGTGCCGACGCCAAATCGACTACGGCTTCGTCCGCTTCGACACGCGCTTTGAGCAGCAGAGGCTTAGCCTGCGATGTGAAGCCGATCGCCTTTAGATGGCCGAAGGCATTGCTGGCGAAGTCGATTGCAGAGCCTTCATTCAGCAGCTCGCTGCAGCCCTCCTCCGACAGCACCAGGGCGACGCCGTCGAACAGCACCGATGGCGTGCCCGCCAGCTGGCCATCCGCTTTCAGTAGTGATCCGTCCTTCAGCGTGACGCCGCCGATCTTTGGCGCGACGATCTTCACTGCGGCGCCCTCAGCTTCGGCGAGCTTCTTCACCGCCTTCACGATCTTGCCGTCGGCGCCATCGGTGACGAGGATCGCGATCGAGCGCCCTTTCAGCGTAGGCGGGTACTTTCCGACGATGCGCAGACCCGGCGAGACGGGCATGTCTTTGGGCTCGACTGCCGCTTTGGATTTCGGCGGCAGCTCCATATTCAAGCCGCCGGCGACGCGCTTGGCGAGGTCCTGATCAACATTCCTGAGATTTGCCAAGATGCGGTTGCGCACGTGCTCCAGCGTCACTTTCGAAAGTTCGAAAACCAGGGCGCTTGCGAGGTGCGCCTGCTCGATCTCGGTTTGCGAGCGATAAAACAGCCTCGCGTGACTGTAGTGATCAGCAAACGTCTCTGCCCGCAGACGGACCTTGCTCTCGCCCATTGGCAGAGGAAAGGTGCGAAAGCCGCCGACAGGATCTTCCCTTGGACCACCGTCTTCGCCTGCCGCGGACAGGCTGTTCGGCTCGTAATTGGCACGGCCTTTGAACACCTGTGTCTGCATGTGCCCGTCACGCTGCAGGTTTTGGAACGGACAGCCCTTGGCTCTGTTGATCGGTATCTGGTGAAAATTGACCGTGCCCAGGCGCGACAACTGGGTATCTTGATAGGAGAACAGCCGGCCCTGCAGCAGCGGGTCCTCCGAGACATCGATGCCGGGCGGTAGATTGGACGGCAGGAATGCGGCCTGCTCCGTTTCGGCAAAGAAGTTGTCTGGATTGCGATTGAGAACGAGCCGGCCAACGACGCGGATCGGTATCAGCTCTTCCGGAATGAGTTTGGTGGCATCGAGGATGTCAAACGGCAGATCGTCGGCTTCCTGCTGGCTGATCAATTGAACGCCGAACTCCCACTCGGGAAAATCCCCGCTCGCGATCGCTTCGAACAAATCCCGACGATGATAATCTGGGTCTGCGCCAGCGATCTTCACCGCTTCGTCCCAGCACGTCGATTGCAGACCAAGCTTGGGCTTCCAGTGGAATTTGACGAAGGTGGCTTCGTCGTCGTCATTGAGCAGGCGGAACGTGTTGACGCCAAATGCTTCGACCATGCGCAGCGAGCGCGGGATCGTGCGATCGGACATCGCCCACATGATCATGTGGGTAGATTCCGGCATCAGGCCGATGAAGTCCCAGAACGTGTCATGGGCGGAGGCTGCTTGCGGGTAGCCCCGATCGGCCTCCATTTTTACGGCATGGATGAGATCGGGGAATTTGATCGCGTCCTGAATGAAGAATACCGGAATGTTGTTGCCGACCAGGTCCCAGTTACCTTCGCTGGTGTACATCTTCACTGCGAACCCGCGGACATCGCGCGGCGTATCGACTGAGCCGGCGCCACCTGCCACTGTCGAGATTCGCACGAACACTTCCGTCTTCTTGCCGACTTCGGTCAGCACCTTGGCCCGTGTATATTCGTCGAGCGACGCGGTCAGCTCAAAGAAACCATGCGCCGCAGAACCGCGAGCGTGGACAATCCGTTCCGGGATGCGCTCGTGGTCGAAGTGCTGGATCTTCTCGCGCAGCATCATGTCTTCGAGAAGCGTGGGGCCGCGCCTCCCAGCCCGAAGGGAATTCTGGTTGTCGGCGAGGGGAACGCCATGATTGGTGGTCAACCGCTCGGCTTCTCCCGAGGCCGTTTGGTGCAGTTCGCCGCCCGTCCCGATACTCCCCTCGGCGCTGTCGATCTTGCGCGGCGACGACTTGCGTTTTGTCATGGGCGGCGTCCTTTAGGGATGGGCATCCAGCATTGAACGCGCGAGACGCATTTTAGTGCCGGGCAAACCCCAATCAGTTCCGGAACACCAGCGCGGGCGAGTGCGTTGAGCGGTAGTCGAAGCTCCGGCCGGGCCAAATCATGTCTGCGTCATCCCCTGCGATCGAGCCAGAAGTGGCGCATGCCCGTGCTGCAGGCTTGGTTTACGTCATCGATCAGGTTCCTGGAATTCGCCGCAGACCCAGCGGCACTGGTTTCACCTACCGTGGGGCCGCTGGCCAACGTATTTGCGACAAGGCGGTTTTGCAGCGAATCAGATCGCTGGCGATCCCGCCGGCGTGGACCGATGTGTGGATCTGCCCGAAGGCCAACGGTCATATTCAATCCACGGGCCGTGATGCCAGGGGTCGTAAGCAGTACCGCTATCACGATGACTGGCGCGAGGTGCGGGACCTCAACAAGTACGAAAGATTACTTGAATTCGCCGGCCTTCTTCCGCGCATCAGGGAGCGCGTGGATCAGGACCTAGCCAAGCGCGGCACGCCCCGCGAAAAGGTCCTGGCAGCTGTCGTGAGCCTGCTCGACAAGTCGCTGATCCGTGTCGGCAATGGCGAGTATGCCAAGGACAACGGCAGCTACGGGCTGACGACCCTGCGCAATCGCCATCTCGAGGTCCAGGGAACGGAACTGAAGTTCCATTTCAAAGGCAAGAGCGGCAAGACCTGGCGCCTCAGTCTGAAAGACCGGCGCGTAGCGCGGATCGTACGCTCGATCCAGGAGTTGCCTGGCCAGGATCTGTTCCAGCATTCGGACGATGACGGCGTTGTGGGCAGCATCGACTCGGCGCAGGTCAACGACTATCTGCGGGATATCGCGGGTTCAGATGTTTCAGCCAAGGATTTCCGCACCTGGGCGGGCACCGTGCTGACCGTCGTGGCGCTCGGTGCGATCGGTCCCTTTACCAGTCCTACTCATGCAAAAATGAACGTACGTCGGGCGATTTCGGCGGTGGCGGCAAGGCTCGGCAACACGCCGACCATTTGCCGGAAGTGCTATGTCCATCCGGAGATCATCGCTTGCTATATGGACGGCAAACTTCCGGTGGTCATTGCCGGTAACGACCCCTCTCTTTTTCGCATGCCGCAGGAGGAACAGGCGGTTTTGCAGCTGCTGAAGCGCCGGCTGGCGGCGCCCAAGTCAGCATCGCGCGCCTCTCCCAAACGAACAACGCCGCTGTCTGCCGCGGCCTAGATTCCAAGCCGCTCGATAGCTGCAAGATCACGCCGATCGCTCCGCGCGGAGGCCTATCGTGATGGCACCGTCGTTCTCCAGAACTGCGTAGCGCACCTTGGTCAATGAGGTGCAACCTTCTCGCCGAAGCGCTTCCAGCAGCTCCGAATGCGTAATCTGTTCACGCGCCAGGACATCCTTAAGGACGCGGCCGTGGCGGACGAGTATGCGAGGCGTCCCTTCGATCAGGCGTTCGGCTTTCTTACTACGCCAGGAAGCGAAACCAACCAGTTGGCTCAAACCGAACAAAGTGGCGGCCGCAATAATCCCGCCGGTTACCGACTTGTCGTCTGCGATGAGCGCGTTCTGAACACACTCGCTTAGAATCAGCAGAACGACGAGATCGAAGGGTGCCATGTCCGCAACATGCCTTTTGCCGGCAAGGCGGAGCAGGATGAGGATTGCTGCGTAAACGAGCAACACGCGCAACATGAGCTCGCCGATACCGATAGACGGAATGAACATCTTTTTACCTCGCGCTGACTGCCGTTGAGTGGTGATCGGCCGTTTAGCTTTGTTTGGCGGGAGCTGTGTATCGGCGCTCGACCATTTCTTTCAGGCGCGCGCGACTTTGCTGGGCGGTCAGCGAAGGATCTTTCTCTGCGGCGCTGGCTTCCGATGCCAAGTCCTCGTCCTTGATCGCCTCCCGGAACCATTTGGAGTATTCACCCGCACGCAGGTGGTGCATCCATGTGTCGTCGTCCACGCCGATTGCCAACTGCAGGAATGTCGATAGATTCTGGGCCCGCAGATTGAGGGCTGCATTAGAGCCTCGGAAATAGAAGCTCTTGTCCTCGCCCAGTTCACCCTCGGCATACTTGCGGGCGTGCCGCTTCTGCTTCTCCTTCGGCTTTGCAACGGTGATCGGTTCAACAACACCACCCTCGGTCCAAACGTGAACCTGGTCCCGTCCAAGCTCGGCGGTACTGCCCGCGGGAACGTCTCGCCCGGTCGCGTTGCACAATTTCCGGATAGCGTCGAGAGAACCGTTCCCGACACCCACCACCGTTGAGACCAGTTTCAGGAAATCCAATGAGATTTCCTCGGGATGCACTGTCACGGCGATCACAGCAGGCATTTCCTGAGTCAGAGTGACTGGCGCAGGATCCCATTTTGCCGGCAAGCAATGGTGCGTCTCGTCAATTACAATCCAATGCGGGCGGCCGGTTGCCGCGCGAAGCTTGGCGATGTCGGGTAGAAACGTGGCAAGCCATCGCGGCCGTTCCGCCGGATCGATGGCCAAAAGGTTCACCACGACGTTCACGTCAGGCTTCGCCAGCAGACTCATTGCTTCGTCGAGTCGAGGCTCCTGCTTGGAGTTACCGATCACCACGGCGTCCAACAGTTCCTGGTAATCCCCTTCCGGGTCCACGACGCAGAATTGGAAGGCAAGGTCGCGCATCTGTTCGAGAAGCGCGGTAACCACGGTCGATTTTCCCCCGCCCGACGACCCTGCAATCAAGGTGGTCTCGAAAGGGCTGAGATAAACGGAGCTATCGTCTGCCGTCGTACCAAGCACAGGCTTCGCCTTTGGTACGCGGATATCCGGTGTGCGCAGATCCGTGTCGGTCAACCGGCGAGCCAGCTCGATGACGCCCGCACCGTGATCTGATACCACGAGATCGGCCTTCGCCTTGACCGACGGCAGTGCGTTCTCGACGGCGACGGCGCAGCCGCACGCGCCAAGGAAGGATAGATCGTTTTCGGCATCACCAATGCCGACCACATTATGCGGCGACAAGCAAAGGATCTTGAGCGCCCGCCTCAAGCCCCAGGCCTTGTTGACGTTGCCAGGCAACACCATAACAGCGCCCTTGTTGAAAATGATGTGCAGGTCAAGACCGAGGTCGCGGATTGCGCTGAGCACGGCCGTCTCATTAGGTTGCCAAGTCGCGACAATCGTGCGGCCGACGGTGAGCGGCGACACGCCGAGGTCGCGAAGGCGCTCCACAAACGCCGACGAGGGCGGTTCCGCCAAAGGCGTCTCTTCCTTCGTTGCGGGATCAAAAAGTAGCGCGCCGTTCTCCACAACGACGACATCGAACAGATCGATCTCTGGGAAGACCCGTTGCAGGTCGGGCAGATCCCTGCCTGTGACGAGGATCAGCTTTCGACCGGACTGCTTGAGCTGCTTCAGGGCTTCGATCGTCGGCGCGTCGACGCGGCCGTCCCGAGCCAGAGTGCCGTCGTAGTCGGTAGCCAAAGCAACAAAGTACATGTTGGGCTCCCTTGATTTAAAAAAGGAAAAAATGGAAGCGCTCTACTTTCGGACCCTGGTCTCCGACAAGGCAACAACGACGAGGCAACCGGCGAGCGCGGCTACCACTGCAAGAACGGAAAACGCCGCACCGTACCCGCCCCAGACCACGATTGTGCCGGCCGCGACATTGCTCAGTGAACCACCCACACCTTGAATGGTGCTGAGAAGGCCCCGGCTCATGCTGTATCGCCCAGTGCCACCAACGATGTCGGCAAGCATCAGCGGGATGAGAACGTCGAGGATTCCGGCGCTGACGCCGTCGAGGATCTGTGCAGCCACCAGTATTGGCGCGCTGTCGGAATAGGCGAACACAACTCCTCGCAGCGCAAGCGCGAAGCAGGCAATCAGAAGCAGGGGCTTGCGCCCCCAAACATCGGCTTTGAACCCCACCAGAATCGCGACCGGCATTGTCACCAGCTGCGCAACCAGGATGCAGGCAGAAACGAGGGCTGTCTCCAAACCTGGATGAGCGAGGGCGAGCTTCTGGCCAACCAGCGGGAGCATCGACGCATTGGCAAAGTGAAAGATCGCGACCGCCACCGAAAGCGCGAGCAGTGGCCGGTGATGAAACAGCAATCTCCACCAGCTTTCAGGAGAGCTCGTCGATTGTTGGTTGGTAAAGCCGCGCGCCCGATCGTGATCGATTGCACCGGCCGGTATCGAAAGCGCTGCCCACGCCGACAGGAACGCAAACACCGGGATCAGGTAGAAGGTCGTACGTTGCGACCACCACCACCCAATCAATCCCACGAGGCCGGCAATGAAGAAATTGCCAATCCGATCGAATACGGCATTGCGAGCCAGACGCGGCGCGAATTCCCGCTGTGCAACCAAGCCGAGCGTGATGGCCGCGACTGTCGGAGCGAAAACGCCGCCGAGAATGGCCATGACGATATCGGCCACGAGCACGACGGGACCGGTGGGTGAGCGCTCGATCGCGACGGCGCAGATTGCCAACAGGATCACGCTGACGACAAGCAGCTCGCGCTTCGCGCGGGTCATGTCGATGAGCGCCCCCATCGGGGTATGCACCGAGATACCGATGAGCCCGCTCACAGTAAGGACCGCGCCGATCTGCGCTGGCGTCCACTGTGCTTCTGTAACCAAAAACACGCTGACAAAGGCGCCAAGCCCGCCGCGAACATCAGCAAGGAAGAAATTCAATGCATCCAGGCGAGAGCGCATTGCCGTCCTTGTGTGGGCGCGCCGTTGCTCAGCAGTTTGCGGCCTGTCTCATGGCATTGAGCGATGAAATTGATGGCGTTCCAACGCTTTGGCCCCTTTTTCGTTCCCAAACAAGTGGTGGTCTCCGGCCAGCACAACTCGCCGCTATTGCGCGGCCGGCATCAAAGCCGCGGGCAGTCTGGAGATACATTGAACAGCCGCCTTGCCTATTCTAACTGCGGTCCTCCTCGCGTCCGACATAACCAGCTGGTGGTGCCCGCTCGCCCTCAGCGTCCTAATGTGCCCTCCGTCCAACGCGATGACGTCGGCCTTCTGTGCTTCCCTTGCAATGGCTTGCAGCAGGCCTGCCTTACGTGGCGGTGGTATGAAGGGGTCATTCCGGCCAAAGACGAAAAGGCTGTCCCGGCCGATCCCCGAAAGATTGTCGCATGGATGATAACCGGCCAGCGCTTCCGAGAAGTCAGCCAGCTCATATCCCTTGCTGATGGCGCGTTGTTTGACGATGTGGCCTGCAGGACTTTCCCACAGCATCAAGTCGCCACGATCAGATCCGGCGACCGAACAAAGGCGCGCTCCGATTCGATTGGCAAGGTAGGTCGCTGGATAGCTGCCGATGCTGAGCCCAACGATCAACGCTTCCACAGAATCGACACCCCGGTCCGCCAAAAGTGTTTCAGCATCTGCCACCAGCGCGCGCATCGCTTGAACGCAGAGTGAGGGCTCGGAACTTATGATCGCAGGTGGCATCTCATAAGCGGCCAGGAAATCGAGCGGCAAGAACCCTGCCTGCCGGGCCAACACAAAAGGGGTGTTCCACGGAAGAAAATAGATGACCTTTGAGGAAGGCCGTCCGTCGATGCGGCGAAACGACAATGTCCGATCGTCGGCCGCTAGTCCTCGTCTCAATAAAACAAAGTCAAGAAGGTCAAACATAGCACGTTCATGCTCTTGCGTTCTCGCGGTGGAAAAAAAGGCGCGCCGGTCTCTAGTCTTCCGGCGCGCCAATCGCGAAGGTTCGCGTGACTTAGTTCGTCTTGCCCGTGCCGGTGCCGGTTCCTGTCGTGGCGGAGCCCTTCACCATGCCGGTGTCGCACGCCTGCATGAACTCGGCGCTCGAGAGTTTGCCGTCACTGTTGCTGTCGGCCTTCATGAAATCGCTGACGGAAGCTTCAGCCTGAGCCTTGGCGACGCTGCCGGTGCGGCCGGAATCAAGCTTCATCCAAGCTGCTTCGCAGTCAGCCTGGCTCATCTTGATGGCGCCGGGGGTTGCGCTTGGCGTGGTGGTCTGCGCCATAAGCGGACCGGCCAGCATGCCGAGGACGGCAGCGCTCGCTAGTGTAAGTTTCATCATTGGTCATTACTCCATGTGTTGGCAGGCGATGGTTCGCCAGCTGCCAGTCAAACAATGGAGATCGCGAATCGTTCCTTTTACCGCCGCCGTTGTTCATATCGTCGCAGCTCGCAATTTCATCGCTTGAGTGCCACGATAAAGGCGGACTAACATTGGGGTCGAGCACGTCCGTGGGGAGAACGGGATCGGGGGGTGGAATAATGCTGACTCAACTGAGTGTGCTGCCAGTAATAGCGGCAGCCACACTCTTTGCATTGTTTGGTACGGGCGGCGCCCGTACCACGCAGCATGGCGAAGCGCATTACGGCGCCTTCGGGCCGGAAGGGCAACGGCTCCGGGAGCAACTCTGGGTAATCCCCGGGGCGGATCCAAAAATACCACTGAGGGCCACGGTATTTCGTCCTCGCCAAACTGACAACGAGCGGCGGCCGATGGTGGTGATCAACCACGGCAGCGACGACGAAACGCGGGAAGCGGTTTCGATGCCGATCTTCTACTGGTTGTCGAAGTGGTTCGTCGACCGCGGCTATGTCGTGATGTTGCCACAACGCCGCGGACATGGCGCGACCGGTGGCGCCATGGCGGAAGGACGAGACTCCTGCTCCGATCCAGACCACTACGGCGCGGGTCTGGCAGCGGCGGACGACATAGAAACCGCAGTACGCTACATGTCCGCGCAGCCATTCGTCGATGCAAAACGAATTGTGGTGGTTGGCGTGTCGACCGGGGGATGGGCTTCTCTCGGCGTAGCCTCCAGGAATTTGCCAGGTGTCGGATTGATCGTCAATTTCGCCGGCGGCCGCGGCGCGCACGCCTATGGTCGCCCGCGCGAAATCTGTGGCGTCGACCGTTTGATCGAGGCTTCGGGCCGATATGCCCGGAATTCGACAGTGCCGACGTTGTGGTTCTACGCCGCAAACGATAGCTATTTCGGACCGGACCTCGCCACTTCAATGGCGCATGCCTGGGCGAACGGCGGAGGTACGGTCGATCTTCGGCTGCTGCCCACGCACCGTCGCGAAGGTCACGAAATCGCTTCGGACAAGCTTGGCTGGAAGGTGTGGGGCTCCGCCCTTGAAAGCTCGTTGGCAAAGTTCAATCTGCGGCACCTGCCGCCAGCATAGACCGGAGACCCCTTGCGACGTTCGATAAACTCCGCGCGTCGCAAGGGTCTCTAGAGGTTAGTTTTTCGGTGCAGGGGTTGGGATAGGCGGCGTGGTTGGGGTAGTGGTGGTGCGCGGGATCTCCGTGGGCTTGCTTGTGACTGAGCGATCAGGCGCCGAGTTGAAACCTGCACCGAGAACGAAGTATGCAAATAGCGCAATGAAGGCTACGCCTATCACAATAGGTGTAGCGCTCCAGCTGCCATCATTGCGGCGCAGATACCCGCTGCGCGGGTTACGAGGGTCGGTATCTGGGGTCATTGTAGCCTCCGAGTGAAAAGGTCTTTGCTGTCAACTCTCGGCAGCGGCGCCGGTTCCTCATCCGAGGCTGAAATTGGTGGGCACGTGCTCCAGCGCATTGCGGTCGGCGTGACCACATAGGAACCGCAACCGCGCCCGAGCGTTGTGACTGTTCCTCGGCGTGGGATCGACGCCGGCCGCAATGGAGAAAACGTCGTGAAGAAAGCTTGGATAAAGCCCCTAATCGTTGAACAGGATGTTGCGCTCGAGGTGACAGGTTACCAATCGGCCACGATCAAAATGGCGGGCTGATCGTTCCCCAGCCGTCGTCGTCGCCGATCGTTGCAAGCCACCGAGTACGATTGTGCTGATCAGGGTTCTAGGGTCGGCGGCAGGCGGCGGGTTTCCGCAGTGGAACTGCAACTCGCCAGCCAGTCGAGCGGCGTGGGCTGGCGCCGCGCCGGCGCGCACCCAATCGTCGGTTGCCGTAAGTTCCGACGGCGCGCGATGGCTTGTCTTGAATGCGTCCCCGGATATTCGTCAGCAGATCGCAGCGTGCAAACATCTGCAACCTGACGCCAACGGCGCAGCCCGCAACAGTCCAATCGGCGCGATCGCCCTCACTGGTTGCGAGGTCGACAACATAGCCGGACTGTTGAGCGTGCGGGAGCGCCAGCCGTTCGTGCTCTACGCAACGCAGCAGGTGTTCGACGTGATCGCGGCTAATCCGATCTTCAATGTCCTCGGCGAAACGCTGGTCGGCCGCGTCAAGCTTGAAATGGAACATTGCATAGCGATCACGGATACTGACCGCGACCTCGGGCTCGCCGTGACGCCCTTCCCGGTGCCGGGCAAGCTCGCTCTCTTTCTGGAGGACGCTGATTCCGATTCGTCGATGCAAAATTGCGAAGGCTGCACGATCGGCCTGAAAGTCAGCGAGCGGGAGACCGGCCGATATTTCTGTTATGTGCCGGCGTGCTCACAGGTCGACTCGCTTCTTCGGGACCGACTGCGCGGTGCGCCACTCGTCTTGTTTGACGGCACTCTTTACTCAGACGACGAGCTGATCAGGCAGGGCCTCGGAACGAAGACCGGGCAACGTATGGGGCATATCAGCATGTCGGGTGGCGACGGGTCGCTTTCGGCCCTCCGCGGCCTCGACATCGAACGCCAGATCTACCTCCACATCAACACGTCAAATCCCGTGTTGATAGAAGGTTCGCCAGAGCGCAGCGAAGTCGAGCGAGCCGGGTGGGAGATAGCCGAAGACGGCATGGAGATCGTATTGTGAGCGAAATCCTGTCGCCGGAACAGCTGGAAACAGGTTTGCGCGAGATCGGCACGGAGCGTTACCATGACAAGCATCCGTTTCATCATCTGCTGCATGGCGGCAAACTCCGTAAAGGTCAGGTGCAGGCATGGGCGCTGAACCGGTTCTGCTACCAAGCGGCCGTGCCGCGGAAGGATGCCGCACTTGTCAGCCGGACGATGGACCGGACATTGCGCCGCGCATGGCGCCACCGCATTGCGGATCACGACGGTGGCGGCGAGGACGAAGGCGGCATCGAACGCTGGCTGGCGCTGACGACCGGTCTGGGTTTGGATCGTGATTACGTGGTTTCGATGCGCGGCGCCCTGCCGGCCACGCGCTTCGCGGTCGAGGCTTACGTGCACTTTGTCCGTTATGAGTCGCTGCTCGCAGCTGTCGCCTCGTCGTTGACGGAGCTGTTTGCGCCCAACATTCACCGCGAGCGCATCTCCGGTATGCTGGAAAATTATGATTTCATCACCGAGGACGTGATGCGCTACTTCCGCAGGCGGCTTGGACAGTCTGAGACTGACGCGCAATTCGCCCTCTCTTACGTAAAGACCAACGCACGCACATCCGAGCAGCAGGCAATTGTGCTCGATGCCCTGCGCTTCAAATGCAGTGTGCTTTGGGCGCAATTGGACGCCTTGCATTTCGCCTACGTAGAACCTGCGCTGGTACCGCCAGGCTCGTTCGTCCCCGATGACCATCCAAGGGGCGACGATGGCAAGTAGGAGCGATGGAAGACCCCGGTCGCGTTTGGTCCTCGCCGCCGTATCGCGGCCGGCGCTGGCACGGGGTGCGAGGCTCAGGTTCGACGACACGCGACGATGCTGGATCATGTTGGCGCCGGAGAAAGTGCTGACGCCGAGCGCGTCTGCGGTAGCCGTTTTGCGGCTTTGCGATGGAAGGGTGACGATTGCCGGCATTGCCGGGATTCTCGCCGAAGAGTTCGACGCGCCGCAGGGGGCAATACTTGTCGATATCCTGCCGGTGCTGCAGGACCTCGCCGATAAAGGGTACATTACGGCATGACGGCTGTTCCCGCCCCCATCGGTCTGCTGGCGGAGTTGACGCACCGGTGCCCGCTCCAGTGCCCTTATTGCTCCAATCCGATTGCGCTTGAACCGCCCCGTGCTGAACTTTCGACAACACAATGGCTGGACGTACTGGATCAAGCGGCCGGGCTCGGCATATGCCAGGTGCACTTGTCCGGCGGCGAGCCGACAGTGCGGCGCGACCTCGAGCAGCTTGTGGCAAGCGCCGCCCGACTTGGGCTGTATTCGAATCTCATCACGTCGGGCTTTGGCGTCAAGCGCGAGCGACTGGCGGCACTTGCGTCGGCTGGCCTCGACCACGTGCAAATCTCGATTCAAGATGCCACCGCGCGGTCCGGCGACCGAATTGCCGGTGCTTCCGGAGCGCATGCCAGAAAAGTCGAATTGGCCGGTTTTGCGCAAGAGCTTGGCCTGGCATTGACCATCAATGCCCCGGTTCATCGGCAAAATATCGATCACCTTGAAGACATTATCGAGTTTGCACTGGCGCTCGGCGCACGGCGGTTGGAAGTCGCCAATGTTCAGTATTACGGCTGGGCCTTGAAAAACCGTGCGACGCTGCTGCCGACACGCGACCAGGTTGCGTCATCCGTCATCGTGGTCGAACAGGCGCGGGAGCGCTTCAAGGGCGTACTCAACATCGACTACGTGGCGCCCGATTACTACGCCAGCCGACCAAAAGCATGTATGGGTGGCTGGGGGCGGGGCGTGATCAACGTCACTCCATCGGGAAAGGCGCTGCCGTGTCATGCGGCTGAGACTATTCCATCGCTTTCCTTCGAGAACGTCACGCTCCGACCGCTGCGCGAAATCTGGACAAACTCGCAGTCGTTCAATGCTTTTCGCGGCACGGGTTGGATGCGCGAGCCTTGCCGCACCTGCGAGCTTCGGGAAGTCGATTGGGGTGGCTGCCGCTGCCAGGCAATGGCAATCACGGGCGATGCCGCGAATACCGACCCTATGTGTGCGAAGTCGCCGCGCCACGGCGAGATCGCATTGACCGTGGCGGCGGCAGTAGACAAGCCGCCGCCCGACTTGGTCCCGCGCCGGCCTTTAGCCGGGCGCGGTCGATCATAGTGCAATCGTTATCGAATGCCCGACTGCTTCTGATCACCGGCAACCCGCCATACCGTATTGCCGGTATCGTCAGCGACGAGCAATGCTCCGCTTTTGTCTACGACCACGCCAACCGGCCGGCCGTAGACCTTGCCGTTACTTGCGTCCTGCATGAAACCGGTCAGCACATCCAGAGGCGCACCTGCGGGCCGGCCGTCCTTGAACGGCACGAAGATCACCTTGTAGCCACTGTACTGCGCGCGGTTCCACGACCCGTGCTGTCCGATCATCATGCCGCCGCGGAACTGTGGCGGCAGTTGTTGACTGTCGTAGTAAGCCAACCCGAGCGATGCCGTGTGGCCGCCCAATGCATAGTCAGGCGTTA
This sequence comes from Hyphomicrobiaceae bacterium, assembly GCA_041745515.1. Classification (GTDB taxonomy): domain Bacteria; phylum Pseudomonadota; class Alphaproteobacteria; order Rhizobiales; family Hyphomicrobiaceae; genus JAKFWF01. The sequence goes on along the minus strand of JBGTIU010000084.1, from coordinate 14,151 downwards.
GCGCAGTTGCCACGAGTTCAGGTCGTTGCGGCGTTACGCGGGTATCGACTTTCTTTCCCCAATAGCTGTACGGCCAGCCATAGAAGCCACCCTCCGTGACCGACGTGAGGTAATCCGGTGGCGTATCATCACCCAGTTCATCGCGTTCGTTGACAACCGTCCACAACGCGCCCGTGTTCGGCTCGAAGGCCATGCCGTTGGCGTTCCGCAGCCCCGAGGCGAATATGCGCGAGCGGCCACTGGCAATGTCCAACTCCAGAATCGCGGCTCGGCCGTTCTCGATCTCCATACCCTTCTCGCCGATGTTGCTTCCCGACCCGACAGTCACGAACAGCTTTGAACCGTCCTGGCTGGGCAGCAGCGTGCGCGTCCAATGGTGGCCGACTGGAAGGTCGAGCAGTTTGGTTCCCGCCGATGTAATGCGGGTATCGCCGTCGCGATAGTCAAAACGAACGACGCTGTCCGTATTTGCGACGTAGAGGTGAGAGCCGATCAGGGCCATGCCGAACGGTTGCCGTAATCCCTCGAGAAAGACAGTTTGGGTTTCGGCGATACCGTCGCCGTCGGTGTCACGCAGCAGTGAGATCCTGTTTGCATTTTCGACGATTGACCCTGAGCGTCGCTGCAGCCAGCCCTGCACGAGGGCCCGTGGCGACCAGGAGGTGCTTGGTTCGCTGGCTGCCTCGGCTACCAGAACATCGCCGTTTGGCAATACTTGCAGCCAGCGCGGATGTTTGAGACCTTGCGCGAAAGCGACAACACGCAATCCTGAGGCTGCCTTCGGCGTCTCTCCCTTCGGCCAGCGTTCGGTTGCGACTGACCATTTGAGGGTCGGGATCCAGCTTTCCCGAGCTTCTGGCAGTCGGGGCTGCGGGCCATAGCCCGGAGGTAAGTCCTGTGATTTTGCAATTGATGGAGGCATGGCCATAAAAAGAAGAGCTGTTAGGGAAGTAATCCCGATTGCGCGGTTCATGATGACCTCGTGCGTTGCAACCGAAAAACGCGTCACCTCCGCCCGAGGTTCCCGACTGCTTTATGTGTTTAGACGTTCTCCATTTTCATCGGGGCGCCGCGCGGGCGCAATCTGACTTTCACGACAGACCATCGCGGCCGAAAACAGAATTGTCTTGAACCAGGTGACGACCAGAAAAGCAGGATCAAGGCGATGCGTCAGCGTGAGTTTGGGAGCTCGTTAACCCACATGACAAAGTTGCGCCTGCGGGCGCAAACTGGTGCAGCCACTCGCAGTTTAATAAGCTTTCCGATTTCTATCTTGACCCCAGACTGTTGAAGGGCGTGACATGCCACGGGCAAGGCTGTGCCGGCGCCCGCTTGGCGGCGACCAGCAACCTCATAAGCAGATTGGTTCAGCATGCGTATCCTAGGTCTGGTGAGCTTGACGCATGACACCGGCGTTGCGTGGGTCGAGGATGGCAAGATCCACTCGGTCCTTGAGGAGGAAAGGCATAATCGGCAGAAGCACACGATCCTGTTCCCGCAGGAGTCACTCGCAGCCCTGTTCGCGCAGACCGGTTGCAGTCTTGCTGATGTAGACGTGATCACCACGCCCTGGGATCCGCGCCGCCTGAGACGGACCTTTGCCATGGCCGTTTTTAAGGGGCTTCCCGGCAGCCTGAGCCTCATCCTGGACCGCGCCCACTCGGCCCAGGACGGCGCGGTGGTGATCCTCAATACGATGTTGCGCTACGGTCTCCGCCGAAGCTTGCCGCGGCAATCGTTGCCAGCGATCGTCAATGTCGGACATCATGAGTCGCACGCTGCGATGTTCTATGTCTCGCCCTTCGACGATGCGACCGTGATCGTCATGGACGGCTACGGCGACGACGCTTCGAGCAGCATTTTTACCGGCCAGGGCAACCGCCTCGAGCGACAATGGCATGGGCGGTTCTTCGACAGCCTCGGCATGGTTTACACTCTCATCACGCGGCATCTCGGCTTCGAAGTCTTCGAGGAAGGCACGGTCATGGCGCTCGCGGCCCTCGGACAGGACCGGCTGGTCGGCAAAATGCGAGACATCGTGAGCCTGAACTCCGACGGTCAATTCGCGATCAACATGAGCTACTTCAGCTACGATCGATACGGCATGATACGGCCGTTCAAACGAAAATTCGTCGACACATTCGGGCCTGCTCGTCAGCGCGGCGAGCCACTCACCTCCCATCACAAGGACCTTGCCTACGCCCTGCAATCGGTGGCCGAAGATGTCATTCTTCACGTCGCGAAAGCGGCTCGCCGGCGTTTCCCTTCGCCCAACCTGTGCTTCGTCGGGGGCGTAGCGCTGAACTGCGTTGCCAACGCACGCCTCGTCCGAGAGTCAGGCTTTGACCGCATCTGGGTACCGCCCTGCGCCTCCGATACGGGCGGGCCGCTCGGCAGCGCGCTGTTCCACGAGCATCAGACACTGGGTGCGTCGCGGCGCGTGGCGATGACGCATGCGTATTACGGTCTCGCCTATCGCGACGACGAGATCGAGGCTTCCCTGAAGTCGGCCGGCATGACCTATGTTCGCCTCGAAGACGATGGTTTGATTGCTAGAGTGGCGCAGGATCTCGCCGAGGGAAAAATCGTCGGCTGGTTTCAGGGGCGCTACGAAATCGGCCCGCGGGCGCTCGGCAACCGCTCGATTCTGGCTTCGCCGATTTCACCGGGCGTGCGTGACGTGATCAACCAGCGCGTTAAGTTCCGCGAGCCGTTCAGGCCATTCGCACCGTCGGTGCTTGCCGAGCGCGCTTCGGAATTTTTCGAAATCAGTCAGCCCGATCCTTTCATGACGCTGGCACCGCGCGTTCGCGAAAGCATGAAATCGCGCATTCCCGCGGCAGTGCACGTAGACGGCACCGCACGTATTCAAACCGTCGATCGGGCGAGCAATGCGCGCTACCACGCGCTGATCGAGCACTTTGGCAAGATCACCGGTGTGCCAATTCTGCTCAACACGAGCTTCAACAAACAGGAGCCGATTGTCGCGCGACCGGAAGAGGCGATTTCTTGCTTTCTGCGCACGGAGATGGACGTCCTTGTACTCGGCAACTACTACACGACCGACAGACCGGAGAGCGCCATCCAGCGGGCGCGATCTTCATTTGCCGTTCTGGAGGCGAATACGCGTGGCGGAGAGTAGGATGCCCGCCAACCTCGCTCTGCAACGTGGCATTTCACTCAGAAGTAGTTGAAAAAAGGAGGCATTTGCGATGCTCCAGCGCGATCAGGATCGGCGCAATATTCTATTTGGCCTCGGCTTTGCGCCGGTTGCCGGCCTCTTGCACACGGTGCCGGCGGCGGCGCAGTCCAGCTCCACCTTAGCGCCCATCGTGCAGCCGTCGGAACAGACAAAATCTGCCTATCTTGCGCGGGCGCGCGAGCTTCGCGATCAGGCAGTGCGAGAAGGCGATCAGGCATACGGCGCAGTGGTTGTGAGGAATGGGCTGATCGTGGGCCAGAGTAGGAGCTACGTGGTGCTGCAGAGCGACCCCACCGCGCACTCCGAACTGCTGGCGGTGCGGGACGCGGCGCGTCGGCTCGGCACACGCGATCTGTCCGATTGCGATGTCTACTCCACAGCGACGCCCTGCCCTATGTGCCAAGGGGCGCTGTATTGGGGCCGCATCCGGCGGGTTTTCACCGAGAGCACGTTGGACCAGGGTTTTGCGCCGAAACTTGGATGCTGAATTCGTTATGCATGTTGGCGCAGTGGAACGAGGGCGCGTCGTCCGGCGTTCAATAAACGGCTGGTATGCTCTTGCCCCGCCATTTATGCTCGTGCCCGTCGTTTGCGCAATTGTTGACTGCTCAATGCGGAAGAAAGTGTGCGTACCATGGCCAGCGCTCCGCGTTCGTTTTGGAAGGGGCATTTGCGCCTCGCGCTGGTGACGATTCCCATTCGCCTTGTCAGTGCCTCGGCCTCGGAAGAAAAAATCGCACTGCACCAGGTCGATCGGAAATCGAAGAGCCGGATTCGCTACCAAAAGATTGCGTCCGACACCGGCAAGGTCGTGGATGCCGATGATATCGTGCAAGGCTTCGAGGTTGAGCCTGGCCAGTACGTGTTGTTGGAGGACGATGAGCTGGACGCGCTGAAGCTGCAGACGCGCCACACCGTCGAGTTGACGCAGTTCGTTGATGCCTGTTCCGTTGATCCGCTCTATTTCGACCGGCCGTATTATGTGCTGCCGGACGGCGATGTCGCGGAAGAAGGCTATCGCGTCGTGCGCGACGCTTTGCGCGCCGCAGAAAAATACGGCATTGGTCAGCTGACGATGCGCGGCCGTGAGAACCTCGTCGCCTTGAAGCCGTTCGGCGACGGCTTGCTGTTGGAGACCCTGCGATACGAAAACGAAATCAAGAATGCCGACGATGTTTTTGCTGGCATCTCGTCGAGTAAACTGCGGCCGGAACTGCTGGTGATGGCCAAAGAACTCATCGCCGCACGCAGCAGCGCCTTCGATCCCGGCGACTTTCAGAACCACTACGCGAAGGCGTTGCGTGACCTGGTCCGTTCCAAGCAGAAGGGCGGCGAGGCCGTGGAAGTGGGCGGCGGAGACGATGCGCCCACGAGCGGCACGATCATCGACTTCATGGAAGCATTGAAAAAATCGACGAACCGCGAGAAAGCGAGCAGCGGAAAAAAACCTGCGAAACCGCGCAAAACCGCTGCGGTGACCGCACGCGCGCAGGTGAAGCGGTCTTCTCCGGCGAATAAGAAGCGCGCAGCTAAAAGCTGACGCCATGGCTCGGTCGCTCCAGGTCTATCGCAGCAAACGCGATTTCAGGGCCACGCCAGAGCCGTCTGCCTCGAGTAGGCGATTGGCATCGAAGCGAACGGCGCTGGCGCCGCCTTTGCGGTTTGTCGTCCAGCGCCATCGCGCAAGACGCGAGCATTTCGACCTCCGGCTCGAGCTAGACGGCGTGATGCTCAGTTGGGCCGTGACCAAGGGACCAAGCGCCAATCCAAAGACCAAGCGATTAGCCGTCCGCACCGAAGATCATCCAATTTCCTACAACAAGTTCGAAGGTGTCATTCCCGACAAAGCCTACGGAGCTGGGCCCGTGATGATTTGGGATCGCGGCACTTGGGCGCTCGTCGGCGATGACGCCGAACGAGCGCTGGCTGACGGCCACATCAAATTGATCCTGGCCGGTGAGCGGATGCGCGGACGTTGGGCGTTGGTGCGCCTCAAGGATGACAAACGAGAGAATTGGCTGCTGATCAAGGACCGGGACGCGTTTGCCGAGAATCATGACGCGCTTGCCGAGCGCTTCAAGACCAGCGTGGTCACCAACCGAACCTTTGCCGGAATCCTTCGAGGCGCTCCGGCAAAACCAGCAAAGGCTGCGCCGCCCCCGGCATTCATCCCGCCAATGTTGTGCACGATGGCCGACAAACCGCCGCAAGGTGACGATTGGCAGTTCGAGATGAAGTACGACGGATACCGTATGCAGCTTGCCATCGGCGACGGCACGATCGCCCTGCGAACGCGCAATGGTCATGACTGGACCGACCGCTTTCCGGACATCGTCAATGCCGCAAAAACCCTGCGGTTTCGAAATACGATCGTCGATGGCGAAGCGGTCTGCTTTGGCGCCAATGGTATCGCCGACTATCCAAAGTTTGTGACGGCCCTGAGCAATGGCGGCGCGGGCATAGGTTTCGTTGCGTTCGATCTGATGCGGCTCGACAATCGCGATCTGACCGCAAAACCCCTCGTCCAACGCCGCCGTGCGCTGGAGAAAATCATGGCTGGTAAGGCGGCGGCTTCCAGCGTCATTCGCCTGGCGCCGATTGCTGACGGCACTGCCGATGTATTGATCGCCAGGGTTGCCGCCGTCGGTGGAGAAGGGATCATTGCCAAGCGCACGTCCTCGCTTTACCGCTCGAAGCGGTCGTCATCCTGGCTCAAAATCAAGTCTGCGCTGCGCGAAGACGCCGTCGTTGTGGGTTATGTGCCGTCCCCGTCCGGCCGGGAGTTTGCGTCGCTGCTGGTTGCGTTGGATGAAGGCGATGGCTTGCGGTTTGTCGGCGGCGTCGGCAGTGGTTTCACGGCGCGGTCCGAAAGCGATGCCATGGCTCGGCTGTCTCTGCTGCGCCGCGACTCGGCTCCCACCAACGTGCGCGAATTGGACGCCGCTCCGGCTAACGCCCGGTGGGTGGCGCCTGAGTTAACGGCGGCGATTGCGTTCGGCGGGTTCAGTACCGACCGTCGCTTGCGTGCGGCGCGTTTCTTGGGCTGGCGTGAGGACGCAACGACCAAGGCTTCGCCAACACGACCGCGACCAGACAGCGAAACCCCGAGCAGCCAACCGGCAAAGCCGATTACGATCACGCATCCGGAACGGGTGGTATTTCCTGCTGCCAACTTCACCAAAGGCGACGTGGCGGAATACTATCGACAGATCGCCAAACGAATACTGCCTCATCTCGATCAACGCCCGGTCAGTTTGCTGCGGGCGCCTGACGGTTTGAACAAAGAAACGTTCTTCCAGCGTCATCCCATGCCAGCCATGAAGCGAGGCATTCGACGGATTTCTGCCGACCGTGAACGCGGAGACTATTTTGCGATAACGGACGCCGATGGCTTGGCGACCTGCGTGCAATTCGGCGCCATCGAGTTTCATGGTTGGGGTGCGCAGGAGCCGGATCTCGACATGCCCGATCGGATGGTCTTCGACCTCGATCCCAGTGACGATGTACCGTTCTCGGTCGTCAAAGACGGCGCGCAACTGATCCGCCGCATTCTCGACAGCGCGGGCTTGCGGAACTTTCCCTTGGTATCGGGCGGCAAGGGCATCCACATCGTTGTACCCCTGGATGGAAGCCGAGGCTGGCCAAATATCGAAGCCTTTACCAGCAAAGTGGCACGGATCGTCGCCAAGGCCGAGCCTGACCATTTCCTTGCCACAGCATCAAAGGCGCGCCGCAAGGGACGCATCTATGTCGATTGGTTGCGCAACAAGCGCTCGGCGACGGCCATCGTTCCGTATTCGCTGCGCGCGCGCGAGGACGCCAGCATCGCGATGCCGGTCTCATGGCGGTCACTGGCAAAGGTACATGATGCGGCAGCATTCACGGTCAAAACGGAAATGCCGTCCCGTGCCGATCCGTGGAAAGGCTTCTTCGAAGTTCGACAGACCATCTCACCCGCCGCACTCAAAGTGATCGAGCGGTTTGCGTAGGCACTCGACTCCGCAGCTCAGCTCGGACTGCCGCGGGTACATGGGACGTGCGGAACTCAAGGAAGGGTGCCGTCGTTACAAATGTCATTGCTCGCAAGAGCACTCGGACATCCACCGCACGCGAGGCGCCAGCATGCACGAATCACACGCTTGCCGACATTTGCTGGCTCAAATCGTCGACCAGACGATTCACCAAGCCAGCGCCCGCGATCGACGTGCATCCATCGAAGGCGCCGCGCAACCGATGCGCCAGGGTCGGTTCGAGAATTCTGCTGCAGTCGGCTGCGATGCCGCGGATCGAATCGTGCCTCGCCGCACCGTCAAGCCGTGCAGAGGCGTTGGGGCGCCAGCGACAGAGTCGGCAGCAGTCCTTGAGATGCCCATTGCGGACGGGCACTGGCGCAAGCCGGTTGCGCGAATGATGACATCGGCGGAACTGCATCTCATCGCGACCCTACTTGCCGAGCTTCGCGAAACGACATTATCGCGGGAGATGTTCGTGCAATCCGAGAATATTCTGGAACTCATCCGCCCGCGCTAAACAGACCAGCGACGCATCTGCGTCTCAATATCCGTACGGAAGGTTTTGCCCGACCTCTCGCCATCCTCCAGGCAGCCTTGGCCTGACCATGCGCGCCGCAAACTGGTTCTCATAGTCGCGATATCGGCTGCCATAGTTGTGTCGATATGGTCCGTAGTGTCTGGTTCGGTAGTCAGGCGCCAATCTGTAATACCTGCTCCTATAGCTTCTATACCGGTCATCATAATAACGTGGTGCCCTGCCGTAATCCCGGTATCCGCGATCGGCAAACGCATAGTTCCGTCGCCCGTCTCTCGGATACCGGGGCGGCCGTGCGTATTGGTAACGATATGATGATGGTAAGGCGTACTGGCCATAGCCGGGGCGTGGGCTATATCTGGCCGGCGGCGGTGTTATTTCAGGTCCGTATGCGTAGACAGGTGCCACCGGCACTACGATTGCGGCCACTGTTTCTTCTCGTGCCGTTCCGGGCTCGCTTGCCATCGTCGGCGCGGCCATCCAAACTGATGCCGATGCCGCAATTGCGAAACAAATACGCATGACTTGATCCCCCAACGCTGTTTTGTACTGCGGCACATTATGATCGTGTTTTGTTCTTGTAAAGTTCTTTTTCTGGGTATCCCCCGATGAGTCTCGATGACCTGAAGCAAACGATCGCCAGGGAGTTCGGCACCCCCTCCGTCGTGGTCGATCTCGATCGCGTCGAGCGCAATGTCGCTCGCGTCCAAGCGCTGTGCGACAAAGCCGGCGTTGCCAACCGCCCGCACATCAAGACGCACAAGATTCCATCCCTCGCCAAACTGCAGCTGGAGCGCGGCGCGCACGGAATTACCTGCCAGAAACTCGGTGAAGCCGAGGTGATGGCCGATGCGGGCATCGACGACATTCTGATCAGCTATAATCTCGTCGGCCCGGCGCGGGCTGCGCGTCTCGGCGCGCTGGCCCGGGATTGCACCGTTGCAGTCGCCGCCGACAACCCGGTGACGTTGAACAACTACGCCGAAGCGGGTCGCATCGCTGGGCGGCCGATCGAGGTGGTGATCGAGTGCGACACCGGCCGCAAGCGTGCGGGCGTCGAAACCGCCAACGAGGCCGTGGAACTGGCGGCGCAAATCAAACGGAACCCGAATCTCGCGTTTGCCGGCTTCATGTTCTATCCGACCGAAAGCTCATGGCCCGAGACCCAAATCTTCCATGATGCGGCCATCGCTGGCGTGCGGGCTCTCGGATTGGAGGCGCGCATCGTCTCGACCGGTGGCACACCGAATCTTGTCAACCTGGGACGGCTGCAAGGGGCGACAGAACATCGGGCCGGCACCTATATCTTCAATGACCGCATGATGCTGGCCTGCGGCGCGGCGACCCTTGACGACTGCGCGCTTCATGTATTCTCGACGGTGGTCAGCAGGGCTGCGCCCGAGCGCGGCATTCTTGATGCCGGCTCAAAGACGCTGACGGCCGATACCGGCGGGCTAGATGGGCACGGCCTTATCCTCGAGCATCCCCAGGCGCGCATCAAGGGCTTCGCTGAAGAACACGGCTTTCTCGACCTTGCCGGGCTGAACGACAAACCAACGGTCGGCGATGTGGTGCGCATCGTCCCCAATCACGTCTGTGTTGTCGTCAACATGGTCGATCGGCTGATCGCGGTGCGCGGCCATCGGATCGTCGATGTGCTGCCGGTTGCTGCCCGCGGCAAGCTCGTGTAACGGGCCGCGCGCCCCGCGGTCATTTGTTGACCCAGGCTTCGGTCGACGGGCGGGGCGGCCTATCGCTCGACAGACTGAGCAGAAAGGCGACGAGGCTTGCCCGCTCCGCCGCGGTGAAGACGTTCGTGTCCGCCGCCCCGGCGCGCGGTTTGGCACCGGCTCGGGCGTAGTGCCGCACCACTTCGTCGAGTGTCGCCAACGAGCCGTCGTGAAGATAGGGCGCGGTCCATCTCAATTCTCGCAGGCCCGGCGTCTTGAATGCGTGGTTGGATTTGGCCGAACCGATCACCGCTCCGCGCCCGAGATCGCCGGTGACGAGGCCCGTGTTGTGAAAGGCGTGGTCGGTGAGCGCAAAGCCGCGATGGCAGACGACGCACTGCGCCTTGCCAACGAACAGCGCGAAACCGTCGCGTTCGGCAGATGATAACGCGCGGGAATCGCCCGCGAGCCATCGATCGAAGCGCGTCGGTGGCGACACCAGTGTGCGAACATAAGCGGCCAGCGCCTTTGACAGATTGTCCATTGCCGGAGGCGGGTCGGCCGGAAATGCGCCGGCGAAATCCCGAACGTAGGCGTCATCGCCGCGCAACCGCTCGATCAATCCGGATGGCGTGGCTGCCATCTCATCGGGGTGAATGATCGGATGTTGGACCTGTTCCTCGAGGCTGGCCGATCGGCCGTCCCAAAACAGAAGTGGCGCCCAAGCGAGATTCCACAACGTGGGTGTGTGGCGAGGAAGCGGCACACCCGATACGCCAGCCGCTTGCCTGCGGCCATCGGCGAGCCCAAGAGCCAAGTTGTGGCAGGAAGCGCAAGCAACTTTTCCGTTCGATGACAACTTGGGATCATGAAACAGCCGCGCGCCGAGACCGACCTTCAGACGTGTCGAGGGGTTGTCCGCCGGCATCGGCAGGACACTGGGGCGGGCAAAATGCGTCCGCCAACGCGCGTTGAGTGCGCCAGTATTCGCGTCCATTGCTTCTGTCGCCGCAACGAAGCTGGCTAAGGCCAGCAGAGCGACGCCGCGTACCCCCGACCATCTCCAGCCTTTGGCCTTAACCGTTCGCATCGGTTGATAACCTAGGATTGACAAATCATGTAAACACAATTCAAAGTTGTGTTTAGGGGGCCACGCATGGATTTGGCATTGAAGAACTGTTCGACGCGTGCAAGTTGCTGCGCTTTGGGGACAGTCTGCCTTGCCGGCATCGCACCGTCCACCGCCTGGGCGATACCGTCACCGGAACTCGTCATCGGATCGGCTACGAGCCTATCCCAGCTATTCGCAATCGTGGCCGCAATGCTCGGCGGTGGCGCCTTGTTCGCGACGGGCAATGTCACTCGGAGAGGCAGCGAAGGCTCCAGGCGAATTTTCCGTATCGCCGTCGGGGCGGTATTGGGGCTTATTTTTTCGCTGGGCCTGAACTGGTATCAGTATTCGGCGGAACGGGTCGCCCGTCAGGTCCGACTGGAAGCAACACTGCTGCGGCCGTCGCGCCAAGCGGGCATTCCCAATCTCGATCCCTCCGAGGTCGAACTTTCGTTTACCCAGCAACTGAGTGACGCGAAAGGGATCAGCACAGACGATGCAGACGCCCTGCTGCGGGCGAAACAGCGGGGCGGCGAAGGCGATGTGACGTTCGTCGATGTGCGCGAGACGGCGGAGATGGAGATGGGCAATCTGCCCGGTGCGGCCGTAGCGCGATATCCCGATTTCGATGCCGCAGACATACCGCTGCAAGGCCGGCGGATTGTATTGTTCTGTCATAACGGCAACCGCAGCAGCGAGGTGTGCGTCGCGCTTGCCGCGCGCGGTATCGACTGCCGATTCATCGTCGGGGGGCTCGAGAAATGGGTCGTCGAGAAGCGCCAAATGACGGGCCTCGCGGACCGCACGCTCGGCAGCCTTCGTGCCATTCCGTTTTATCCGGCACAGGACACGCTGTTCGATACGCCCGAGGTCAAGCGACTCGTCGAAAAAGAGGCCGCCATCTTCGTCGATGTCCGCTATCCGCTCGAGTTCGCTGCCCGGCGCCTGCCCGGTGCCATCAACCTGCCGATCCGCCGCTTGACCACAGCCGACGTTCAACAGCGGATCGCGGGGCTGCCGGGCAAGCCGATTGTTCTCCCATGTTACGACCGGCGCAGCTGTTTTTTCGCCGAAGTGCTGGGGTTGGAGCTGACGCGCGCAGGGCGCGATGTTCGCGGGCGCTACACGGTGCCGTGGGAATATTTCGTTGCCCCCGGCCGGCCGCCGCATGTCGAACAGTGGATTGCGGAAAGCCGGATCGGCATCTGGGAGAAGGCAATTGCTGTTGTTACGCGCGGCCTGATGGCTTTGACGGCTGAGGCAGGTCTGGTCGCAGCCATTCTAATGGCGGCATTGGTTTCGCGGCTGGCGATCCTGCCGTTTGCGCTCAAGGCTGACCGAGATCAGTTGAAATCGAAGGTGGTCGCGGCGGACATCAAGTCGCTGAAGCAGCGCATCGCGAACAACCCCCGCAGGCTTGCAAGCGCGATCAAGGACACTTACCGACGGCATGGCATGACGCCGCTACGCAATCTGCTGGCGCTGTTGTTCGTACCGGTCTTGGCGTTGGTGTTGGCGGCGGTGCAGCGCACGGCGGACGCCAACCCGATATCGCTTGCCTGGTTGCCATCGGTTGCCGCGCCCGATCCGACTCTGGTGCTGCCCGTCATGATCGCCACAGTGCTGGCAGTTTATCTGCACGCCCTATTTGGCGAAACCCGCCGCGCGCGACTGCTGATCTGGCTAGTGGGCGCACCCTCTCTTATTGCCGGCGCCGCGCTGCTCAGCGCCGCTGCCAACCTCTACGTCCTGGCCAGCGCGCTGTTGTTGTCGCTGCAGCGGGCTTACGTCGTGGGTCTGCCGGCGCGTCTGCGCCTTGGTGCTGAGCGATTTGCACATAGACGGCTCGATTCCGGCCTGCCCGCCGGTATCGTGTCTTTGCGGGACGTGGACAGACTACGAGGCTCGGGCAACAAGGCGTCGCGCCTTGGTCAGCTCACAGCCAAGGGATTTGCTGTGCCGGATGGCTACGTCCTCGGGCCCGATTTTCTCGATGTGTTTGGCAGGCAGTCCGCACGCTGGCGTCGGCGGCGACTGAATCGGCTCTGGCGCAGGCTCGGTTCAGCGCCGCTGGCCGTCCGCAGCTCAGGCAGCGCCGAAGACGGTGCCGCCCACAGCTTTGCCGGCGTATTCGAAAGCGTTCTCAACGTTGATCGAGGTGGCCTCGAAGCCGCTATTTCAACAGTAGTCGCGTCCTTCGACACGCCCAAAGCCCAAAGTTACCGGGCATCCGGCGGCTCGGCTCACGTCTTGATCCAGCGCATGGTGCCGGCTGTCTACGCTGGCGTTTTATTCACCCGGGATCCGGCGGCAAGCGGAATGATGCTTGTTGAATTGGTGGCGGGCACCGCCGATGGGCTGGTCGGTGGCACCGCGACGCCGCTCAGCTACCGGTTCGGCCGAATCACGAAAGCGGCGCGCGGCGCAGCGCAGGAGGAGCCCCCGATCGAGCTTGGATCGCTGTTGGACATTGGCACACGCCTGGAAGCACTGTTCGACGCTGCGCAGGATATCGAGTGGGCTTTTGCGGCCGGACAGTTCCATATATTGCAATGTCGCGACATCACAGTGCCGGTACCGCCGGATCAGGGCGAGTGGGCCCGTCTCGTCGACCTGGCCGCAGGCGCGGCAGCCGCCGAGCCGCTGTTCGCGCAGAACGAACTGACCGAAATGCTGCCACGCCCGACACCGTTATCGCTGTCGCTTCTGGTCCCATCCTGGTCGAGCGGCGGCAGCATCGACCTGGCCTGCGCCAGACTTGGATTGCAATACCGCGCCAAGGAGGATGCACCGCCCTATCTCGTCACGGTGTTCGGCCGTCTCTACGTCGACGAGCGTCAGGCGGGCGCTGTATCAGCGCAACTGACGCCGTTCGATCTGCACCGCCTTCGCCGCCGTGCCGACGCCTTCGAGCGCGCCTACAGGCATGATTTTCTGCCGGCCTTCGAGCAGCGCATGATCCCGTGGGACGCGGTCGTCTTCGATGGCTTGCCGGCCGCTAAGCTTATGGCCGCGCTCGGGCAATTGCGCGTCCATTACTTCGAACACACCCGCGTCGAAGTCGAAATCATCAACATCGCGGCGCACGTCTACACCGAGGATGCGCGTAGGGCACTGGCGGCTGAGGGTTTCGATGCGAAGGGCTGCTTGCGACCGGTCACGGCATCGCCGCAAGCACGGGCAGTGGCGGCGGCACGGGCGCTGCCTGCCGATCAGCGCCTGGCAGTGCTCAAGTCGACGATCGGTCATCGTGCCGTTCTCGACTACGAGATAGCCGAACCTCGGTTATCAGAAACAGCCGATCGGTTGACGGCGTTCCTGCAAACGGATGATCTCGTGATCGCTCCGCCTCGATCCACCGCTTTGGCCAAGGCACTCGGCATCACGGTCGAGCGCGCGCTCCGCTTCCAGTCGCTGAAGGACGAGGCAAAGCATAGCGCGATGCGCGAATTTGCGGTGCTGCGCCGCCTGTACCTCGCTATCGACCGGCACTTCGAGTTCGATGGCCTGATTTTCCATCTGACATCGGATGAGGTCGAAACGTTGTCGGCCGGGACCATCGGGCCGCTGCGCGCTTTGGCCCAGGCTCGTCTGGATGAACGCGCCGCGTTCGCCGATCT
>JBGTIU010000083.1:0-37231 GCA_041745515.1 Hyphomicrobiaceae bacterium | reverse complement strand
TCCGTGGAACCCGGAGTCACGGCGTAATCGTGTGAGTGCTGTGGGTAGGCCAAAAATCCTGTCAGCGGGGCGGCTCCTTGCTGCTCACTACCAACTTGCGGACTACCCGCCGCGGCTCGCGGCTGCCCCGCCCCCTCACTTACGAGGGTGAAAATCAAAATGTAGTTTGACGGTAGGGTTGAGTGGACGTCAAATGTTGTATCAACACTTTGTGCCTAGCGTGCAGGCGGTCCGCCGCTTCGGTTATGCCGGAGAGGGTCGGACCCCTTGCCCGGCCGCACGTTTCTGTCCTCGACGTTTCAGCAAGGGGTCTGACCCCGTTCCGCGCGTTTTCGGACTTGAACTTGCGGACCGCACCGGCGGAGGTTTGGGAGCGGCCAGCAGACGTGACACTCCTCGATCATTGTATTCATAGGTCGTTTGCACTATTTCGGCCCTGGTCGCCGCGGCATCACTCGCTCTTTGACTTGAAGGAGACAAGACTTGGACAGTGTCCTCATCATCGGTGCCGGAGCAGCGGGCTCGGTGACCGCTCAAAAATGCGCGATGAACCGCGGCGTGTTCAAGCACATCCATTTGGCATCGCGCCGCCTCATCAGCTGCGAGAACGTCGCCAAACAGTGCGGGACGCCCATTGAAATTTCTCAGGTCGATGCCGACAACGTTGCCGAGGTCGTCGCGTTGATCGGGCGCGTCAAGCCGGACTTGTTGATCAACATGGCTCTGCCCTACCAGGATTTGGCCATCATGGATGCCTGCCTCAAGACTGGCGTGCATTACATGGACACGGCCAACTACGAGCCTAAAGACGAGGCGAAGTTCACCTACAAGTGGCAATGGCCCTACGACGAGAAATATCGCGCCAAGGGCATCATGGGCATTCTCGGCTGCGGCTTCGATCCAGGCGTCTCGAACGCGTTCTGCGCCTACGCGCAGGAGCATCTGTTCGACGAGATCCACACCATCGACATCGTCGACTGCAACGACGGCAGCCACGGCAAGGCGTTCGCGACGAATTTCAATCCGGAGATCAACCTGCGCGAAGTGACCCAGCGCGGCAAGTACTGGAAGGGCGGGGAGTGGATCGAAATCGATCCATTGTCGATCGCGACCATGATCGACTACCCGGAAGTGGGGCCGCGCAAGTCGTATCTGATCTACCACGAGGAGGAGGAGAGCCTCGTCCGCAACATCCGAGGCCTCAAGCAGATCCGCTTCTGGATGACGTTCTCCGACAACTACATCAAGCACCTCGACGTGCTGCAGAACATCGGCATGACCCGCATCGATCCCGTCATGTACAAGGGCAATCCGGTAATCCCCATCGAGTTCCTCAAAGAACTGCTGCCCGCCCCCTCGTCCTTGGGCGAGAACTACACGGGACGGACCTCGATCGGTTGCATCTTCGATGGATTGAAAGCTGGCAAGCGCAAGCGCACGATCATTTACAACGTCTGCGATCACGCACAGTGTTATCGAGAGGTTGGTGCGCAGGCGGTGTCCTATACGACCGGCGTGCCCCCAGTCGTCGGCGCCATGATGCTGTTCAAGGGCGCGTGGGGCGGCAAGGGCGTGTTCAACGTCGAGCAACTGCCGTCGAAGCCGTTTCTCGATGAACTCGGCAAGCAGGGCCTGCCCTGGCACGTCAAGGACATGGCGATGACGGAGCAGGCGGAGTTGTTTGCGGTTGAGACTTGAGAGGGTTCCAACCTACCCGGCGCGACACTCTTGGACGCATGTGCATGATGCCTCCCCTCCCTCCATCCATGCGCACACCCGCCTATGTCCTCGACGTGGCGTCGCTGAAGCGCAATCTCCGCGTCGCGGCGCGCATCAAACGCGAAACCGGCGCGAAAATCCTGCTCGCAACCAAGGCTTGGGCGATGCCGGCGGCGTTCCCGCTGATGCGTGATGTGCTCGACGGCATCACCGCGAGCGGCGAATACGAGGCGCGGATGGGCCGCGAAGAGTTCGGCAAGGAGGTGCATGTCTACTCACCGGCCTATGGCCCCGGCGAGGTCGAGCGGCTGACGGCAATTTCCGACCACATCTATTTCAACTCGTCAGAGCAGTTCGAACGCTTTCTGCCCGCGGTGAAGGCTACGCCCCACCTCAAAGTCGGCGCACGCATCAATCCCGGCTACTCGAATGCCACGCTCGGCGGCGCGCTCTACGACCCTTGCTCGCCGTTCTCACGCTTTGGCACCACGAGATCAGACATCGACAAGCTGCCGTGGGATGATATCGACATCTTCCACGTCCATGCCCTATGCGAGAGCCTGCACGACGGCTCGGTCGGGCTGATCGAACACGTGGCGCGCGAGTTCGCGCCCTACCTCGCCCGCGTGGATGCCGTCAACTTCGGCGGCGGCCACTTCATCAACAAGCCCGGCTACGACGTGACGAAGTTGATCGCAGCCATCAACACATTCCGCTCGACCTTCGGCGTCGAGGTGATCCTGGAGCCCGGTGCCGGCCTCATCGTCGACGCCGGTTATCTGGTCGCGACCGTCATCGGCATCCACCACAACGACAAGGCGATCGCCATTCTCGATGCATCGGCCAGTTGCCACATGCCCGACGTGCTGGAGGTGCCCTACACGCCGCCCGTGCTCGGCGCCGCCGCGCCGGGCGTGCACCCAAACAGCTACATCCTCGGCGGCAAGACCTGCATGACCGGGGACATCATCGGAGAGTACTCGTTCCCCGAACCGTTGCGGGTGGGCCACCGCATCGTGTTCGGCGACATGATGCAGTACAGCTTCGTCAAGAATAACAGTTTTAACGGCACACCGCTGCCCGACCTCGCGATGCTCGACGAGGACGGCACCTACTGCGTGCTGCGCACCTTCTCCTACGCTGATTTCCGGCGCACACTGGGTTGACCGGTATCCAACATCATTGGAGCGTGACGCATCAGCCGACCCCAGTTTCGTCATTCCCGCGAAAGCGGGAATGACAGCGGCAGGTGGATTGCGCTTTAAAGATCATGGGACCAGGCCCTCGGTCTAGGCGCCAGGAGACCGCACTGTTCATGCGCACGCAGGTCGCCATCATCGGCTCCGGCCCAGCGGGTCTGTTGCTCGGTCAACTGCTCTATCGTGCCGGCATCGACGCGGTGATCCTCGAGCGCCAATCGCAGGCTCGTGTTCTCTCACGCATTCGCGCTGGCGTACTCGAGCAAGGCACGGTCGAACTGCTGGCCCGCGCCGGAGTCGACGCGCGACTGAACGCGCAAGGTTTGGTGCATGAAGGCGTCGCAATCGGTTTTGCCAACCGCCGCCTTCGCATCGACCTGAAAACACTGACCGGAGGCAAGACCGTCACCGTTTACGGTCAGACCGAGGTTACGCGCGACTTGATGGACGCGCGCGCTGCGGCCGGCCTGACGACGATCTACGAAGCCCGGGATGTCGCCCTGCATGATTTCAGCGACCCGAGTCCAAGCGTCACCTGGACCAAAGATGGTGGAGCCCACCGCCTCGACTGCGACTTCATCGCCGGCTGCGACGGCTTCCACGGCGTCAGCCGCGGCAGTGTGCCGTCTGGCTCGTTGCGGACTTTCGAGCGCGTCTATCCGTTCGGCTGGCTTGGCATGCTCGCCGACGTGCCGCCGTGTTCGCACGAGTTGATCTACGCCGGGCATGATCGGGGCTTTGCACTATGCTCCATGCGCTCGAAAACCCGCAGCCGCTATTACATTCAGTGCCCAGCGGACGAAACCGTCGCCGCGTGGCCCGATGATCGGTTCTGGGGCGAGCTTCGCCGCAGGCTCGATCCGGAGGCAGCCGCCAATGTCGTCACCGGTCCTTCGATCGAAAAGTCTATCGCGCCACTGCGCAGTTTCGTCGCCGAGCCGATGCGCGTCGGCCGGCTGTTCCTTGCCGGCGATGCCGCGCACATCGTACCGCCGACCGGCGCCACAGGCCTGAATCTCGCCGCCAGCGATGTACATTACCTGTCGCAGGCGCTGATCACGCACTACTACAGCGGATCAGACGACGGCATTGACAGCTACTCAGATCGCGCGCTCGCCCGCGTCTGGAAGACGGAGCGTTTTTCCTGGGCGATGACATCGCTGCTGCATCTGTTCGACGAGCACGGCTCGTTTGAACGCCGGATGCAGGAGGCTGAATTCCGCTATCTCGAAAGCTCAAAGGCCGCGCGTACCGCGCTGGCCGAAAACTACGTCGGCCTGCCCTTTGACTGACAGGATCGAAGGTCAGAACACGAACGCATGCGGGCGATCGAAACCCGGCAAGAGCGGCGTCGTTGCATCTGCCATGACGCGGCTGTCGAATGCACCTCCCAGCCGCCGCCACTGGGTCAGATGGCCGATCCCTGGACCAGAAATAACAGCTGCCAGACGCCCGCCGTCCTTCAGCTGGTCGAGCAACGAGCGCGGCACCTCCGGCACGGCTCCGGCAACGAGGATGGCATCGTAAGGCGCGGCCGGGGCATGTCCGGCAGCAAGCTCGCCTTGGACGATCACGACATCGACGGCGCCCGTCGCTTCCAGGGCGCTTCGCGCCGCGTCAATAAGGGGCTGGTCGACTTCGATGGCGGTCACCCTGTGGGCAATCCGGGATAAAATCGCAGCGCCGTATCCCGTAGCCGTGCCGACTTCAAGCACGCTGTCGTTATCGCCAAGCTCGAGCGCCTGCAGCATCTTTGCCAGCACTCGGGGCGCCGCCATATGCCGCGGGGTAGCTGCCGCCGATCCGCTCACTCTGACCGGCTCATCGCAATAAGCCGTGGCGCGTACTTGGTGCGGGCAGAATACTTCACGTGGCACATTCAACATCGCCCGAATGATTCGGCGATCCGTAATGTCGCTCGGCCGCACCTGGGTCTCGACCATGTTTTTTCGTTGCAGTGCAAAATTCATTGTTGGGTTCCCGCCAAATCTCGCCGCGCACCGTAGCGAATGAGCGCCGACACGGCTACTGTTGAGCATGCGTTGCGTTCGTTCACCAAGCTGTGATAGTGGGCTCGGCAGTTGCTAGCACTCGTGTTGCCGGTTCCCCACCGGCAGTCGTGCAGGGTCAGACCACCTGCTCGCGTTGATAGCGGCATCTGATGAGGCCACGTGGCGGAGTGGTGACGTAGAGGACTGCAAATCCTCGCACCCCGGTTCGATTCCGGGCGTGGCCTCCAAAGCTTGCGCAATGTTGGATTCTGCTCCCGCGGAAAAAAAGGTCGGGACGTTTCTTTCCCCGCGCGACGAAATCCACGCTCAAGGGTGAAGGCCGCTTTTACTGCCACCCCTGAAATAGCTAGCTGGCAATGCTTACATTGGTCCCGGTCATACGGCTGCGCAATCGGCCGCGCTTGGCTCTTTCAATGCGGACGCGCGCGCGTATATCACCAAGCTCGTCGGCGGTATGAGCAACGACATCGGCGTTGGCATGGAGCCACGCCAGCACACCGGCGTCGGCCGCCGGAATAATCAGCTCGATAATGTCGTCGTTGACGCCGAGACGCTGATTTATCAAAGCCAGGAGCGTCTCAACGCCCTCGCCGGTGATCGCCGACACAAGGGCGGGCCGGTGGCCGTTGCGCTTTGCCGCATGGCTCAGCTTTTCCTGTTGATCGGCCGCGAGCAGATCGACCTTGTTCCAGACCTCCAGGATCCGGTTAGCGGACCCTTGCGGATCAATGCCAAGATCCGCCAGCACCTTCTCGACGTCGGCACTTTGGGCGCTGGTTTCGACATGCGCGATGTCGCGCACGTGGAGGATCAGGTCGGCGCCGATGACTTCTTCAAGTGTCGCTCGAAATGCCGCCACCAGCATGGTCGGCAGGTCGGAAATGAAGCCAACGGTATCCGACAAAATGATACGACGGCCGCCCGTCAGCCGGACCTCTCGCATCGTCGGATCGAGCGTTGCGAACACCTGATCCTTGGCGAGCACGCTTGCCCCGGTAACGCGATTAAACAGCGTGGATTTGCCGGCGTTGGTGTAGCCAACGATAGCCACGACCGGATAAGGCACGCGGCGACGACTTTTGCGATGCAGGTCGCGGGTTTTAACGACTTGAGCGAGATCGGCCTTTATCGCCTCGATGCGATCCTGGATCAGACGGCGGTCAAGTTCCAGCTGGCTCTCGCCGGGTCCACCGAGAAAGCCCGCGCCGCCCCTCTGCCGTTCCAAGTGAGTCCAGCTGCGGACCAACCGGCTCTTCTGGTAGCTCAGATGCGCCAACTCGACTTGCAAGCGGCCCTCTCGCGTCTGCGCCCGGCTCCCAAATATTTCCAGAATTAGCCCGGTTCGGTCGAGCACCTTGGTGTTCCAGGCCTTTTCAAGATTGCGCTGCTGGATTGGTGAGACGGTGTGGTCGATCACCACAAGATCAATGCCTTCGGCCTCAACCAGTTCGGTGATCTCGGATACCTTGCCGGAGCCGAACAGTGTCGCCGGCCGCGGCAATGGGACGGGAACGATTTTCGCATCGGTAATCCCGAGGTCGATGGCATGGGCAAGTCCGACGGCTTCGGCAAGCCGATCGGCGGGGGAATGCAGAGGCGGAACGCGGCTGATACGGTGCTCCACTTTCGGCGAATTGCCGGTCGATGCAATGCGCGAAGGCCGGCGGGACCTCGCGAGCACGGGAACAAGTACTAAGGCACGTGCCGTTCGTTTGTGCCCGGCAACGACGCGCGCGCTATCAGGGCGGTGATCGTCTACCTGCCCACTGATTTCGCGCCGATTATGATCGTCTATGACGGCCGTCTACTCCGGGGTTGATTCGGCCGGATCGTTGTCCATCAAGTGAACAGGGGTACCCGGCATGATTGTGGATATGGCGTGTTTGTAAACCAATTGCGAGTGCCCGTCGCGGCGCAGCAGCACGCAAAAATTGTCGAACCAAGTAACAATTCCCTGAAGTTTTACACCGTTGACAAGAAAGATGGTGAGAGGGGTCTTCGCCTTGCGGACGTGGTTGAGAAAGGTGTCCTGAAGGCTTGGCTGGCGTTCGGAAGCCATGTTTTTCTGTCCCGTTGTTGCGGTTGTTTTTATTACCGGTTCGACCACCAGGCGTCGATCCCATCAGTTCTGGTAACCGTTTTTCCTTACAATGCGATGCAGGCGCGGCGGCGCGCCAGACTGTCGCAACTAACTCAAACAATCAGCATCGGCATCATATCTCCGCGCGTTCGGCAACATCATGAAAAGCGCTTCTGAGCCTTAATGACAAAAGGCCAGGCGCCCCGTTACCGATTTGGTGCCCGTCGATCCGCACCACCGGCATCACGGTATTACCGGCGGAGGTAATAAATGCTTCCCGAGCGGCTTTTGCTTCGACAACGGTAAAGGCGCGTTCCTCGAGCAACAATCCTTCCCGCGCGATCAGGTCGATCAATGTGTTTCGGGTCACCCCGCACAGGATTTCGTTGCCAGCCGGCCGGGTGATCAGCCGGCCTTCTCGATCGACAATCCACGCGTTGCTCGATGCACCCTCCGTCACACGGCCGGTCGCGTCGACAAACCAAGCTTCCTTCGCGCCTTCGGCGTGCGCGGCCTGCTTCGCAAGGCTGGCGGGCAGCAGCATCACCGTCTTTATGTCGCACCGATCCCATCGGTTATCCGGCACCGTCTTTACGCCTATTCCCTCGGCGGCACGGGCATCGAGGTTGGCCGGATTGCCACTCCTCGCAACTACGATGCAGGTCGGACTGGCCCGTTCTGGGGGCGCAAGCAGGAAGTCGCGCGGCCGGCTGCCACGCGAGACCTGGATATAGACCGAGCCGTCGATCAGTCGATTGCGGCGGATGGTTTCCCGCAATACGCGATTCCAGGCTGGCCTCCCCATCGGCGCAGCGATTCTGAGTTCTCTCAATGATCGGTCGAGGCGGTCGAGATGGCGCGTTTCGTCGATGAGCCTGCCCCCGTTTACTTCGCAAACCTCGTACACGGCATCGCCAAACTGGAAACCGCGATCCTCGGCATGCACTTGGGCCTGCGCATAAGGTAGGTGGAGGCCATTGACGTAGACGTAGCGACTCATGGCCCAGGTCCTTGTCGCGTCATGCACTAGACAGTTGGCCGCCGACGCCGAGCGAAACTCGTCGACGGGGTATGGTTGCAGCCAAGTTCAGGCCGCGCCGCTGCCGGCGCGCTGGTCGGACGAGACGCCGAGTGCTCGCAACTTGCGATGCAGAGCTGACCGTTCCATGCCGACGAATTCCGCAGTGCGCGAGATATTGCCGCCGAAGCGATTAATTTGTGCCAGCAGATAGTCGCGTTCGAAAATCTCGCGCGCTTCCCGCAGCGGCAACGACATCAGATGCTCCGACTTGCCGTTGATCGGCAGCGGAACGTTTGATCCGATTTCCTGCGGCAGCATGTCGGCCGTGATGACCGCATCGGGCTCGCCACCGGTTAAAATCATGACCCGTTCGATGTTGTTACGCAACTCGCGGACATTGCCGGGCCAGTCGTGCGCCTGCAGCACAGCGATCGCATCTTCCCCGATACGACGGACGGCCAATCCCGAAGTCTGCGCAACCTGATGGCCGAAGTACTGCACTAGGTCAGGGATATCCTCGCGTCTCTCCGCCAATCCTGGAACGCGCAGCGGCACCACGTTCAATCGGTGATAGAGGTCTTCGCGAAAGCGGCTTTCCGCCATATCGCGCTCGAGATCGCGGCTCGTGGATGAAATTATGCGTACATCGACCGAGACCTTCTGACTGCCACCGAGCCGCAAGAACTTCTGTTCGACGAGAACCCGCAGGATCTTGCCCTGAGTCTCCATCGGCATGTCGGCTACTTCGTCGATGTAGAGTGTGCCGCCGTGAGCTTCTTCGAGCGCGCCGACTTTACGCGGACCTCCGGAGCGATCCTCGGTGCCAAACAACTCCTCTTCGACGCGGTCGGGTGCCATGGCGGCGGCGTTCAGCACAACGAACTGACCGTCGGCACGCGCGCTTTTTGCGTGCATGACCCGAGCCGCAAGTTCCTTGCCCGCTCCAGACGCGCCACGGATCAAGACCCGGCTGTTCGTCGGCGCCACTCGATCGATCTGACCGCGCAGCTGGTTGATAGCCGCCGACTTGCCGATCATGTCAGCGCTCTGCGACGATCGTTCCTTCAACTGCCGGACCTCGCGGCGCAACTGCGACGCTTCTAGTGCACGCATCGTTACCAGCAGCAGGCGATCGGATTTGAACGGTTTTTCAATGTAGTCGTAAGCCCCGCGCCGGATTGCGGTGACTGCCGTTTCAATGTTGCCGTGCCCCGATACGATCACGATGGGTAAGTCAGGGTGCACCTTCTTGATGATTGACAATACTTCCAGGCCATCGAGCCGGCTGCCCTGCAGCCAGATGTCGAGAATAACCAGATGAGGGCGGCGCTCCTCCACGGCGCGCAGCGCCTCATCACTATCGCGCGCGAGACGGCAACGATGGCCTTCGTCTTCGAGAATGCCCGACACGAGATCCCGGATGTCGGCCTCATCGTCCACGACCAGGATATCAGATGCCATCGTGTTTCTCCCATTTTGGGTGGCCAACCAAGCCGACCCGACTCCAATTGAAACAGTCTTACGGAAATGCACGGCATGGGCTTACGCTCATGCACCCTCGACGTCACTCGGCGGCAGCCGATGCCGCCTGTTCTATAGCGCTACCAAGCGGCAACGAGATGCGCACGAGCGCGCCTCGTATGCGCCCGGATCCCGGTGGTGCGTCTTCGAGCGTCAGCACGCCGCCATGTTGCTCCACGATCTTCTGGACAATCGCAAGGCCGAGACCCGTGCCTTTGTTCCCCTTGTTGGTAACATATGGTTCCAGCAATCGTGCACGGTTCTGTTTGGGCAAACCAACCCCATTGTCGATAACTTCGATCATCGCGTGCCGCCCCGAAATTTTGAGACGGGCCTCGACTTGGCCCTGCCATCCGTCGACCGCGCCGTCCGCCGCGCTCTCTACAGCCTCTGTTGCATTCTTCACGAGGTTGGTGACCGCTTGACTGATCAGACGGCGATCAAACAGGGCATTCGTCGGCAATACCGGAATATCCAATTTAAAGTCGACTTTTGGATGCGCTTCACGAAACAGGATCACCGGCTCCTGCAACGCTTCGCGCAGGTCGTTCAACTCCATTACCGGCTTGGGCACACGGGCAAAGGCGGCGAACTCGTCGACCATTGTCTTGATGTCGCCCGCCTGCCGTTCGATCGTTGTGGTCAGTTTTTCGAATGTCGCTCGATCCTCGGTTATGACGCGGCCATATTTCTTGCGCAGACGTTCTGCCGACAGGATGATCGGGGTCAGCGGATTCTTGATTTCATGAGCAATGCGGCGCGCAACGTCGGCCCACGCCGAAGTGCGCTGCGCCGATACCAATTCGGTGATGTCATCGAACGTCACGACGGCGCCCTGATCCGCTATACCTGCCTGCTCATGCGTCACGCGAACCGCGAATGTACGTTCGTCGCCGTTGACCGCTATTTTGACTTCGCGCTGCAGCCGCTGACGGAGTTGCTGATCGGACGCCGCCGTCATAACGGCGCCGAACTCCGGCAAGAAGATGCCAAGTGGCTGGCCGATCAATTCGGTTTGGGTGTATCCTAAGAGTTGCTCCGCCGATCGATTGGCCAGAGTCACTCGTCCCTGAGCATCGATACCAAGCACGCCGGCTGACACGCCCGTCAGCACCGCCTCCATAAAGGCCCGGCGCTCACTCAGCTGCTCGTTCGCGGTGATCAGAGCGTCGCGTTTACTTCTCAACTCGGTTGTCATGGTGTTGAAGGTCTGCGACAGCCGTCGCAGGTCACCCTCGCCTCGATTGATCGGCAGCATCACTTGCAGATTGCCGCGCGACACCTGCTGCGCGGCGCCGATCAATCGGCGGATCGGTGCAACAAACCGACCGGCGAACCAAAGCCCCACCCAGATCGCCACCAGCAACGATGTAAGCGACAATGCGAAGTAGATGAGGCCATGGGCGAACTTCAGTTCGCCGCGCCGTTTGCGCGTTTCTTGATACTCGGTGAACGCTGCTTGCGTCCGGCGCAAATGCCCGATCACTTTGGGGCTCACTCCACGCGCAACATAAAGGTATCGCCCTTCATAACGCTGCAGCTTGACCACCGCGTTGACGCGGAAATTCTCGGTCGGAGTCGACAATGAAACCTGACCGGCCTCAGCCAGCGCCATGACCTCGGGCGGCGGCGCCTTGTAGGGCAATTTGTCGTCGTCGAGAGCGGTAACCAGCGCGGCGCCATTGACGTCGATCACGTATGCGACAGGCAGTTCGCGCAATCCCGCCTGTGCAATAACGAGCTGGCGTAACTGTGTCGGATTGCCACCGACGAGGCCTGCAGCATCGTCGAGATCCTTCGCCATATTGACGATGTCGGTACGAATGATCTGGCCATGCTCTTCGAGGTAGGCATTGGCCACATCCAGAGAGTTTTCCACGATCTGCTTGGTTCTGCTCGAAACGCTGTCGAATGTGCGCGAGAAAGTCGTCGTCGCTCCGGCCGCCAGCAGGATCGCCGGTAATGCGGCGATTACGCTGAACAGGGCAACAATGCGGATGTGCAGCCGCGAGCCCGGCACCTTGGCTCGCCACGCCGCCAGCAAGTCACGGACCTGCCAAGTAACGACTGCAATCATGGCTATGATGAGCAGCGCATTGATCAGCAGCACCCAGAACACGACGGTGTTGCGCGGCGCCAGCGGCGTTAGACCGGTCAAAATCAGATAAGTCGCAAGGCCCGAAACGAGCGCCAGCACGGTGACCGAAAGGCCAATCCAAAATGTCAGGGGCTTGGCCTCGGGCAACGGCAGATTGCTGTCATCGAAAGGCAGGCCCGCGCTCAACTCGCCCATGTTGCGGCCGCTCGGTGCAATCGTCATCGACACCAGCTCCATTGAATGTCCATGGCAAGTTGAGGGTTTGTCATCGAGCCTGGAGGACAACGGCAACGCCAACTCGTTCTCTTTCCGCAACACTGCGGCGAATCAGCGACGGCCAGTGGGTGGCGAATACTGTGACATTTACGCGACATTTACGTAGAACTAGAAGCTGCGGCCGATACCGTCAAGCTGAGAACGAAAGTCTTTCAGTACTCGGTAGTGCACGTCCTGCGCGGTTGCGGTTCGGTGCACCAAAAATTTAAAAATGAAATATATCAACCGGTTAATTACGGCAGCGGTATCTTGAGAACCGTGATATCAAGCTCTCGAATGCGGCTTCGCAGCGTGTTGCGGTTCAAGCCAAGCAGTTCGGCTGCCTTGATCTGGTTGCCGCGCGTTGCCGCCAAAGCAGCCCGGATCAGCGGCAGCTCAACTTGCCGGATAACGCGACCGTACAACCCATTGGGCGGCAAATCCCGTCCGAAGCTGCCAAAGTGCTGCGACAGATGATGCTCAATCATCTCGGACAGGTTTTTCGAATCATCTCCATTGACACGCTCAGCGAGAGACGGGGAAGCGATCAGGTCGCTGTCGACGATTGCGGCCGTGATCGTATCGCGGGGATGCAGTGCTGCCAAACGCCGCACGAGGTTCTCCAGCTCGCGCACGTTGCCAGGCCAGGAGTGCCGTTTCATGCGCTCGATCGCTGCTGACTCGACTGTTTTCGAGCCTAGCCCTTGCCGGGAAGCCAGCCGCAGAAAATGGCGCACCAGATCGCCAATATCATCGAGGCGCTCGCGCAGTGGCGGAATTCGCAACGGCACCACGTTGAGGCGATAAAAAAGGTCCTCGCGAAAAAGCCCCTGGTTGATTTGCGATTTAAGTTCCCGGTGAGTAGCCGCGATAATACGGACGTTGGTGCGGATCGGGGTGCGACCTCCAACCGTCGTGTACTCGCCCTCCTGCAGCACGCGCAGCAGCCTCGTTTGAGCCTCGAGCGGCATGTCACCGATCTCATCGAGAAATAGCGTGCCGCCCTCCGCCTGCTCGAAGCGGCCCTGCGTGCGGGTCTGTGCGCCCGTGAAGGCGCCCTTCTCGTGCCCGAACAATTCGCTCTCGATCAATTCGCGCGGGATCGCCGCCATATTGATCGCGACGAACGGTCCGGAGCGCCGCCGACCATGATCATGCAGGACGCGAGCAACCAGCTCCTTGCCTGTGCCGGACTCGCCGGCAATCATTACGGTCAAGTCGGTCTGTGTAAGACGAGCCAGAATGCGATAAATTTCCTGCATTGCGGGCGAACGCCCAATCAGCGGCAACTCGTCCGCCTCGGTTTCGTTCGAGTTCGAGCCGCGTTGCGCGTGCCGGCCCGGCTCGGCGAGTGCACGCGCAACCACGGCGACCAGCTCCGATAGATCAAACGGCTTGGGCAGATACTCATACGCGCCCTTATCGGCGGCAGTCAGCGCCGTCATCAGGGTATTCTGAGCGCTCATGACGATGATCGGCAGATCAGGACGCAACTTCTTCATCCGCGGTATCAAATCGAAGGCATTCTCGTCTGGCATGACGACATCGGTGATGACTACATCGCCCTCTCCCTGGCTTACCCAGCGCCACAGCGTCGCGGCGTTACCGGTGGCGCGAGGCAGGTACCCGGCGCGGGCCAGAGCCTGATTGAGGACCGTTCGAATGGCGCTGTCATCATCGGCTATAAGAATGGTGCCTTTTGCCATGGCTTATCCACCCACTCGATTGTCAGCTGGCTGGGTCGACTCGGTACCCGCAGTCGGGGTCTGCATCGGCAGCAGAACGCGAAAAGCTGTGCCTTTGGGTTCACCATCGCACTCGATCACGCCACCGTGGTCACCGATGATCTTGGCGACGAGCGCGAGGCCAAGGCCGGAGCCGGCGCGCTTGGTCGTCACGAACGGATCGAACAGATGCTCCTTCACAGAATCGCGAATGCCGGTTCCATTGTCCGCAACTTCTATCATCAGTGGCAGGGCCACGCGCGGGCCGCTTCCCGGCACCGATAGGCGCATGCCCGGGCGGAACGCCGTCGTCAGCACGATACGACCGGTCTCGCCGCCCTCGGCGATGGCCTCGACCGCATTCTTGACGAGATTGAGGAACGCTTGGACAAGTTTGTCTCGGTTGCCGGAGACCGCTGGCAGCGAAGGGTCGTACTCTGTGACGAATTTTATATTGCGCCCGATACCGCTCTGCGCCAACCGGCGCACGTGATCGAGCACGGCGTGGATATTGACCGGCTCTGTTTGCATCGGCCGCTCATCACCGAAGACCTCCATACGATCGACGAGCTGGCGGATGCGTTCGGTTTCGGTGCAGATCAGCTGGCTCAAAACGCGATCGTCATCGCTCAGTCCGGGCTCGAGAAGCTGTGCGGCGCCCTTGATTCCGGACAGAGGGTTTTTGATCTCGTGAGCGAGTACCGCGGCCATCCCGGAAACCGAACGCGCGGCTGCACGGTGCGTTAGTTGCCGCTCGATCATCTGAGCCATACTGCGTTGCTGCAGCATGAGCAGAACGAGACCCGGCTGGTCGGGCAGCGTGCCGCTATGCACGTCGACGAGTTTCGCGCCCTCTACCCGCGGCATCAGCACTTCGACGCCGTACTCGTTAACGGTTGCATCGGTGCGTCGCACCTGCGCGACCAGCGCCAACAGGGGACAACCGAACGCGACGATGTCGGATAGACGTTGGCGTTTTAGAACCGCTTGACTGGCGGATGTGAAGTTCTCGGCAGCCGGATTGGCATAAACCACGCGGTCGTCATCCCCAAGTACCAGGATGGGGTGGGGCAGTGCTCCCAACAGCAAGTCGTGTTCGATATGCCGCATGGCCGGAAAGATAGGAGAATTCGCCCTTTGGAGCCCCAGCGTCATGCGGCGAGCTCCCGATGCGCGGCATAGAATTGAGCAAGTCCGATCAGGACCCGCGCCTGATCATCGTCCTGGCACAACCGTTGCCGCCAGGCTTTCACCGTAACGTCAGGGCGGCCGCTCGCCCGCAAATACCAGCCAATGTGTTTGCGCGCATTCCTAAGCCCCAATTGCCCACCGTAATGCGAGAGCATCGCTTCGACGTGCCGGCTCGCGATGTCACTCTGTTGTTCGAGGGATGGTGGTCCTGGATCCCAACCCTGCGCCAAGGCCCGCGCAATCTGTGAAGCGATCCATGGCTGACCGTAAGCGCCGCGCCCGATCATGACGCCGTCCGCTCTTGACGCAGTCAGCGCCGCTCGGGCCGAACCGGCGTCGCGAATATCGCCGTTGACGATGACCGGGATGTCGACCGCGCTCTTCACCGCCCCGACGAACGCCCAATCAGCCGCGCCCTTAAAAAACTGACACCGCGTGCGGCCGTGCACAGTGATCATCTTGACACCGACTGTTTGCGCGCGCTGAGCGAGGTCCGCCGCATTCAGGCAGAGATGATCCCAACCCATGCGCATCTTCAGCGTCACGGGCACGCTGACTGCGCCAACCGTCGCTTCGATCAGGCTTTCCGCGTGATCGAGATCGCGCATCAGCGCGCTTCCCGAAAGTTTACCTGTCACCTCACGAGCCGGACAGCCCATGTTGATGTCGATGATATCGGCACCGAGGTCTTCGGCAATGCGTGCTCCTTGCGCCATCCAGCGTGATTCACGGCCTGCCAACTGCAGAACGAATGGCTTAGCGGCGCCTGCCATCGACTTTAGCATCTCGCGAGGGCGGCGCCTTACCAGTTCCTCGCTTGCCACCATTTCAGAAACCACAAGGCCGGCGCCCAGCGCATGACACTGATCCCGAAAAGGCCCATCCGAAACGCCAGACATTGGGGCGATAAGGACCCGGTTCGCCAAAATATGGTGTCCGACCCGCACCCCATTTGCCGGAGTGGGCCGCGCATTTTGGTGCGCTTTTATGGGATTGCTCATATTTCGGGCTGCATACAAATTTGATGAACTGTTAGGCAGAGTAAGCTTCAACACGCCATCTCGCAAGTGCGAAGGCGGTATTCGCCACATCTGTTCCCAAAGCCATTGCGTACGCCGCGCGCGATAACTATCAGCCTCTACAATCAGCGCCGAGGTTCGAATAGAGGAGGCGACGCCGTTGCCGACAGCAGTTGTAATAGTGGCGGCGGGACGCGGATCACGCGCGACCGACAGTCCTGACGGCTTGCCCAAACAGTACCAAGACTTGGCGGGTACGCCTGTCATCACGCGCACCGTGATGGCGTTCGTCGGGGATCCTCGTGTCCATATTCTACAGGTTGTGGTGCACTCGGATGCTCACGCGTTGTATGAAACAGCGCTGGGACCGCTGCGGCATCGCTGCTGCCGACCGGTCAACGGCGGCGTGACGCGGCAGGAGTCTGTGCTGGCGGGTCTCGAAGCGCTTGCGTTATTCCGGCCACGGCGCGTGCTGATCCACGATGCCGCGCGGCCCTTCGTGTCGTCCCTGGAAATCAGCCGGCTGCTGTCGGCACTCGATACCGCACCTGCCGCAATTTCTGCATTGCCGGTCACAGATACGCTGAAGCGCCAACAAGGGGATGGCGCCATTGGCGACACGGTCGAGCGGAAGGGGATCTGGCGCGCCTTGACGCCGCAAGGATTTCATTACGAACTCATTCTAGCGGCTCACCGTGCCGCAGCGGCGGCTGGCAAAACGGACTTCACGGACGACGCGGCTGTCGCGACATGGGCCGGAATCCCGGTACTTCTCGTCGAAGGATCGGCGGCAAATACGAAGCTGACGACCATGGACGACATTGCACAGGCAGCGCGGTCACTCTTGGGCAAGGGGGAAGTGCGCACCGGCACCGGGTTCGACGTACACCGGTTCGCTCCCGGGGACGGTGTTTGGTTATGCGGGATCCGTGTCCCCCACACGCACAAGCTCGATGGTCATTCCGATGCAGACGTTGGCCTACACGCGCTGACCGACGCAATTCTAGGGGCCCTGGCTGCCGGCGACATCGGCCAACATTTTCCGCCCAGTGACATGAAATGGAAAGATGCGGCCTCTTATTTGTTTCTCGAGGATGCTGCGCGCCGCGTTGCCGAGAAAAACGGTCGCATCGCTAATGTCGATGTGACACTGCTGTGCGAGTCGCCAAAGATTGCGCCTCATCGCGCGGCGATGCGAGCCGCGATCGCCGGTTTCCTGGGAATCGAAATCGGCCGTGTCGGGGTCAAGGCAACAACCACGGAAGGCCTCGGATTTACTGGCCGTCGCGAAGGCATTGCCGCTATGGCCTCCGCAACAATTATGCTGGCGAACTGACCGAACTTGCCCTGCACAAGCGAATCGCTGCATCAACAGGCGCGTGCAGTTGTAGACCCACCTCGGGAGCCCTATCATGAACGTGATGACGCCAGCACTGCAGAGCGGATTGCCGGTCAACGTCGGCGATATTGCCGAGGCGACACGCTCCTCCTGTCTCGCGACGCGCGTGCGGCAGCTGTCTCGCATCGTGACGAGGGTCTACGATGATGCGCTGCGGTCATTGGGCATCACAGCGAGCCAATTCACGCTGTTGACGCAGCTTGCTCAGCAGGACGGGATTACCGCCGTCGAGATCGGCTTCACGCTCGACATCGAAAAATCGACACTGTCTCGCAACCTGAAGCGACTGCTCGCTCTCGACCTGATTGTCATGGACCCTCCTGCCGGCCGTCGCGGCCGAGGATTGCATCTGACCCCTAAAGGTCAGGCCGTGATCAAGGATGCTTATCCGGTCTGGAAGGAAGCCCAGCGACGCGCTCTCAGCGTCATGGGCAGCGACAGTCGCGCAACGCTCGACGGACTATTGCAACACGCCGAAAGGCTGGGGTCCGCTTGACGCGGATTGTTCGCAGCGACCACCGCAGGTAAGATCAAGCCCGCGCAAATGGCGCGAGCCACTTCAAGTTGGAATCCGTCCGTGTTTTCGCCCGACCTCATGGCTGGCGCGACGCAGTTGCTGGCTGATTTACGGGCGCGTCGTCTCAAGGTTGCTCTCGCCGAGAGCTGCACTGGGGGACTGATAGCAGCTCTGCTCACTGAGATTCCCGGTTCCTCCGATGTCGTCGACCGCGGCTTTATCCCCTATTCGAATGAAGCAAAATCCGAACTGCTCGGCGTGTCGGGATCGCTCATCACAGCACACGGCGCGGTCAGTGCCGAAGTCGCAATGGCGATGGCGGACGGCTGCCTCGCGCACTCCCGCGCCGACATTGCCGTCGCCGTTACCGGCGTCGCGGGCCCCGGCGGCGGCTCCTCCGCCAAGCCCGTTGGGCTGGTGCACATTGGCGGCGCGCGCATAGGTCACCCGACGACAGCGATCGCGAAGCGCTACCCCGATACTGGCCGCTCGAGCATACGACTAGCGACCATCGGCGACGCTCTTGCTATGGTGCGCCGCTTAATGGGCTGAAACTCAAGTCGACGCCAGGACAGGGCGTCCATAGACTTCTTGGGCGCGAGCCTCGAAGGCATTCGCGAATTTGCGAAAAGCCTGATCGAACACGGCGCCGACCAACACCCCGAGCACGCGTGACCTGAAACCGTAGTCGATGAAGAATTCGATCTCGCTGCCTGTCGCCGCGACATGGAACTGCCATCGGTTTTCGAGATGGCTGAATGGCCCATCGATGTACTGCGCAAGCACCTTCGGTATTTCCGGGCAAAGCGTCACCCGTGTGCCGAAAGTCTCGCGGATAGCTTTGTAACCGACCGTCATGTCGGCCACCAGCACATCGTACCCGCCGATGTATTCGCGCGACTTGATGCGCAGGGCCTCGGTGAGCGGCAGGAAGTGTGGGTATTTTTCGACATCGGCGACCAGATCGTACATCTGACGAACTGTGTAGGGCACGTGGCGGCGGGTCGAGAAGGTCGGCATTGGCGGGACTTAGGCTTTCGGGCGTACGGCTGGGAGATGACCGGCTGTCGCGGCGTGGGGGATGCCGGCTAGCGAGCATTGGAACGGGAAACTGGGTTAGCGCCATGCGCGGCGTTGGCGCGACTGTTCCGCCCATAGGTCCCAAGGCCGCTGCATCTGTGCCTCGATCGTTTCGACGCAGGCAGCGCTTTCACCGGGCGTCAGGTAGGTGATGTCCCCCAGCGTCGCGACGCTGAGCTGATAACGCGCATTCAGTTCCGCGTACACAGCGCGATAGATTGCGTGTGGGATCGAGTGGCCGACGACGGTTGAGCCGTGGCCTCGCATCAGGGCGATATCGCTGTCTGCGAAGCAGCCAGCCAGCGCAGTCCCAAGCGCATTGGTGCTGATCAACAAGTCGCTCGCATCACCGGCGAAGTCCCTGATCTCGAATACCGGGACGCTCTGGCCGACAAATCCCGCCATGTGGAATATTGCCTGCAGTCTGACACCCTTGACGACGCTCAGCGCCACGATTGCGTGCGAGTGGCTGTGCACGATTGCATTGACATCGAGTCGTTGTTTGTAAAGCTCACCATGGATAAACCGTTCGAGGTAAATGCGGCGGCCACCTGCATCGACCGGTTCGCCGTGCAGCGTGAATTCGATGATGTCACCGGCCGAGACCTGACCTGGGGCCATGTTGCGCGCAAGTAGGAAGCGGTCAGGTCGTTTGTCATGACGAACACTGACGTGGCCGAAGCCGTCGACCACGCCCTGGTCGAAAAGAATGTGATTGGCAATCACCAGTTGCTCGATCACGGCCGGGTCGGCTGCATCCGTCGCATCGACGCTGGGGGATACAGAGGTACCGTCATCCGCGCAGCACATGCCATCGTCTCCTGAACCCCAGCTGCCATCAAAGATTGTGGCTGTCGCCAAATACCAGCTCAACGCTGCCGCGCAACTCGCGCTGCACGCAGCTTCGCGAAATCCTCTCCTGCGTGATAGCTCGACCGCGTCAGCGGGGACGACGCAACCAGAAGAAAGCCTTTGGCAAGCGCCATCCGTTCGTAGGATTTGAACTCGTCTGGCGTGACGAACGATTTGACCTCGGCGTGGCGGCGCGTGGGCTGTAAATATTGACCGATCGTCAGGAAATCGACGTCGGCCGAGCGTAGATCGTCCATCACCTGCAACACCTGCTCTCGCGTCTCGCCGAGGCCCACCATGATACCCGACTTGGTAAACATCGACGCATCGAGTTCCTTAACGCTTTGCAGCAGCCGTAAGGAGTGAAAATAGCGCGCGCCCGGGCGAATGCTGAGATAGAGCCCCGGTACGGTTTCAAGATTGTGATTAAATACATCCGGCTTGGCCCCCACGACAATCTCCAGCGCTCCTGGCTTGCGCAGAAAATCAGGCGTCAGGATCTCGATGGTCGTCGCCGGTGTGAGGGCACGAATAGCGCCGACGACATCGGCGAAGTGTTGCCCGCCGCCGTCCGCGAGATCATCCCGGTCGACCGAGGTGATGACAACGTGCTCCAGACCTAGCTTGGCCACCGCCGCAGCCACATGGCCAGGTTCCGCCGCGTCAAGTGCCAGAGGCAAGCCGGTCTTGACGTTGCAGAATGCACACGCCCGCGTGCACGTATCGCCCATGATCATCATGGTCGCGTGCCTCTTCGTCCAGCACTCGCCGATGTTCGGGCATCCGGCTTCCTCGCACACGGTCGCAAGACCGTGCTCACGCACGATACGTTTGGTCTCGACATAGCCGGATGATGCCGGCGCCTTGACTCGGATCCAGTCTGGTTTGCGCAGGATCGGCGTTTCTGGCCGGCTCGCCTTCTCCGGGTGGCGCGGTTTCGTGTCGACGACAGTAACCATACGTTCGCTCCGAACCGCAGGGAAAGCGGCTTATGACGAACGATACGTAACCAGGCCAGCCCCACCCATCAAGTGGAAAGGCCGGCAACCCCATTTACCGCCCCAGTATTCGCACCACGATGATGATCAGCACCGCTCCAATCGTCGATACGGCTATTTGATCACCGTACGGAATGATGCTGTTGAAGCCAAAGGAAGCCTTCAAGATGCCCTGGTTGACTAGAAAGCCGCCAACAAACGACCCGATCAAGCCGACGATCAAATTGCGGATCAATCCACCGCCGCCTAGCAGCAATCCCGCCAACCACCCGGCGATCAGTCCGACCAGCGCCATGACGATAAAAGGCATGTACGGTTGCAATTGCGCCATCTAAACCCTCCCCTCGCTTCGGTTCAAACTACAGACGGTTTACAGTACAATTCGCGCCAGAATGAGGACGATGACGGCCCCGATTGTGCTGGTCAGGATTTGCGATACTAACGCATTGCTGACGCCGAGATTCACACCAAGCGCGCCCAGGGCGTAGCTGCCGACGAAGGCTCCGAGCAATCCAGAGATCAAGTATTTCACAACGTTACCGCTGCCGCCCACTATCAAGTGCGCGAGAAAGCCCGCCACGATACCAACTACGGCCATAATGATCAGCGCTTGTGCGTCCGTTTTCATTTGCATCCCCTTCAAGATTGTATCTGTCGGTGCCGCATACTGGGCTGAGTCGCACCGCGGGTCGAGCACAAGCAGTAGTTCACCGCCACTCGGTCGAGGTCCGCCTCACATATGAATGACCCGGTTATAGGCGTCGAGCACACTCTCGTGCATCATTTCCGATAAGGTCGGGTGGGGAAATACGGTATGAATCAGATCATCTTCGGTGGTCTCGAGCTGCATGGCGATGACATAACCCTGTATCAGCTCGGTCACCTCCGCGCCGACCATATGCGCTCCCAGCAGCTGTCCGGTTTTGGCATCAAAGATTGTCTTGATCAGCCCGTCGACCTCACCGAGCGCTATTGCCTTGCCGTTGCCGCGGAACGGGAAACGGCCAACTTTGATCTCGCGCCCGCCCTCTTTTGCGCCGGCCTCGGTCAGGCCGACAGAGGCAATCTGCGGTTGGCAGTAGGTGCAGCCGGGAATGCGAGCCTTGTCCATAGGGTGCGTGTGCATGCCCTGGATTGTTTCCACGCAGATGACGCCCTCGTGCTCGGCTTTGTGGGCCAACATCGGCGGGCCGGCGACGTCGCCGATAGCATAGATGCCCGGCACATTGGTGCGGCCCCGCCCATCGGTAACAACGCAGCCTCGTTCGATCTTCAGTCCCAGCTTCTCCAGCCCCAGCCCTTCGACATTGCCGACGACACCAACCGCCGAAATCAGCCGCTCCGCAGTGATCGTGTCGGACTTACCGCCGCCGCGGTCGATCGTCGCCGTCACACTATTCTGTGCCTTCGCAACTTGGCTGATCTTGGCCCCGCTAAGAATCTTCATGCCTTGCTTCTCGAAGCTTTTTCGGGCAAGTCCGGCAATCTCGGCGTCTTCGACAGGCAGGATTTGCGGCAGCACTTCGACGACCGTAACCTCGGCGCCCATCGTCCGATAGAACGACGCAAACTCGATGCCGATTGCACCCGACCCCATCACGATCAACGACTTCGGCTGCGACCGCGGAATCATCGCCTCGAAGTAGGTCCAGATCAGTTTTCCGTCCGGCTCGATGCCGGGAAGCGTTCGCGGACGCGCTCCAGTAGCAATTATAATGTGTTTGGCCTGATACGTGCCGGCTCCGAGCGCCCCCTTGGGCGCCGGTTGGGCCGGTTGCATCGGCGGTTTCTTCGTCGCTGCGACCTCGATCTCCCCGGGGGCACTAATCGAGGCTTCGCCCCAGATCACATCCACCTTGTTCTTCTTCAGCAGAAATCCGACGCCACCGTTTAACTGCGCCGAGATGCCGCGCGAGCGGGCAACGACGGCCTCATTGTCAACGGACATAGTCCCGTTCAGAACCAATCCGTAATTCTTGGCATGCGTCGCGTAATGATAAATTTCAGCCGAGCGCAGCAATGCTTTGGTCGGAATGCAGCCCCAGTTCAGGCAGATGCCACCCAGGTGCTCACGCTCGACGATCGCGCATTTGAAGCCAAGCTGAGCCGCGCGGATGGCCGTGACGTAGCCTCCGGGGCCCGCACCAATAACGATGATGTCGTAGCTGCTCACTACCAGTCCTTCCCAGCCGTTTGCAGCCAACACGATAAGATTTTGCAGATCATCCGATTGAACGGCGGAGTTACGTTAAGCATCTGAAAAAAGGCGCACGCTACCGTGAAGCCCGCGCATCAGCGGCCCGCCAGCAAAGCAGGCATACTTCTTGGTCGCGATGTCGGATGGCATCGAACAAGGCAACACCGCCGGCTTTCGGCCTGACGATGGCCGCCCCATCACACGTGACAACGCGCGCCAAGATAATAATTCAGCAGTTGATTGTAGCGACCGGCGGTCGCTCGAGCCTCAGGCGATCCCTTACCCTGACTGGCGGCTTCGACTTTCGATTGCGCGCCTTGGCTATCCATCTTGTTGAGTTCAGACCGCAGCGACTGGCAAGACATACCCGATGGCAAGGACTGAGCGCCCGGATCTCCGCCGGCGGCGCCGGCCGCGCAGCCACCGAGCAAAACGGCGAGCGTCAATCCCGGAATCACCCGCACAATAGGGCCAGCAACCGAAATTGATCGGTTCTTATCAAGTAGAATCACGCCTACCTCCGGTTAACCGTATTCCGGCCATTCATGGGTCGTTATCTGGATCCCGAACTCCAGACAAGCGGTCTTGTTCCTGCGAATTTCGAGGACCGGCGGACACTTGTCGCCAAACCTCCTAGTTATTGAGCGACCGCCGTCTTGGCCGCCGGCTTAACCGGTGCCGCTGCCTTGGGCGCCGCGGCTGATGTCGGCTTCGCCGCTGCCGCTGGAGCAATAGCGGCTGACTGGATTCCCGGTGCCGGTTTCACTGTCGAACACTTGAACTGGAATTCAGCATTGGCCTTGTTCAATTGATCCGCCTTGGCCAAATCCGCCGTTGTCATTTTGTATTTCTTGATCGACGCTTGCGCAACCTTGTCCGCCACTCCCTCTTTCTTCAGGCTGTCGATCTGGGAGGCCAGCACAAGGCACGCGGGATCGGCTTTCGGCGCCTCGGCGACCGATGCGGTGGTCAAGTTGCTGCTTTCGCCGCCGAGCATGCCGGAAGTTTCGGCACAGCCGGCCAGCAAAATCGCACATGCAAAGATCGCCGCGGGCGCATGAAGTTTGGTGAGCATGTTTTGTTTCCCTGATGAAAACCGAGAATGTACGCCCACAGCACCTTTGCCCCATAGTCCCGCAAGTGAATTCGATCAACCCTCGGGCGAAATCTATCACCGAAAATCGTGTGTTGCACTACCATCATAGATGTCAAACCCCGCCAGCTGTTGCAGGCCGGTAACAGTCGCCGAAGCGAAAAATGGCTACGGCCGACACCGTCGCCCTAAGCCTTTTTCACACCAGCATTCTCACCGGATCCTCGATGAACGATTTGAAGGCGTTCAGCAATTCCGCGCCGATGGCGCCGTCGACTACGCGATGATCGCAGCTCAGAGTGGCGCTCATGATGGTGCCGACCTCAATGCGGTCGTCGGTCACAACGGCGCGCTTTTCTCCTGCGCCGATCGCAAGGATCGTTGCGTGCGGCGGATTGATGACGGCGTCGAAGCTCTTGATGCCGAACATGCCGAGGTTCGAAATCGAGGTAGTGCCACCTTGATATTCGTGTGGTGCCAACCGCCGCTTGCGCGCACGCGCCGCCAAATCTTTCATCTCGTTCGAGATTTCGGCAAGCGTCTTGAGTTCGGCATGCCGGATCACTGGCGTGAACAAGCCGCCCTCGATCGCAACGGCGACGCCAACATCCGAGTGCCTATGGCGCAGCATGCCTTGCGTCGTCCAGGTGGCATTGGCGGCCGGCACCTGTTGCAAGGCCAGCGCCAACGCCTTGATGATGAAATCGTTGACCGACAGCTTGTAGGCGCGTGGGCCGTCCTTCGGCGAGCGCGCATTCAAACGCTCGCGCGCTGGCAAGAGAGTGTCGAGCCTCACGTCGACAGACAGATAAAAGTGTGGAACGGTCGACTTCGATTGGGTCAAACGCTCGGCGATGATCCGGCGCATGCCGTCGTGAGCCTGGACCTCGAACGAGCCTTTCTCGTAAAGCGCAAGAATTTTGTCGTCAGCCATCGGCTGAACAGCCGGCAGGTTAGCGGACGAGATCGCTTGCATCGAGCCGGCCGCAGCGCCGCCCGCTGCCACCAAAGGCGTGGTTGCGGCGTTCGCTGTACCCGATTTTCTGGCTGCTTCGACATCGCGCTGAACGATCCGCCCATGCGGGCCGGAGCCGGCGACCACCGACAAATCGATACCGCCGTCCTTCGCGAGTCGCCGCGCCAACGGCGACGCGAACATGCGGCCGCCCGCGAGCGGTTGCGCGGGCATTGGCGAACGGGGAGCCGCAGGCACGGGACCAGCGACAACTCCGCTGCCGGGGCGCGCTGATTCCCCTTTTGCCGCAGGTTTGGTGCCGGAGGCTGCCACTTTCGCGGCAGGTTGGGCGCCAGGACTTTCCCCGTCAACCAGGACCGTCGCGATCGGCGTGTTCACCTTCACCTTTTCGGTGCCCTCTAAGATTAGGATCGCGCCAATCACACCCTCGTCGACCGCCTCAACCTCCATCGTGGCCTTATCGGTTTCGATCTCCGCAATCACCTTGCCCGATTTGACGGCATCGCCCTCCTTGACAAGCCATTTGGCGAGTTTGCCTTCTTCCATCGTCGGGGACAGCGCCGGCATCAGGATTTGGATCGGCATGGGTCAGCGTGTCCTTTGCGACTGCTCGGCGGCACTGTTCACAGGCCAGCGATAACCGAATGTCAGATAAGCAAGGGCGATGTAGACAAGCACGGCGACCGTCCAGCCGATGCCGACGCCCAGATGCTGCTGCGACCACGTCGTAGCAGGAATGATCGCATGTCGGATCGGATTGCGCAGCAGCTCGACGTCGATCATGGGATTGGCAATGCGCGCCCAGCCGGCGAACAAACCGTCCTGGATGCGCTGAATGCTGATCGCCGACCCGCCAAGAAACACGAGGCCCAGCGACAGCAGGATGAATGCCAGCAACCGCAGCGCCAGCGGTGCGCGATTGAGAAACAGGAACAGCGCGACAATGTAACCCGAGATCATGGCGAAGAACATCGAGAACAGGCTCATCACGCTCTGGATCGAGCCGATCATGCCTTGCAGGATTTCGGATTCGGTCATGCGCGGGCGAGCTTCAGGTTGCAACCGTCGGTGGCTCGAGCGGCCAGATGTCACCGAGCGAGAACGGCACCGCGGCGAACGGCGGCGCAGCGACCTGCTCCTGATCCTGGAACACTTCGAACAGCACCCAGTGACTTGCTTTCAACTCGAACACCTCGAGCAGTTTCGCAGTTGGGTTCAGATGCCACAGGTGCGGCACCTCGAAAGTCGCATAGATCCGGCGCTTGGAACCCTTGTCGATGACTTCCGTCGAAGGCGAAATGATTTCGCAAATCCAATCCGGCGGCAGTTCGACAAAGGCCTTGGCGGGCATCGCCGGCATGCGGTCGCGACGCCATCCGGCGAGATCGGGCACGACGACGTGCGGCCCCAG
Source organism: Hyphomicrobiaceae bacterium (assembly GCA_041745515.1). Classification (GTDB taxonomy): domain Bacteria; phylum Pseudomonadota; class Alphaproteobacteria; order Rhizobiales; family Hyphomicrobiaceae; genus JAKFWF01. Next base: position 10,869 of record JBGTIU010000083.1, on the reverse strand, counting down.
GTGCAACTCGGGCTCCGTCATGAAAATCCAACCGCCGGGACCACCACGGCCTTTCTGGAAGGGGCCGGTGAGTTCGGTTCCGAGCGCATTGCTCGCCACCGCATGTGGTGGTGCCGGCCGTGGATGCGTCTCTAGATTGCCGAATATGATCTCGGCGACGAGGTGTTCCGGCACGGCTTTCAAGTCTGCGTAGGTCGCAGCCCGACGTCCTGATTTGGCGGCGGTAACCATTGGTCTTGCCTACTGCTTCCTGGCCGGCGCCGTGCGCCCTTTGTCCGTCGGTCGGCTCCACTCCGCATCGAACATCTTGCGGATGTGTAGCAACGCGTCCGCTTCGCTGATGCTGCTTTCCGCGGCGAACGCCCTCGCCGCATGGCGCGCCACGTCAACCAGCAGAATACCCCAGGCGTCGGGCGTATCGAAACTCGTGCGGATTGCCACATGCAGACCGCGATTGGCGATCCAAGCCCGGAGTACTTCCGCCGAGCCGGCGTCGGCAATGGCGGCCTCCGGAATGATCAGCTCGTCGCGCGCGCCCATGACGGCACTCCCGTTGTCTCAGGTGTAGAGCACGCTCTTCGCGGCGGCGACAACCTGGGCGGCGGTCGGCAGCGCCAGCCGCTCAAGGTTCGCCGCGTACGGCATCGGCACGTCAGCGCCGGAGATCTTGGCCGGCGGCGCATCAAGGTAATCGAATGCCTGAATTGCAGCCTGGGCGCAGATCTCGGAGCCGACCGAGCATGTCGGCCACGCCTCTTCGACCGTTACGAGCCGATTGGTCTTCTTGATTGAGCCGATGATGGTTTCCCAGTCTATCGGACGCAGCGACCGCAAGTCGATCACCTCGGCTTCGATGCCCTCGGCTTCAAGCGCCTTCGCCGCATCGAGCGCATAGTGCATGCCGCGCGCGAACGACACGATGGTTACATGATCGCCGGACCGAACAATCTTAGCGCGACCAATCGGCACGACCCAGTCAACTCCTTTCGGAACCTCGCCCGACTGCCCGTAGAGCATCTCATTTTCAAGCACCAGAACGGGGTTGGGATCACGGATTGCAGACTTCAGCAAGCCTTTGGCATCGGCGGCGTTCGATGGACACACCACCTTCAGGCCCGGCACATGCGCGTACCACGCTGAATAGCACTGGGAGTGTTGCGCGCCGACACGGGCGGCTGCGCCGTTTGGTCCACGAAACACGATTGGGCAGCCCATCTGCCCACCGCTCATGTAAAGTGTCTTGGCCGCCGAGTTGATGATCTGGTCGATCGCCTGCATGGCGAAGTTCCACGTCATGAATTCGACAATCGGTTTCAATCCGGCAAGTGCCGCACCGACCCCGATGCCGGCGAAGCCCTGTTCGGTGATCGGTGTGTCGATGATTCGGCGCGGGCCGAATTCGTCAAGTAGCCCCTGGCTGACTTTGTAGGCGCCCTGGTATTGGGCGACCTCCTCACCCATCAGCAACACGTTGCCGTCCCGGCGCATCTCTTCGGCCATCGCGTCGCGCAAGGCTTCGCGCATGGTTTGTGTTGTCGTTTCTACACCGGGTGAAAATTCTGGCTCGGCGGGCGCAGTTAATACGACCGGCGCGGCAGCCGGCGGCGCCGAGGATTGTGCCGGTGCCGGCGCGCGACCTCGCGCCGGTGGTGAAGCGTTCGCGACCTCACCGTCCACCAGGATTGTGGCAATCGGAGTGTTGATCTTGACGTGTTCGGTACCGGCGGGAATCAGGATCGCGCCGACCTTGCCCTCATCGACTGCCTCGACCTCCATGGTGGCCTTGTCGGTTTCGATCTCGGCGATGATCATGCCCGATTTGACCGCATCGCCCTCCTTGATCAGCCATTTGGCGAGCTTGCCTTCCTCCATCGTCGGAGACAACGCGGGCATGAGTATTTGCGTGGGCATCGTGATCTTTGTCCGGAGGAGGGGCGTGGTGAAATCTCAGGCGGATGGTTCAGTCGGATCGTCGAAGGGCCAGAGCAGGCCCAACGAGAAGGTGAGTTCGTTGAAGGGCGGAGCGCAAACCTCGTCCTGGTCGACGAAGGTGTGGATCAGCAGCCAGTTCTGGTCCTGCAGTGCAAAAACTTCCAGGGTTCGCGCGCGTGGATCGAGGTACCAGAGGTGAGGCACGCCATAAAGCGCGTAGATGCGACGCTTGTCGCCCTTGTCGTATTTCTCGGTCGAGGGCGAGAGCACCTCGCAGATCCAGTCCGGCGCGACCTCGAAGTATGCGCTGGTCGCCGCCCCGGGCGGCAACCTTTGTCGCCGCCAACCGGCGATATCCGGCACGGTGACGTGTGGGCCTAAGTGCAGTTCTTCTTCATTAATGAAGAGCCACCCGCCCGGACCGCCGCGAGCTTTTTGAAAAGGCCCTACCAGTTCGTGGGACAGAGACGTGCCGGCCGCGCCATGATCCGATGCTGGCCGCGGATGCGTGACCAGATTGCCGAACAGAATTTCTGCGACCAGATGCTCCGGCACCGCTTCCAGGTCGGCGTAGGTCGCGGGCTTGCGGGCGCGATCAGCCATTGTCGATTGCACCATTACAACAGAACATCCGTCCACAACTCGGCCCCGTCAGGCTCGGGATCGTTCTGGGCGAACTCGGCGGCAGCATTGACGGTCTCACGGATTTGCTTGTCGATCGCCTTCAACTCGTCTTCCGTTGCCATGCGGTTTTCCATGATGCGGACGCGGGCACGCTCGATTGGATCGCGCTCCTCGCGGACCTTGTCGACCTCCTCGCGCGTGCGGTATTTGGCGGGATCCGACATCGAGTGGCCACGGTAGCGGTAGGTCATCATCTCGAGAATATAGGGCCCATTGCCCTCGCGCACCCACTTCACGACCCGGTCGCCGGCGGCCTTTACCGCACGGACATCCATGCCGTCGACCTGCTCGCCGGGGATCGCGAAAGACAGCCCGCGCTGCGACAGGTTGGTGGTAGCACTTGCCCGCTCGATCGACGTACCCATCGCGTAGCGATTGTTTTCAATGACGAAGATCACCGGCAGCTTCCACAGCTCGGCCATATTGAAGGTCTCGTAGACCTGACCTTGATTGACCGCGCCATCGCCGAAATAACAGAATGACACGTGATCGTTGCCGCGATACTTGTTAGCGAAAGCCAGACCAGCGCCCAGCGGCACCGAGGCTCCGACAATGCCGTGTCCACCAAAAAATTGTTTCTCGCGGCTGAACATATGCATTGAGCCGCCTTTGCCGCGGCTATAGCCGCCCCGTCTGCCAGTCAGCTCAGCCATCACGCCCTTTGGGTCCATACCACATGCCAGCATATGGCCATGATCGCGATAGGTCGTGATGACCTGATCGCCGACCTTTGCCGCCATCTGCAGGCCGACCACCACGGCTTCCTGCCCAATGTACAGATGACAAAACCCGCCAATGAAACCCATGCCGTAAAGCTGGCCGGCCTTCTCCTCGAAACGCCTGATCAACAGCATTTCGCGGTAGGCCGCGAGTTCCTCTTGTTTGGTGAACTCCGGGATCAACAGCTTTTCTACGGGTGCGGCCGACATCAGGCCGGCGGGTTGCCAGGACGTTCTCGGGCCGGTAGCGGGCACTGCCGCATTTTCCTGCAAGGTCGCGCCTGGCTTTATGTCCCGCGCACTGTCCGCCGGCGCCATTTTACCTCCTTGGATGCTAGCTCTGCCCTGCCAGACTTCGGCTCGAACGTACACGACGCCCGGAGGACTGACCAGCCGAGCTGCAAAGCTAAATCCGACCGAGGCTTAAGCACGTTTCATTGATGTGAGACGTAGATCTACCCGCCTACGAGCCGGAGCGAATAACAACCTTCGCATCGGGCCGCACCAAACCGAGGACGTCAGCAGCAATGAACTCAATGATATCCGGATGAGGTTGTTCGGGTGCTAGAAGCGCGACATCGCGCTGCAACCTGGTGCGCACGGCCTCGAGTGCGCCGATTTCCCGTTCCAGCGCGCTGGTTCGGATTATCAGGTTTTGCCTCGCCCCGAAGCCGTGACGGCCGGTGATCGCATGATAAGTGAAGTAGACCGAGAACGTGAGGCCGGTAAGCAAAACCAAGGGAAGCCTGCCAGCACGCTGCATGGATCTTCTCATTCAACTGCCGGTTGATCGCGAGGCGCGGCGTCGAATGCTGAACTCGCGGCTGCATCGCCTACGCTGGAACGTGGAAACCGTAGGCCTGAGCGACTTAAGATGAAGTAAAGCGCCGACACATTTTGATGTGTCCTCAGGCCGATCAAACCAGACAAGGAAAGACCAATCTCGGCCTTCAAGAGAGCCGCATCACACTGCGGCCAGCATACCGCGCCATGTCGGCAAGTTCCTCCTCGATGCGAATCAGCTGATTGTATTTGGCGAGGCGATCGGAGCGGGACAGCGAACCGGTCTTGATCTGACCGCAGTTGGTCGCAACCGCCAGATCGGCGATCGTGGCGTCTTCCGTTTCACCTGAGCGATGCGACATGACAACCGAGTAGCTCGCGCGCTGTGCCATGTTGACGGCGTCGAGTGTCTCGGACAGCGAGCCAATCTGATTGAACTTCACGAGGATGGCATTGGCAGTGCGGCTCTTGATGCCTTGCGAGAGCCGTTCGGTGTTGGTCACAAACAGATCGTCGCCAACGAGCTGGCATTTGCTGCCAATCAGCTCGGTCAGTGCCTTCCAGCCGGCCCAATCATCCTCTCCCATGCCGTCCTCGATCGAGATGATCGGGAAGCGGCCGACCAGCTCAGCCAGATATTTCGCATTGGCGGCGCTATCGAGCGTCTTTCCCTCCCCCTCCAACCGGTACTTACCGTCCTTGAAATACTCGGTCGCGGCACAATCGAGCGCCAGCATCACGTCCTGCCCCGGATGGAACCCTGCCTTCTCGATCGACGACATGATGAAACCCAGAGCTTCATCCGCCGATTTCAGGTTGGGGGCAAACCCGCCTTCGTCGCCGACGTTGGTGCCGTGGCCGGCGTCCTGCAATCCTTTACGCAACGTGTGGAAGATCTCGGAACCGATGCGGATCGCCTCGCGGCAGGACGCGGCCGCAACCGGCATGATCATGAATTCCTGGATATCGATCGGATTGTCGGCGTGCGCGCCGCCATTAATGATATTCATCATCGGCACCGGCAGCATGTGCGCCGAAGCACCGCCGACATAGCGATAGAGTGGCAAGCCGGAAGTTTCCGCCGCCGCCTTGGCAACCGCCAGCGACACGCCCAGAATCGCATTGGCCCCGAGCCGCGCCTTGTTCTTGGTGCCGTCGAGAACAATCATTGCATGATCGATCCGCCGTTGATCCTCCGCATCCATGCCACGCAGCGTGTCGAAAATCTCATCATTGATGGCCGAGACCGCTTTCAGCACACCCTTGCCGCCGTAGCGCTTCTTGTCGCCATCCCGCAACTCATTGGCTTCGTGCGCACCGGTCGACGCACCTGATGGGACGGCCGCGCGACCCAGGCTACCGTCCTCGAGGATCACATCGACTTCGACGGTTGGATTGCCACGGCTGTCGAGGATCTCGCGGCCGATGATGTCAAGGATCTGGGTCATGGGTTAAGCCTTCGCGGCACTGGATTGCGGATTATTCGGTCACGTGGGACGTTGGCGCGCGTTGTAGCCGAGGCACGGCTGGAGGCCAAGCCGGAGATCGAGATTGCCAATTGGAGGTTCGGACGATGGGAGATACATCTGCCCCAGATCGGCAAACGCTGATCGCGGGCATCGATGCAGCACTTGCCGGCGACTGGGCTGCGGCGCACGGTATTGCGCAGCGTGACGATGCTGATCGTGACTATTGCTGGCTGCATGCCTGCCTGCACAAGCAGGAAGGCGATCAGAACAACGCCCGTTATTGGTATCGCCGCTCCGGCCAAGCGTTCGAGGCCTACGCCGACGCGACCACCGAACTAAAGGCCATGCGCGCCGCGCTTACGTATTGACCAGGCGGGCTAAACGCTGGCCTGCGCGTCAATTCCGCACTACATAGCGCCATCGTCAACCGGACCCCGCGCAAGCGCGCCATCTCGTTGCGCTTTATAAATCGGAGATCATCGATGTCGCTTACCCGCCGTCAAGCCGAAGGGCTGCTGTTTCTTGCAGCCTTCGCGCTCTGCATCCCTGCTGCCAACTGGATGATCGGCAATGTCGGCACCAGGTGCCTTCCCACCGGCCCCTGCCTCATCCCAGTCGCGCCGAACCTGATGGCGCCGAGCGGCGTCGTCACGATCGGGGCCGCCCTGGTGCTGCGCGACCTCGTTCAACGCAGGCTGGGGGCCGGTTGGGCGATCGCCGCCATCATCGCGGGAGCCGGATTATCGGCGTTGGTGGCGCCGCCTGCACTGGTGATCGCATCGGCCGTCGCATTCCTGCTGTCGGAGGCAGCTGACCTCGCCGTCTTCACTCCACTGCAACGGCGTGGTCTGGTGCTTGCCGTGGTCGCCAGCAGCCTCGTCGGGCTCGTCGTCGACAGCGTGCTGTTCCTCTGGCTGGCATTCGGTAACCTCGATTTTCTCAATGGCCAAATCGTCGGCAAAACCTGGATGGTCGTGCTGGCAATTCCCCTGATCGCCTGGCTGCGCCGCAGGGACGAGCGGCTTCGCCTCGCGGCAGCTTGACCGGGCAACGCCATGGCAAAAAAGAACCACGCCACGCTGAAGCAGCTTGGTCATCGCGTCACACCGCCCGATAGCCCCGGGACGGCGAACCTCGAGCGCGTGCCGAATCCGCACACTGACACGCATTACGTTGCACGCTTCGTTGTGCCGGAGTTCACCTCCCTGTGCCCGGTGACGAACCAGCCCGACTTCGCCCATCTCGTCATCGACTACATTCCGAAGGCTTGGTTGGTCGAAAGCAAGAGCCTCAAGTTGTATCTAACATCGTTTCGAAATCTCGGCGCCTTCCACGAAGATTGCACGGTCGCGATCGGTAAACGGCTCGTTGAGCTGCTGGAGCCCGTTTTCCTTCGAATTGGCGGCTACTGGTATCCGCGCGGCGGCATTCCGATCGACGTGTTCTGGCAAACCGGGACCCTGCCCGAGGGCGTGTGGCTGCCCGATCAGGGCGTCGCCGCTTATCGCGGCCGCGGATAAGGGAACACCGCGGGGGGAAACGGCGTTATCTCGCCGGATCACGTTGCGGTCATTCTCGTTGAGAAACAAGCGCGACGGGTTTTCAGCACCACGCTCGTTGAGATGGTGCCTGGGTCACGCCGTATAGGCATGTCATCAACTAGGAAGGAAATCGAAATGAGGAAGTCAGTTTTCATTGCCGCAGGATTGCTTGCATCCGGTCTGTTTGCAGCATCCGCCAGTGCTGCTCCGCTCGGCGGAGCTCTGACGAGTTCGCCGAACGCCGACGCAAGTCTGTTGCAGCTGGTGCATGACGGGAACAGGCATCGCGCCTGCGAACGTGGCGGAGCAGGTCGCTGGCATGCCCACAATCGGCGCGGCGATCGTATTGCCTGCCGTACTACGCGTCCGGGTGCGGAATTCTGGATTTGGCGGAATTTCGGCGGACGGGACGGTTGGTGGCATAGTCGCGACCGCCGCTGGCACGGCTGAGGCATTTTCTACTCGCTTCAAGTCAGAGGCCGGACGCTCGCGTCCGGCCTCTTCTATATGTCCTTAACATCGATCATCAGCAACTCGACGCCGCCGTCAGCGAAGTTGGCTAGATCGCGCGCGGTAGCCTTGCCTTCGGACGAGGCCAATGCGCTATCGAGGTCCGCCTTCGACGCGAAGTGCATGATTGCAACGAGATGGACACCGCCCTTCGTCATCGGTGCTGCCACCGCGCCTTCGTTGACTTCGTAGCGCAGTAATCCCGGAATCCTCTTCGCGAGTGGCACATGGGTGCCGAAATAATAGGCATTGAAGGCCGGCGGATCCTTGGGCGGTTTGTAGATAGCAATCAATCGGGCCATTTCAGGTTCCTTGCGCTGAACGCTCCGCCCGCTTGACGTCGGGCGGCGTCGCTTCGTCCCTCAGCAATGCAATCGCCTCGTAGAGTGGCATGATCACGTTTGCCTGATTGCCAAGGCGGCGCATTGCTACGTTGCCTGCTTCCGCCTCGTTACGCCCCACGACGAGCATCACCGGTACTTTGGCTTCGGAATGCTCTCGCACCTTGTAGTTGATCTTCTCGTTGCGCAGGTCGCCTTGGGTCTTGAGGCCGGCGGCCTTCAACTGTCGCATTACATCCCCCGCGTAGTTATCTGCATCGGACACGATGGTTGCGACCACGACCTGGACGGGTGACACCCAGAGCGGCAGATGCCCTGCCGTGTTCTCGATAAAGATCCCAGCGAATCGTTCGAGCGAGCCGAAATTCGCCTGGTGCAGCATCACAGGCGTTTTTTTCTCGCTATCGGCGCCGATATAAAAGGCGCCAAATCGCGCCGGCATGTTGAAATCGACCTGATTGGTGCCAAGTTGCCAACTTCGCCCGATGGCGTCGCGCAGGTGGTACTCGAATTTGGGTCCGTAGAATGCGCCGTCGCCCGCCGCGATCGACGTCTTGATGTGCGGATAGTCTACGCGCACGCGCTCGAACACGCCCCGCATCGCATCCTCGGCCTTGTCCCAAAGTGCGTCCGAGCCAACGCGCTTTTCAGGACGCGTTGCAAGTTTGATGTGCACGTCCTTGAACCCGAAATCGTCATAGATCGAAAGCATGAAGTCATTGACGACGATACTTTCCTGCATGATCTGATCTTCGGTGATGAACAGGTGAGCGTCGTCCTGTGTAAACGCGCGCACTCGCATCAATCCGTGCAGCGCGCCGGACGGCTCATAGCGATGCACGCAGCCGAACTCGGCGATCTTCATCGGTAGATCGCGATAGCTCTTGAGCCCATGCTTGAAAATCTGCACGTGGCCGGGGCAGTTCATCGGCTTCAATGCGAACACGCGCTCGTCCTCTGTTTCGGTGACGAACATGTTGGCGTGATAGTTCTCCCAATGACCGGAGGTTTCCCACAACGATTTGTCGAGCAGCTGCGGCGAGTTGACCTCTAAATAGCCGGACGCCTGTTGACGGCGGCGCATGTAGTTGACCAATTCCTGAAAAAGGTTCCATCCTTTGGGGTGCCAGAAAACTGTGCCGGGCGCGTCCTCCTGGAAATGAAACAGGTCCATTTCCCGCCCCAGCTTGCGATGGTCGCGCTTTTCCGCTTGTTCCAATTGTTCCAGATGCAGCTTGAGTTCAGCCTCGCTGGCCCAAGCCGTGCCGTAAACGCGCTGCAACCGCGCTCCATCGGACTTGCCTCGCCAGTAGCTGCCCGACACTCGGGTCAGCTTGAAACCTTTACCGATCTGCCCCGTCGACGTCATGTGCGGACCGCGACACAGGTCAACCCAGTCGCCTTGGGCGTACATCTTGAGCTCTTCGCCCTCGGGGACCGAGTCAATCAATTCGACCTTGAAGTGTTCGCTCTTGGATAGAAAAAACGCTTTGGCCTTGTCGCGACTCCACACCTGTTTGGTGAAGGCTGCATTTTTCGCGATGATTTCGGTCATGCGTCGTTCGATGCGCGGCAGATCCTCCGGCTGGAACGGCTCGACCTTGGCAAAGTCATAGAAGAACCCGTTCTCGATTACCGGCCCAATCGTCACCTGTGTGCCGGGCCACAACTGCTGCACCGCCTCGGCCAACACGTGCGCGCAATCGTGCCGGATCAGCTCCAACGCCTCTGGATCGGTTCGGGCGATAAATTTAATGGTCGCATCGGCGCTGATCGGGTCGGCCAAGTCGCTGAGCACGCCATTAAGCATCATCCCGACGGTGCGCTTTGCCAGCGACGGAGAAATTCCTTTAGCGGCCTCGAGACCGGTCGTGCCTGCAGCAACTGGCCTCTTGGCTCCATCTGGCATCGTCAGAACTACATCGGGCACTGTGGTCTCCTCTCACTCACTGCCAACCAAGCAGGTAAGGGTTATCGAAGTCGCCTGTTTTTTGCGCTATGGCCGGTTCTGTCAAGCGTGCGCGCCGGGCCAACACGATATCGCCTCGACCAAGCCCTCTTGGCGCCGCATTGCCCCAATGTCTTGTCGGCGAAGCTTGGGGGATAGGCAGATGATATCGACGCGCTGGCTGACGCTGTTCAGCCTGACCTTTATTCTGATCGGCGTGGACGCTGATTTGCCGCCTGCGCAAGCTCAAACGGCTTCACCGACTGGATCGTCGTCATCGCAACAACCTGCGCTGGTCAGCTTGCACGTGGACCAGAACGAGCCGGCGGTGATGAGCCTTGCTCTCAACAACGCACAGAACATTCGAACGCACTACAAGGCGCTGGGACGGCCGGCGATAATCGAGATCGTGACCTATGGCCCTGGGCTTAACATGCTGCGTACCGACAAGAGCCCGGTGAAAGCGCGCATAGAAGCCATGGCACTCGAAGATCCTGACCTGACCTTCGCGGCCTGCGGCAACACGCGCGAGAGCATGGCAAATGCGGAAGGGGCGCCCGTGCTTCTCATCGGCGAGGCGAAGTTGGTGCCGTCGGGTGTCGTACGTCTGATCGAACTTCAAACGCTGGGTTACGCATACATCAAACCGTAACGGTTGGTGCGCGAAACAACCCGAACGATGTGCCGGAGGACATGATGAGAGCTGTCGCGAAAGCGGGGCGAGCTTTCGCTTACGCATTGCTGTCGTGGGTGATTGCAACCAATTCCGCTAACGCGCAGTTCACGTGGCCGTTCGGCAAGCAAACACCTGCTGCTCCGCCGCCGGCACAAACGGCCAAGGAGTTCGCTCCGCCGACCGCGGCACGCCCACACAAGCGGACGGCGAGGTCGGCAGCGCCCAACTCTGCGGCTGCCGGCCCGACCGAACAGGCGCTGCGCGAT
>JBGTIU010000082.1:0-7723 GCA_041745515.1 Hyphomicrobiaceae bacterium | reverse complement strand
CATGACCGGGCGGCAGCGGCCGTCGGCCGCCGATGCCGCTGGAAAGTGCGTCAGATGAAGCTTGAGGCCATCGCGCACCCTGATGAAACCTGTGCGGCTGGCCGTCACTAAGGGCGCTTGCATGGCGATCGTCCAGTGATTGGCAATCCATCCAAAGAATCACGGAAGCGTTACCATAGCGCAATGCCGCCGCTCGTTTGACAATCATGCTGATGCAATGCGGGCACATCGGGTTTGCAAAGCGCACGCATGCAGTTCGATTTACAAGGTGATGACTTTCGCCGTTTCCAAAGCTGAGGCACAACGAGAGACGATCCGCTGACTGTTTGTTGCCGGCGTAGAGGCGGCCAGCGTCGCGCGATCGCACGGGCCGGCAGGGAAGAAGCAGGTTCGCAGTGCATAAGCTTGGATGCTTCGTCGTCGATGACCGGGGTGACGTGCAGTTGGGGTCGAGTGGCCAGCAGCCGTTCCATCGCGAAATCGCAACTTCCGACGACGGCACGCTAAAGGCTATCAAGGAAGCAGGCTTCATCGAGTGGCGAGTGCACGAAGGCCATATTCGGCTGCGTCTGAGGCCGTCAATGATTTCGCAGCAGGCACACGCCCGCGTAGTCAGCTGGTTCAAGCATCTGCAGCCACAGCGCGTGCTACTATCCTATTTCGCGTTCGATCAGTGGGAATATGAATACATTCAATCGACCCGCGAAACCCTGCGGCGTTTGGATGAGCTGATCGAACTTCACGGCTCGCTCGGCCCGGAGGGCATCCGGCATCGCGTCCGTTCAGAAAATCAACTGCGGAAAGTCGGCAAATTCTCACTGGCAGTCGAGTATTGGCGGGCTCACCGCGACTGTTTCGATCCATTGACGGCCAAGCGCACCCTCGACCCGATTCTCTCGGGCCGTTGGACGCTGTGCGAGAAGTTTGCTTCGGGCAGCTTTGCTCTGTCGGACTTCGGTAAGAACAATCCGGTTCACGCGCGAAAATGGTTGCACCGCGCCATCGGTGAGCCGTTGTCAGAGGCGCCGGATCAACAGTACGTTCGCGCCTGCGAGAAGGTCTATCACGACGTGGCGCGGGCCTTTCAGCCCTGTCACGACGAAGTCGATGCCATGGTCACTTGGCCGGGTCATGGGCGAATGCGTAATCGCTACCAGCGTTTGATGTTGCCGTTCAGGACTTTCGGCAAATCAGGCCACCGGGCGACGATAAGGACTTGGCATCTGACCGCAACCGTCTGCGATAGAACGGTCGGCCTACTGGATTAGGCTCGGCGTACCGCGGCCGCTCCAGCTCTTCCATCTGGAACGAACTCGCTCTAAGAGCCTGATACGGTTCGCAAGGGACGTTCGATGGACGGGACCAGTCAAGGGACGACAGACGCCGGAAAGGACACGCGTCCCCTCCAGAGCACGGGCGAAGCTCGGCCGCCATCGAGCCACAGCGTCACGTTTCCAAGCTCCGAACCGCTCGAACTCGATTGCGGGCGGCTGTTGGCGCCGTTCACCTTGGCCTACCAGACCTACGGGCAGCTTAATGCGGCGCGATCCAACGCCATCCTGATCTGCCATGCCCTGACCGGTGATCAGCACGTTGCCAACGTGCATCCCATCACTGGCAAGCCCGGTTGGTGGGAGACGCTGGTCGGTCGCGGCCGGCCGATCGATACCGGGCGCTTCTTTGTCATCTGCCCGAACGTTCTCGGTGGCTGCATGGGCTCCACCGGACCGGCGTCTATCAATCCCGCAACGGCTCGACCCTGGGGACTGGGTTTCCCCGTTATCACAATCGGTGACATGGTGGATGCCCAGGTGCGTTTGATCGACCACCTGGGGATCGACAAGTTGTTCTCGGTGGTTGGCGGCTCCATGGGCGGTATGCAGGTGTTGGAATGGGCGGCACGGCACGGCGCACGGGTCGCGACCGCCATCCCGATCGCCACTGCGGCGCGCCATTCGTCGCAGAACATTGCGTTCCATGAGGTCGGCCGGCAGGCGGTGATGGCGGATCCAGAATGGGCGCAAGGAAAATACCTCGAGCATGGCCGGGTGCCGCGCCGCGGTCTGGCTGTCGCGCGCATGGCAGCGCACATCACCTACCTGTCCGAGAAGGCGTTGCAGCAGAAATTCGGTCGCAATCTGCAGAACCGTTCCGATCGATCGTTTTCGTTCAGCGCCGATTTCCAGGTCGAGAGCTACCTGAGGCACCAGGGCTCGAGCTTCGTCGACCGCTTCGATGCCAACAGCTATCTCTACATCACTCGTGCGACGGATTATTTCGATCTCGCGGCCGAGCATGGCGACGTGCTGGCCAACGCGTTCCGGGGCACGACTACAAGGTTCTGCGTGGTGTCGTTCACCAGTGACTGGCTCTACCCAACCCAGGAATCGAAAGCGATCGTGCAGGCATTGAACGCGGTTGCGGCCAACATTTCGTTCGTCGAGGTCGACACTGACAAGGGCCATGACGCATTTTTGCTGGACGAGCCGGAGCTGTTCGCCTGCGTCGAGGGTTTCATCAATGCCTCCGCCGCCAAGGCCGGGATCGCAGCGGCAAGTGGGAGCTGACATGCTGTCCCAGCGCAAGCCGCGGCAAATGGAGAGCCGCGTCGATCATCTGCTGATCGCGGAGATGGTGGGCGAAGGCGCGCGCGTACTCGACGTCGGCTGCGGCGATGGCGAACTGCTGCAGTTGCTGTCGAATACGAAATCGGTCGATGGACGGGGACTTGAGATTGCCCGCGACCGGGTCAACGCTTGCGTGGCGCGCGGGCTATCCGTGATCCAGGGTGACGCAGACCGCGATCTCGCCGATTATCCGGACGCAGCATTCGACTACGCGATCCTGAGCCTCACGATCCAGGCGACGCGAAGCCCCAAGGCGGTGCTGCAAAACCTGCTGCGGATCGGCCGCAGGGCAATCGTCTCGTTTCCGAATTTCGGGCACTGGGAGGTACGGGCGAAACTACTGCTCACGGGTCGAATGCCACGCACCGAGAACCTGCCCGACCAATGGTTCGATTCGCCGAACGCGCATTTGTGCACGATAAAGGATTTCGCCGACCTGTGTCGTGCGGTCAATGCCGAAGTCGAGCGTTCGGCGGTGTTCAACTGGTCGGGACGTCAATTGTCGCAACGCTCGCCGCTGGGACTGCAGAACCTGCTCGGTGAAAAGGCCGTGTTCCTGATGAGACATGGCGCCTGGGCCTGACACTGCCCACCACTTTCCTTTACACCCCTGTCGCCTTACATCTTGCCGCATGTCCAACCTGTTCGAAGCCGCTGGCCTGGAAAAGACCGCGCCGCGCCCTCTGGCGGACCGCTTAAGACCACAACAATTGACCGACGTAGTGGGACAGGACCATCTCGTTGGCGCCCAGGGTGTGCTGACGCGCATGCTCAACAGCGGCCGCGTGCAGAGTATGATCCTGTGGGGGCCACCAGGGTCCGGGAAAACCACGGTCGCGCGGTTGCTTGCCAATCAAACCAGTCTCGAGTTCGAGCAGTTATCGGCGATCTTCTCGGGCGTCGCAGATTTGCGCAAGGCGTTCGACCGCGCAAAGATCCGCCGCGAAACGGGCACCGGCACGTTGCTCTTTATCGATGAGATCCATCGCTTCAACCGCGCCCAGCAGGATAGCTTTCTGCCCTACGTGGAGGACGGCACAATCACGCTCGTAGGAGCGACGACGGAAAACCCCAGCTTCGAACTCAACGCCGCCCTGCTGAGCCGAACCGCCGTGCTCGTTTTCAACCGGCTGGACGACGCTGCGCTCGAAGACCTGTTGGCACGAGCGGAAGCTGAGCAAGGGCGGGCGCTGCCGCTCGCTGCGGAGGCGCGCTTGGCGCTGAAGGCAATGGCAGACGGTGATGGCCGGGCCGCGCTCAACCTCATCGAGGAAGTGTTTGCGAGCACCGCGAGCGATGCGAACTCGATCACGCGCGATGCATTGGTGTCACTCGTTCAACGCCGCGCGCCGATCTACGACAAGGGTGGCGAAGGTCATTACAATCTGATCAGCGCTCTGCACAAATCGGTGCGCGGCTCGGACCCGGACGCCGCACTCTATTGGCTGGCGCGGATGTTGGACGGGGGGGAGGATCGATTGTTCATTGCGCGTCGCCTTGTGCGCATGGCGGTCGAAGACATTGGGCTGGCTGACCCACACGCACTGACGCACGCGCTGGCCGCCAAGGACACGTTCGATTTTCTCGGCAGCCCGGAAGGCGAATTGGCATTGGCTCAAGCCGCGATCTATTTGGCGACCGCGCCCAAGTCAAACGCGAGCTATGTGGCCTACAAGGGCGCGATGCAGGCTGCCCGGCTGCACGGCTCGCTCATGCCCCCCAAGGTGATCCTCAACGCGGCGACCGCGCTGATGGCAAGCCAAGGTTATGGTGAAGGATACGAATACGATCACGATGCAGCAGAGAGCTTTTCAGGGCAGAACTATTTTCCCGATGAGCTGGCTTCAAGCGATGGACACCGCCCACGATTTTACGATCCACCGGACCGCGGTTTCGAAAAGGAAATAAGGAAAAGGCTCAGGTATTGGGAGGAGTTGCGGCGCCGGCGCACTGGAAGATGATCACGTGGTAAATTTACTACAGAAATGTTCAAATCTTGACTTTACGGTGTCAAAATGAGGATTGTCGCTGTGTGACTTGGTAAGCTCTGTAACACGTGCAAGGTCTTCGAACCTGGTGCGGGTTGGGGAATCAATAGACAACTGGGAGAGATAAAAATGTTCAAGAAAAGCCTTGTCGCGGTGCTTGCTCTCGCCGTGGCCCTGGCGTTTTCGCCGATGCTGCCCGTCAACGCTGCTCCGCTGCTAGGCAGTAAGACGCTAGCTTCCGAAAGCGTAGTTGAACTGGCAGCGAAGAAGAAAGCAGTAAAGAAGAAGGCCAAGAAAGCCAAGAAAGGCAAAAAGAAGGGCAAGAAAGCCAAGAAGAGCAAGGCCGGCAAGTGCGGCGCCTTCATGTACTACAGCAAAGGCAAGTGCGCGGACGCTCGCAACAAGAAGTGACAACCTTTGTCCGCGTCCGATCGGGCGTCGGCAGAATGTTCGAAAGGTCCAACCTCGTGGTTGGACCTTTCTTCATTTCCGGTTCGTGGTTGACTTCATCCTCGCTTGCGCAACTCGTCCAGGATCTTGGTGGCAAGCTCGTGGCCGGGTTCCAAAGTCAAAGCCTTGCGAACATCCGCCTCGGCCGCGGCACGTAATCCCAAGCGCCAGTGCACTGTCCCACGTTGTGCATGATAGTCGGCATCCTCCGGCTCTATCCGAATTGCCTCGCCGAGATCCTTCAATGCACTGTTGTCGTCTTTCAAGTACACATGTACCAAGGCTCGTGACGCGTGCAGTTCTGCGCTGTCCGGCACTAGTCGGATCGCTGTGCCAAGGTCGCCGAGTGCAGCTACTCCGTTTCCCATCTTCAAATGCAAAAGACCGCGATGCTCATAAAGTGCTGGATACTCCGGGTTTAACGCAATCGCCGTCGTGAAATCGGCGAGGGCGACAGCTAGCTCGTCTTCATCCTCCAGCATGATGCCGCGATTCAGCAAGGCCTCGGCGCGGAGGTCGGCTGGCTCGTTCAGATCGCCAATCAATGCGTCACATGCTGCCCGGCGCACGACTAGTTCGAGGTCGTCTGTTTGACAGAGCCCAAGTTTTTCGGCCGCGTTTGCATGGGCCGTCTGCGGCCTAGCCAAGAAGGAACACAGAAGCGCGGCCGCGGCCCACAGCAGCAACCGCCAGGGCGCGCGAATCGGTTTGGAATGTGTGTGAATGGTAGTGCGCTCCCAGCAAAATTTAATGCTGAGCGGGTACTAGCCATTGGTGTCTGAACTTGTCACTAAAAAGTGCCGTCGTCTTGCGCGAGACGAGCAAGTGATGCGGTTCGGTCACGAAATACACAATGAAGTCCGCCTTTCGAGCGGGCCTCGCGAATCGATGCCTACTCCTGTCCCATCGCGCGCATCACTGTCACCATCTAAACAAATTTGGCGCTGTCAGCCTTGTGCGCGACCGACGCCTCCTACTCTGCGTTCCTGGTTGCGCTGCCAGTATATGAAGAGAACGGTAACGATCGCAGTGATGACAGCCGTCAATTGAATCTCAGGTTTCTTTATGAAAGTCAGCCACATGCCTACCCCGGTCTGCAGCGAAGCCTGCCTGCCGGCAAGCATGCCGTTGGCGACTATAATCACGAACAGCACGGCGCCGCTCAGGCAGACGGCGATACTGATCTGAAGAAGGCGTTTGAGCAGTCGCGGAACCGCGACCTTGCGCCCGATGACAACCAAGCCTGTTGTCTCAATCATAGAAACCTCCGTCATGGCGTTGCCGAGAGCTATCACAACGCCACCGCAATTTATATCACCCGCGGCTGCTATCCACTGCGCACATGGACGAACATGCGTCTGAACGGCAACGCCGGCTCGCCTCATCGGAAAACGGCCATCGCTCTGGTCGAGGTGCCAACGGAACTGCAACGGGCTTGCAACGTTGTTGCCAAGCAATGTTGTCCCTCAATCCCAGGAGCTCTCGATGGAAACCCTGAATGAGTTATTCGTGGAGACGCTAAAAGACGTCTACTTTGCGGAGAACGCCATTCTCAAGGCGTTGCCCAAAATGGCGAGCAAGGCCAGTTCGACTGAACTCAAGGAAGCGTTCATGGAGCACGTCGAGGAGACCAAGGGACATGTCCAGCGCCTCGACAAGATCTTCAAACTGCTAGGCAAGAAGTCCGAAGGCAAGGAATGCCCCGCTCTGAAGGGGCTGGTGCAGGAAACCGAAGAGCTGATCAGCGAAGCAAAAAATGGAGCCGTGTTGGATGCCGGTCTGATCGGCTGCGCCCAAGCGGTTGAGCACTACGAAATGGCGCGCTACGGAACATTGTGCGCCTGGGCCGAGCAGCTTGAGATGGACGAGGCTGTGGAGCTTCTCGAAGAGACGCTGGACGAAGAAAAGGCCGCCGACGAAAAACTTACAGAACTGGCCGTAGGCGGGGTCAACGAAGGCGCCGAATCCGAAGCCGATAAAGATGACGACGAGGACGAGGACCAAGACGAAAAGCCGCGCAAAGCCGGCAGGAACTAGAATCAGAAAATATAGATGAGCAAGAAATTCCTGCACGCCGCCGCGCTGCAGGACTTTTGCGGACGACGGTACGGGAGAGATCAACGATAGCCCCGACCGCCACAGTTAGGAGTCCGGCTTCCCGGCTCACCGCCGGCGCCAGAACACCAGGCGCTGATGCACCCGGGAGACGAGGAACCCGGTCGTCGCCCCAATCAGCCCAAGCGAGGCGATGGCGGCGAACATCACGGACACGTTGAGGTCGTTGGCGAAGGTCTTGATGATGTGGCCGAGGCCGGCGGTCGAGGCGACGAACTCGGAGACGACGCAACCGACGAAGGCGAGGACGACGGCGATCTGCAGGCTCGCCATGATGTGGTCGACCGCGCCCGGCAGCTTGACGTCGAGGAACATGCGCAGGCGCGTTGCCGACGCCGCCCGATAGAGGTCGATCAGGCGCGGGTCGGCGGCGTGGAAGCCCGCCACCGTGTTGACGAACACCGGGAAGAAGCACAACAGCGCCACGGTCACGATTTTCGAGGTGAGCCCGACGCCGAGATAGACGACGATCAGCGGCGCGATGGCGACCGTCGGCATCGACTGCACGGCGATGACCAGCGGATAGAATGCGAGCGAGGCGGC
>JBGTIU010000081.1:0-2254 GCA_041745515.1 Hyphomicrobiaceae bacterium | reverse complement strand
GAAATGGAACTCGACCACGACAGCGGTGCCATGCGCGGCCGAGTCGTCAGGGGCGTGTTCCGGGGCCGCGATATTGAGACCATGGCTCCGGCGGAAATGGCGCTGCTGTGGCAGGACTGCCGGTTCTGCGATCCGCAATCGGCGCAGCTGATCGAGGCCTATCTCGATCGCACGCATCCGACCTGGCGAGAGGACATGGCGCGGGCCGTGGCGACACCGGGCGCCGGCGGGGTCATGACCCGGGACGAGGCGCTGAGCGTACTTGGCTTGAAGTCCGGAGCAACGCCCGATCAAATTCGTGCCGCCCATCGCGATCTGATGATGCGGATGCACCCCGATCGTGGCGGATCGACCTATCTCGCCGCCAAGATCAATCAGGCCAAGGATCTGTTGCTGGGGTAGGCGCGTGCAACTTCCTTAGAAAGAGGGTTTCCTCGCAGCGCGCTTTTGTCCGGCACCAGCGAGATCCTTTGCTGCGCGCGTCAACTCGAGGGGTAGTGCGGAAAGGTCTTTGGCCTTGAAATCAAGGTTGAGGTAATCGGTTGCAACCTCATAGACCGACCGCGCCTGGGCAGCATCACGCCGTTTCTTGATTGGGTCTCTATCCAGGCGTTGAGACATCCACCACTTGTGCAGGGCAAAGGCTCTCGGATCGATACACGGCATCCACAGAGGAAGTCCGTCGTCGGCCAAGAGAACCGCATCCATGCGTGGCGCATTGATGAGCCACTGAAGGCCGATAACCGCGGCGGCCGCGAGTTCGTCGTTATCGCTCACCAGCTTGATTGCCGGCGCTGTAACCTCGTTCCGCCGCAACGGTGCGATGAGGTCGACGTAATAGCCGTCGCTGTTCGTCGCCCTAAAGACGTTGGTGCGGTTGAACGACCGGTCAACGCTTTGCAGCAGGCCCATGATGCCCGTCTTGGGGATGTTTTCTGAGACCGCCAAGCTCAACCGATGGCGGGCGTCGATAAGAAGATCTATGTCGCTTGTCGCGGTCAGGTCGCTCTCGAACAAAACACCTGAGCGAGCCTCGTATGCGAACATCGAATGTGTGCCAACGACGATGAGTTGCCCGTCGAGCAATCCGACCTCATCGAGCTTGCGCAAGATCCGAGCCGGCGTTTCAGGCATGCGGCCAAGTCGAAGCGCGCGGTTGACGGGTGCCATACTGGTTATGCGTTGGCGCAGCTTTGTGGCCCGCTGTCGCAAGCGCGTCCGCCCTTCGGTATATTCGGCCTTGATGTTCTCGGTTGCCTTGGACCGCACACCAAAGCTCTCGTCCCATGACGATCCATACTTTCGGCCGAGGTACTCTCGCCCGCCGGATTTGCGCCAATGCATCGATCCACGATAGCTGTGCTTGAACTCTCGGTCGGCTTGACGCCAAACCTCGAACACTTGCGTCGCGTCGATCAGTTGTCGTCGCTGCTCATTACTGAGTTCAGTAGGCATCAGGCTAACCTCTTGATTCTGTGCATATTGCTACAGATCAAGAAGAGTTTCAAGGCTTGCGTAGCAATGAGTTGTATTTCAATAAGTTAGGCCAATATTTTCTCACAAACGCACAAGCAGCGGATTTGATCCAACGACTTGATTTCGCTGACATTGCTACACTCGGGGCAGCGCCAATTCAAAATGTAGCAAATTTATAAATTTCAATATGTTAGAAGAACTTTCCGTTCGCATTTCGCATCATGTCGCCGAGCGGGTTGGCATCGCGCGAACGCCAAGGCCGACGCGAAACGGCCGTTCCCTAATCCGCTTTCATCACGAAGCAGTCGATCGTCAGGCGGCGCAACTCCTGGCAAGTATTGGCGGCACTCCGGGCGTCGAACCCGGCAAAGCGGGCCCGATAAAGTTGCCGGTTCTCTTTCTGCACCGCTGTGGTGATCGGCGTCGCCGAAGCCAGCAACCCCTTCGACTTGTCACGCGTATCTTTCAATACGCGCTCGGCTTCCGCGGAGGTGCCGAAAGCGCCGATCTGGACATGGAAAGCGCCCCGCGATGCGACGGGAGCCGGTTGCTGCAGCTCAGGGCCGCGCAAGTTCGCCGGTATTGCGACATTGGCACCCGCGACCGCCAAGCCCTGCGCCTGAGCCTGCAACGTCGAGGGCGGAGCGCCACGTGCAAGCGGCACTGGCGCAGCCAACTGAGTCGTACCGACCGCCGGCGTGGCGGTGATCTGGGCAGCGGCGACTGCGGCAACGGCAGGAAGCGGCGCAGGCGCGGCAGCGGGGTGAACCGGCGTGGC
>JBGTIU010000080.1:0-5783 GCA_041745515.1 Hyphomicrobiaceae bacterium | reverse complement strand
CACGACATCGGAAGCCGTGCTGCCCGCATCGCTGCGGCGGCTGGCGCTCGGCGCGCGTTCGACGACGCCGATCGCCTTGACTATTGCCTCCGAGAGCGACGCCGCGAATTTGCCCGCCCACCGCATCCCGGCTGAGTGATGGCGCTGAAAGGAGCAATAGCCTTGTGCCGGGCAGGGTAACACAATCCCCATCTACCTCCCGCTGTTCCGCCCGTCCCTCCTAAGGGAGACACCCGGCTAAGGCATAAGCAGAACACTGAGCAGACAGTGTCCGACACATTGCCATTGGACATTTGAACTGAGCGCAATTTTACTGGTGCTCGGCTTCATCTGATTGCAAGGTGTGCTGCTTAATGATCAGCAGCGCAGTAATCCACTGAGGCGAATGGTTGTATGCTTGAGGGAGGAAACGGTGAATCTGACCACGATTGCATTTTTGGCGATAGTAGCAGCGGCCGCGACGGCAACCGCTCAGGCGGAAACGCCGACGGCCACTAAGAAAACAAAAGACGGCAAGTCAATTACGGTCAAGATGACCGGTAAGTACGCGGATTGCGTCCGGGACGGCCAGAAGATGGGTTACTCGAGGCAGGCCGCCGAGGACTATTGCAACAAGCGCAATTTACGGAAGTAAGTGCAGAGTCCCGAGAACGCGGGGTGGATCTGTGACCTTTCCCTGCCACCCAGCCGGGCGGTTCGCCTACCGCTCCGGCTGATACGAAGGCGCTTCGAAAGGAAAATTGCGCCCACCTGTGGCGGGGACGCGCGGATGTGCATCCGCGACACGGAATTGAAATTGCGGTTTGCTGGCATTGGTAGAGCCCCTCTCGATCCCGCGCGTTCCCGGCAGAGTTGGCCCGGCATCGGATGGAGCCAAGGCCGCATCCGGCGAGGGTCGGGATCTTTACGTGTCGCGGTTTGCACGGTGTCTCGCGCGCGATGGGGAAAGACCCCGGAAAACCGCGCCGCCCGTCATTTGTCGGTCTCGATGCGCGGCGCAGAACAAGGAATAATAGACACTTCGCAGCGGTCAAAATCCTGCCCCGCAATCGAGCCGATGCTGGACCTGACGCAACTGTAGGTTTTGCCTTCGCCGTTGCCGAGATCGGTGAACCTCTCGCCATGCTGGAAGCGGATTTGCTGACGGATGGCTTTGTCAGCCTGGACCTTGGCGGCATCAGCAGAGAGCGCTTGATCGCCGACGAGGGTGATGCGGGACCGGCAGCGGTGGCCCCGATCCAAGTCGGCTTGCGCGCGCTCGATCACCCAGGCGCGAACCTGCGGCTTGCGTCGTTCAGCGTATCGCTGCGTGTGCTGGCGACGATACTGACGGGCCTCGCGTCTTTGCGCCCGCTCCCAATCCGCGACCGTAGCGTATTCCGTCGGGACATTCCGCGCTTGATTATTGAAGGGCGACCAGGCGTCGTCCGCAGCATGAATCTGGCATGCTGAAAGCACCAGTGCCAGCACCGCGATGGCTGCGTGTCGTAGGGTCATCGGTGGTTCTCCATGGTCTTTCGTCGTTGCCTACTTCTCAGGTCTCAACCAGCCCGCAGGACGGCCTCGAATCTCCACTTCGACGATAGCATGTCGCCAGTGCAGCCCGATGCGCTGTGACGCCTGTTCCACAGCCAATTCCGGATCACGCCAAATCGCGGTCGCTGCAGCTTTGTTCGCGGTCTCTCAGGCTTGCCGCCGTACGCGCGCGTTCATTACAAGCGTGCGCACAAAGCGGGGGTGCTCGGCCGTTCCGCAGTTGTGGGGATAAGCTGTGGATGGGCTTTCCGCGATCGCGCGCTTTCTATCCCGACCTGTTCACCAGGGCGTGGATCGGCATCGCGCTTTGACAGAGTCGATCCGCAAG
This sequence comes from Hyphomicrobiaceae bacterium, assembly GCA_041745515.1. Lineage (GTDB taxonomy): Bacteria > Pseudomonadota > Alphaproteobacteria > Rhizobiales > Hyphomicrobiaceae > JAKFWF01. The sequence continues at coordinate 3,919 of JBGTIU010000080.1, read as the reverse complement.
GGAGCCGGTGAAAAAACGGCACGGCGATCAATGCTTATTTAACCGGACGGCCTCACAACTGGTCTCGCGCACTGCCGAGCTTGTGCAGCCTCCCGTCGCCTGTCGCGTTGCAAGCCGATTCGCCGGTTTTAATGCCGCCGCCCCACCGTCACCACACGGCCAAGGAACAAAAAATGACGCTGAATGCGAAGCCCCGGATGGATGTGGTCAAACGCGAAAACAAGGAAACAAGGCTCACTACCTTCATCGCCGATCACCTCGCAAACGGGGGCGTCCATTGCAGCGGCAGCCACTGGCTTCTCGTCGCGCGTTCAGCGGAGAGCCCGGTGGTTCTGGCTTTGGCGCATTTCGCATCCGAGCTCGCCGTGGCCGGCATCGCCATTCGCATCATTCTCGCCGGCCTGAAACCAAACGCCCCCGAGACGATCGAGAACAATCCGATCGGTTTTGCCGCTGACGTGCGCATTGCCCGCGATTTGCGACTTCTCGATGCGCATGAACAGCTCTATCTCGATACGGCGACGAGCTGGATCGGTGACTGCATGCGGCGCGAGCCTGCCAAGCGCGACGCCTACGAGTGCCATGCCAGCGGCTGCACCGAGACTGCGCGCTGGACGAAATTGTCGTTCGACCGGCTGTGGCTTTCCTCCGAGCCGACCATGCTGCAGCGCGAGCCCGCTTCGGTCGCGCCAGTCGCGGAGACCGAGCCAACCGTCGACGCGGCGTTAGCCTCCACCGCCGGCGATGTAGAAACGCCGTCAACCGCCCTCGCCTCGACGCGGCATTGAGCAATCCATCTTCGGACGCGAATGTTATCTACACATTCCAGTTTTTGTAGATAACTTGCTTGCAGCCAGCCTACGTGCCGTGTTATCTACATGTTTCTGTTTTTGTAGATAACCAAGGCACTCAGTGCGCCCTATCCCGCTGAATATGATGACGCTGTATGCAGATCTTTTACAGAATCTGGAGATGGGCGATTCCGTCGCCGCTTCGATCGCAACCAAGACGATCAAAAACAAGAAGTACGCGTACGCGACGTCCAGGGACGGCAGTGCACGTATAGAGAAGTATCTGGGCCTCGCAGACGATCCGCTGGTGCAGGCCCGGGTCGAAAAATACCGGCACGCCGCAGGGCGCGCAAAGGCGCGCAGAAGTACAGTCAGCATCTTGAAGGCTGCGCGAATTCCAGCCCCTGCGCTTTTTCTCGGGCGAATTCTCGAGGTGATCGCCAATGCCGGTCTTTTCGAGCGCGGCGTTACCTTGGTCGGCACAACCGCCTATCAAACCTATGCCGGTGTCCTGGGCTACTATCTCCCAACATCGACCTACGCCACGAATGATGCTGATATTTCGGTTGCCGAGTTCGTACCCGGTGAACATGAAGAAGACTTTGGGGAAATCCTGAAGCGCGCCGACCCGACTTTTGCGCCCGATTGGAAAAGCGACGATACGCTTCCCAAGGCGTTTCGGGCCAGCAACGGCTTCGTCGTTGAACTACTCACAAAGCTCGGGCGCGGCAGAACGTTTCTCGTGCCGGTCCAGAGCATCGGTGTGGCGGCTGTTCCTCTGGCGTTCCAGGAATACCCCGCCGAAGGCGCGATAGAAGTGGCTGTGTTGTATGGCGACGGGGTCATGGTCCGAGTGCCGACGCCTCTGCGGTTTGCAATTCACAAGCTCATAGTAGCGCAGCGGCGGAAGGCGCAGGAGTCGGGGAAGCGACAGAAGGATCTACGGCAGGCGCAGGAGCTGATAGACATTTTTTTAGAGATCGACGAGCACGCTCTTCAAGATGAATTGGACAGTGCCCGAAGTCGCGGAAAATCCTGGAAGACCGCCATCAATGCTTCACTGCGCGCGATCAAGCGGGACGCAAGACAAGGGCGGTTGCCATTGTTGATCCGCAAAGAAAGCGATCAAGGTTAGCCCCCCCTACCGTATCACTCCGGCGCGCAGCCGGTCGATCCAGCTGTCGATGGCGGCAAAGGCGCCGTGGCGATCGAGGTCGTTGTGCTCGGCGCCGGGCAGCACCACGAGTTGCTTCGGTTCCTTCGCCAGCACGAACAGCCGACGTCCCATCCGGACCGGCACGACGGTGTCGGCCGCACCGTGCAGGATCAGCAGCGGCAGACGAAGTTGCGGGATATGACGCTGGCTGTCGTAACGATCCTTGACCAGCTGACGGACGGGCAGCCAGGGATAGAGTTCCACCGCACGATCGACGATCGACGTGAACGGGCTTTCAAGAATGAGGCCGGCTGCCGGTTTTCCGCCCGCGACCTGGACCGCGACACCGGTGCCGAGCGACTCACCGTACAGGATGATGTCGCGCGGGTGCACGCCCTGTCCGACCAGCGCGGCATGGGCGAGCCGGGCATCCGCCACATTGGCGGCCTCGGACGGCGCACCCGTAGAGCCGCTGTAGCCGCGATAGGCCAGCATGAATACGCCGCGACCCCGATCGAGGTGCTGGCGAAAACGGTTGGCGCGAACGCTGAGGCCACCGCCGTTGCCGTGAAAGTAGAGCAGCGTCGGCTGCCCGGGTCTCGCCTTGCCGTGCCACGCGACGAGCTTTTCGCCGTCGGGCGTTTCGATGATGCGTTCCGCCACATCGGCAAGGCCAACCGTAGCCGGCGAGATGCGCACGGGATCGGGAAAATACAGCAGGCGTCGCTGGCCGAAGTACATGGCCCCGAGCAAGAGCAGGTAGAGCCCTGCGATAATCAGCAACAGCTTCAGCATGGCGGCTATCCGCATGGTTCGCCCGATCTCACGCCTTCGCTCGCGTTCTTGGCGAAATCGCCAGCCCCAGAAACACGAGAACGGCCCGATTGAGACGCAGGACATCCTCGTCGTCCAGTCGGCCGACCGATGCGCCGAGCTTGGATTTTGGGACAGTCGTGATCTTGTCCACCATCATGCGGCAGGCGCTGCGCAACCCGTTGCCCTCGTTCGGCTCGACGGCAAGGCGGAACAGCGGCGCTTCCGTTTCGTCGGTGGTAAAGGCGCAGACTGTGATCGAGTCCGTGCCGTCGAAGCTGTCATCCTGGATGATAACGACGGGCCGCGGCTTGCCGGCATAATTCCGGCCGCCCGACACGGTCCAGACCTCGCCGCGCCTCATTGGTCAACCAAATCTGAAATCGAGTCGATGAAAGCCTGGTCCTGTTGCGCGCGAGCACTGGCGGCAACGGCCAGCGACTGGCGACGCGCCTGCGATCTGAACGCCGGCGATCGCACGTCCGGCACCCAGATTTGGATCGGCCGCAAACCTTGGCGGCGTAACCGCTCGCGATGCCGGCGCACCTTGGCGAGCGACGTCTTAGGCTTGTGGACCCCAGCCATCCAAAATCTCCAGTTTCCGATCGTGGTTACATGTAACCTAGCATGAACCAGGAGCTGTCACTAGGAATTTTCTCCTCCGCGAGCCTCCCGGAACAGGCCATTCAATTCTACCTCAGTGGCCAAAACACAAAGACTGCGGAAGCCACCGGAACCGACCCGCATTTCCCTGCAAATCCAGCGATTGCGGTGCAAACCTCGGCACGCCGCCCCTGTTCCGACATAACGACTTGCACGATGATGAACCGGCCGGCGGCTTGTCGCCGACACTTTCTTCGGGGTTCATCATGCAACCGATCACGCGCCTTCTCCTTGTCTGCCTCGTGCTGCTCGTGCCGGGAATAGCCATCGCCCAGGCGTCGACCTTCTCGCACCCGACCATCGCGCGCGATGCCGAGCGCTACGAGGCCTGGCTCAAGGCCAACCAAAGGCCCGCGGCGGCGAAGACCGAGGCCAAGAAGGCGCCCGCCAAGACCACGGCCGCGCCGATCGCGCCGCTTGGAGCCGAGCCCCGCGCCGCGGCACGCTTGGCTGCCGAGGTGGTCGTCATCGACACCAACAATGCCAACGCCTGGAT
>JBGTIU010000079.1:0-10572 GCA_041745515.1 Hyphomicrobiaceae bacterium | reverse complement strand
AAGTCGCCGTGCCAGCGCCTTCACGGCATTCATGTCGGCGGTATCCACCTCGGCGCCGCAGATCGCCGCCAGTTCGCCTTCGTTGACGACCAGCACGTCGATCAGTTCCAGAAGGCCTGGCGGCAATCTGCGTGCCGGGGTGGCGTTCAGGACGGTGGTCGCGCCGCGCGACCGCGCTCTGCGGAACGCCTCGATAACGACGACGTCAGGAACCTCGAACTGCGAAACGACGATGTCGCCGGTGACGGCTTCGAAACCGGGCAAGTCAGCGTCCGGCCAGATCATATTGGCGCCGGGGATGACGACGATGGCATTCTCGGATCTGGCATCGACGAGGATGAGCGCTGCCCCGCTTTGCACGCCGGGGCTTCGCGCAATGCCGGTGGTACCGACGCCCTCGGCCCTGAAAAACGCCATCACCTCGTCACCTGCCGCGTCCTGCCCGAGTTGACCGACGAATGCCACCTCGGCTCCCAATCGGCGCGCGGCGACAGCCTGATTGAGCCCCTTGCCGCCGGGAGAGGAGGCAACGCGCGAGCCGAACACCGTCTCGCCGGGACGCGGCAGTGTTGTTGCATAAGCGGCGATATCGATGTTCATGCTGCCGACGCAGACGATCTTCGGCATCGGACGCCCTCCAAATTTACTCTGCCGAGGTTTACATGAGAGCATCGCCTCCGCAATCTATGGCCATCTGCCTGGCAAGACTGAGCGATTCGGCGCTCCAACCTACAAGCATCGCATTCTTGCCATCAGCATTGTATTACGACTGACCGACCAGCGAGCCCGAGCCAATGAAAGCCATTTTCGATGCCGCCCATCGGGCGCACGACCCGCAGTTTTCCCTGCAGCGGGGCAAAGTCCGGCGATCGAACGAGCAGCCCGAACGCGCTGACCGCCTTCTTGCCGGCCTGAAGAAAGGCGACCACGAGCTGCTGGCGCCGCAGCGGTTCGGGCTGGGCCCGGTCAACGCCATTCACACGTCCGAGTACCTCCACTTCCTGAGCGAAGCCCATGAAGCATGGATGACCCAGGGCGATTGCGGACCCGAGGTCGTCGCCAACGTGCATCCTTCACGCAATTCGGCGACCTACCCGGCGAGCATAGTTGGCCGGGCAGGCTGGCACATGGCAGACGCTACTTCGCCGATCGGGCCACAGACGTGGGCTGCCGTGCAGCTCGCCGCCGACGTAGCGCTGACCGCGACTGAATTCGTGATGGCAGGCGAGCGCGCCGCCTATGCGTTATGCCGTCCGCCCGGGCATCATGCCTACGCCGACATGGCTGGCGGGTTCTGCTTCCTCAACAACAGCGCTATCGCTGCGCAGCGACTGCGCCGGCAGCATGATCGTGTCGCAATCCTCGACATCGATGTCCACCATGGCAACGGCACGCAGGGAATTTTCTACCACCGCGGCGATGTGCTGACCGTGTCGATCCACGCCGACCCGCACAAGCTTTACCCGTTCTTCTGGGGTCACGCGTCGGAGCGCGGGGCCGGAGCGGGCGAAGGCTGCAACTTCAACTTGCCGCTGCCCCACGGCTCGGGCGACGACGTATTCCTGGCGGCGATCGAGCAGGCCGCCGCGCGCATCCGCATGTTCACGCCGGGCGCGGTGGTGCTGGCGCTTGGACTAGACGCGTCCGAGCAGGATCCCTACAAGGCACTGGCGGTGACCACGGCCGGATTCGAGCGCGCCGGCGCCGCGGCTGCCCGCCTCGGCCTGCCGACGGCGATTATCCAGGAGGGCGGGTATTTGTCGCCCATCCTCGGTGATAATCTGGCTGCGGCCTTGCGCGGCTTCGAAGCCGTGGCGTGACGAATGCTTGATCGCGAGTTGATTGGACCGGCAGGCTCCGTGGCCGCATGACTGCCGAGTGGGAGCCTCTCACATCAGGAGTTCATCCGCGGTGTCGCTGACCACCAGCCTCTCGAGCTTTCGCGAGCAATTTTCCAGCTCTGAGCAACTGCCCGAACGCGTAACAGGGTTAATCCGCGCGCGCGAGGACGAGAGCGAGCGGCTGATCGGAACCGTTCAACTGGCGTTGGTAGCGCTGTTTGCTGTGTTGTTTTTCCTGGCTCGGCGGCCGGTGGACGCCGGCATGCCGATCCTCGACCCGGTACCGATCGCGTTGGCAGGCTACGCGGTGTTCACCGTGCTGCGGATGGCTCTGGCGTCGCGCGGCGTCCTGCCAGGTGTCATGGTCGTGCTGTCGATCCTCGTCGATATCGCTCTGCTGATGCTGCTGATCTGGTCGTTCCACCTGCAATACGCCCAGCCGGCGGCGTTCTCGCTGAAGGTGCCGACATTCATCTACATTTTCGTGTTCATCGCCCTTCGCGCGCTGCGGTTCGACAGCCGCTATGTGCTCATCACCGGTGTCGCGGCGGCGAGCGGATGGCTGATGATGGTGACAGCCGCCATTTGGACCGATGGCGCGTCCGCGATCACGCGCAATTTCGGCACCTATCTCACCAGCAACAAGGTGCTGGTCGGCGCCGAGTTCGACAAGATATTCACCGTGCTGCTGGTGACCGCGATTCTGGCGTTGGCGGTCAGGCGTGCGCGAGCCATGCTGGTAATGGCGACGCGCGAGGAGGCGGCGGGGCGCGAGATCCGACGGTTCTTGTCGGGTGGCGTTGCCGACGCCATCGTCAAGTCCGACGAGCTTGTCGAGGCGGGCACTGCCGTCGAGCGCGACGCGGCAATCGTCATGCTCGACATCCGCGGCTTCACCAGACTAGCGAGTATGCGCTCGCCGCGCGAGACGGTGGCGATCCTGACGAGTTTTCATGGCGCAATCGTTCCGATCGTGCACAGCCATGGCGGCGTCATCGACAAGTTCCTCGGCGACGGTGTGATGATCACATTCGGCGCGGTCAAGTCATCGCCAACCGCCGTGGCTGACGCGCTTCGTGCGCTCGATGCGATTATGATCGAGGCGGAACGCTGGCAAGACAGAACCGCCGGCCAGACCGCTGGCCTCGGCTTGACCGTCAATGGTGCGGCGGCGGCGGGACCGGTGGTGTTTGCGACGCTCGGCAATCGCGATCGGCTCGAATTCACGGTCATCGGCGACGCGGTCAATCTTGCGGCGAAGCTCGAAAAGCACAACAAGGCCGAGGGCAGCCGGGCACTCTCCTCGGCTGCGGCTTTCGATGCGGCGGTGCGGCAGGGCTATAGTCCACCTGCTCCGCCAAGAAGGATCCCCGCGCGTCTGATCGGCGGTGTAGCCGACCCGATGGACCTCGTAATCCTGGCGGCTTGAGCTTTGCGGGCCCGATCGGCCTGTATCATTTTTCCACGGGCCACGCTGCGTCTCCTTCATGCGGCCACCGTTTCTGTTCAGCATAGTCTTCGTAAATCGAAGACATTGCGGGGCGACACGTGAACTCAAGACTGCAACACCCGGCCTTGATCCTTGCGGTACTTGCCATCCTGTCCGGAACGCTCGGCAGTCTGTTTCCCGGTCCCGGCTCCGTCGATGCGCCTGACGCCGGGCTCCACATGGTGCTGGCCGGCGTATGGTTCGGCTTCGTAGTCGGGTTTGGTGTCTGGTGCTGGGGCAACCGCTCCTGGGGTGCTGCCGCGCTCGCATTTTCGGCAACCTGGATCGGCTGGGAGCTCGCCGTCAATTTCGCAATGCAGCTTGAAGAGCGGTGGCTCAAGGCTTCGCCGATACCGAAGGAGCTGACGATCTATTTCAGCGGATTTGTGGCTGGCGCTGCAGGAGCAATCACTACGTGGGCTGGAGCTGCTGCTTTCGCACCCGCGCTGCGGCAAGCTACGGTACTGGTTGGCGTGGTTGCGGCCGGAGCGTTTCTCGGCTTGCTCCTGCCTTTCACCAACAGCTACGACCACGCGGCCATCCTGCTAGTGCCATGGCAGACTGCGGTTGCAGCGCTGCTTGGACTCGGCCTCGGACCAAGGCTCGTTGCCGCTAAACCGCTTTCTGCGTAAACGTTGTCGGGAACCTCGCGCCGCCATGTCCCAGCTGCGCGATCTGACCGGATAGCCCTGCGCGCGCGCCGGCCGATCCTTCCGTTTCCCGCTCGCAGTCGCTATACGTCAACCCGGTCAACCATAGAGGGCGAACCATGCGGCTTTTGCTTCTCGCCACGGCCGGCGGCGCGATCGGCTCCGGGGCGCGGCATCTGATCAACGTATGCTTTGGCAAATCGCTCAACGCCGGCTTTGCTTGGCCGACGCTATTCGTCAACATCTTGGGTTCGCTGTTGATGGGTCTGCTGATCGAAATGATCGGGCGGCGCTTCGACGGCTCGTCCGAATTGCGCACATTTTTTGCTACCGGAGTCCTTGGTGGTTTCACCACCTTTTCGGCGTTCTCGGCCGATGCGGTCAGCCTCATTCAGCGAGGCGACAATGCCGCAGCGGCGTTTTATGTTTGCGGCTCCGTCCTGTTATCGATTCTGGGGCTCTATGTGGGCTTGAGTTTGGCGCGGTCGGTGTTCGCATGAATGCCACCGATCCGGTCGAGACCATTTCCGTCAAACAAGGCGAAGCAGGGTTGCGCCTCGACAAATGGTTCAAGGCGCATTTCCCGGATGTGAGCCAGGGCTACCTGCAAAAACTGCTTCGGTCAGGACAGGTGCGCGTCGACTCGAAGCGCGTGCAGGCCGGCGCGCGACTGGTGGTCGGATCGCAAATCCGGGTGCCGAAGGTCGTGCGCCTGCCGGCGAAGCCTCGGCCTTCTGTCAACGCGCCGAAAGCTCCGCAAACCGTGTCGAAAGCCGACCGTGGTTCGATTGAACGCATGATTCTGTTCGAGGACGACGATGTGCTGGTGCTGAACAAGCCGTTCGGCATCGCGGTGCAGGGCGGTACCGGCACGACGCGCCACATCGACGGCATGCTGGCAGCAATGGCCGAGCGCTTCGGCGAACGGCCCCGCCTCGTCCATCGTCTTGATCGGGATACCACCGGCGTGCTGCTGATCGCAAAAACTCGATTGGCCGCTTCAACGCTCGGCCGGGTGTTCCAGACCCGCTCCGCCGCCAAGACCTATTGGGCGCTGGTCAAGGGCGTGCCGAAGCCGAACCAGGGGAAGATTGAGGCGGCGCTCGTCAAGGCGGCCGGTCCCGACGGCGACCGCGTCCGCAAGGCACTGCCCGGCGAACAGGAGGTCGCCATGCACGCAACGACGCACTACTCGGTGATCGATCGTGTGGCCAATAAGGCCGCTTGGGTGAGCTTGAAGCCCGTCACCGGTCGCCAGCATCAGTTGCGCGCGCACATGGCGCTGATTGGCCACCCGATCGTCGGCGACAACAAGTACGAAGGCGAAAACGTGCTGATCGACAGCGGTATTGAACTGAAGCTCCACCTGCACGCGCGGCGGCTGATGCTGCCGCATCCATCGGGCTCGGGCCGGATCGATGTGACCGCGCCGCTGCCCGAGCACATGGCGAAGGCCTGGGCGCTGCTCGGCCTCGACGTCAACCGGTTCGACGCGGTCGACGCATGAACCTCGTCATCTTCGATTGTGACGGCACGATCGTCGACAGCCAACATGTCATCGTGGCGGCGATGGATCGCGCCTTGGCAGTGCACGGCATGCCGGCATTGCCACGCGGAACGATACTCTCGATCGTCGGCCTCTCCCTCAATGAAGCGGTTGCGCGCTTGATCCCCCAGGCCGATACACGCATCGTCGAACTGGTCGTTCAATCCTACAGGGAAGCTTTCGGCGAACTGCGCCGAAACCCGGCCCACAACGAGCCGCTCTATCCAGGCGCGCTCGAAGCTATTCAGCAGTTGAGTCGACGCCCCGCGACCTTCCTCGGCATCGCAACCGGCAAGTCACGACGTGGCGTGACGGCCCTGTTCGACCGGATGCATCTGGGCTCCTATTTCGCCACCATCCAGACCGCCGATACGCATCCGTCAAAACCGCATCCCTCGATGATCCGCGCGGCGATCGAGGAAACCGGCGCCGACACCGCCTCGACCGTGATGATCGGCGATACGACCTTCGACATGGAAATGGCATGCCGTGCGGAGGTTGCAGGCATCGGCGTTGCCTGGGGCTATCATTCGATCAACGAGTTGAAGTCCAACGGCGCGCACGCGATTGCCATGAGCTATACCGAGCTGCCCGCGATCGTCGACCGTCTGCTGTGCCCGGAGGCGCAGCCGTGAAAACACCGGTCCGGCCGCCCAAGGACAGTCTTCGAGCGCCGCCAACGAAGCGCTTTTATGAGCAGGTCGCCGTCGCCGCTGACGAGAATACCCATACCGTGCTCCTCGACGGACGCGCCGCACGCACACCAAAGAAAGCGGTGCTGGCGTTGCCGACCGCCGCCGCCGCCGCCGCCGTCGCAACAGAGTGGCACGCCCAGAGTGCGCACATCGCGCCGCACACGATGCCGATCACCCGCCTTGCGAACTCAGCCATCGATGCCGGCCAGGGGCACGAGGCAGCAGTGAGCGCTGATCTGGTCAAGTATGCCGGCAGCGACCTGACACTTTATCGTGCGGCTGCCCCCGCAAGTCTTGTCGATGCCCAGTCGAGACATTGGGATCCGATTGTAGTCTGGGTCGAAAAATTGACCGGCTCACGTTTCGTGCGAGCGATCGGCGTGATGCCGGTGACGCAACCGCCGGCAACGCTGGAGAGGGTCGCCCGACAGCTGGCCGGGCTTTCAGCATTCGAGTTCGCGTGTCTGCACGTGATCACGACGTTGACCGGCTCTGCACTGATCGCGCTTTGCTGTGACCGAGGCTATCTGACGACTGGCGCCGCGTGGGACGCCGCCAACGTCGACGAGGATCATCAGACAGCGCAATGGGGCACGGACGAGGAAGCAATCCACCGCCGCGCCAACCGCTGGAGTGACATGCAGGCGGCCTGCCGGCTGCTGACGCTGGTTCGGACGTAGGTCGGATTAGGCCCCCTTGCGCGACCCAACAATTCACGGGCGGTGGCAGAGTCGCGCGAAATGCTTGACCCAAACCCCTTGGGCCGCCGCATGACTGATCAAAACTGTGCTACGTGCTCGCGTCTCAATTCAGCTTGAAATCGTGGCCGATCAGCTTCAACTCGCTTGGACGAATGAGCTTGTTGTGCGCAACCAGAACTTTGTGCAGGCGGCCTTCGAGATTTTGCATCCAGAACTCGAGGAAGCCCTTGAGCTTCGGAAACCGCGGATGCAGATCGTAGTCCTGCCAGACATAGGTCTGCAGCAGTGACGGGTGGTCTGGCAAGCGGTAGACGATCTCCGCAGTGGTCAGGCTGAACCCTTGAAGCTGCCGCTTGAAATCGGAATTAGCCATACGATGATCCTTTCTCGGCTTGCATGGCGCATCAAACGCAAGATAACGAGAGTATTCCTGATTCGTTCGGTTTGGATGATTAAATTCGTGCGATATCAAAGCGTTGGCAGCATTGCATTGCTACTGCTAGCAGTGAAGTGCGGCATTTCCCCTTGACCAGCGGCCGCGCAGCGCCAATGACTGGCATACCAGTCGGCCGGACGGTCGCTGCCGATGTGTCCTGCCTTCGGGCATCGCGCGCCGGTGGAGGAAAGTCCGGGCTCCATGGATATGCGGTGGCGGCTAACGGCCGCCGAGGGTGACCTCAGGGAAAGTGCCACAGAAATCAAACCGCCGGCACGGGCAGCAATGCCCGAGCCAGGTAAGGGTGAAATGGTGCGGTAAGAGCGCACCGCGGTGCTGGCAACAGCGCCGGTCCAGGCAAACCCCACCGGGAGCAAGACCAAATAGGGGTGGCCGGATGCGGGAGCAATCCCGGCATCGGGCTAGTGTCCAAGCCAGCCACCCGGGTTGGTTGCTTAAGGTCCGCAGCAATGCGCGACCTAGACGAATGGCCGTCGCGGAGGTCCTGTCCGAAAGGCTGGTATCTCCAGACAGAACCCGGCTTACAGGCCGACTGGTATTTTCCGTAAGCGCGGTAGCCGTAGGGCGCGATAGCGGCTTCGCGGTTGCGCCACTTACGGCGCTATACGCTATGCTATTGCGCCCTTCGAGGAGCTCTCCTCACGGCTTGAAGAATGCCGTCGCGACCAGGATCTTGTTTTCCTGATGCACCATTGCGCCAAGTTCGCCGGACACCTTTACATAGGCCAACCATTCCGGATCGGCCCACATGGCGGCACGCCTGGCCGCGCGCTCGGCCATGTCCTTGTAGGCCCAGACGTGGACATAGGAATTGACGTCGCCCACATCGGTGGTGCCGTACAGCACCGGCTTGCCCAGATGCCGGCTCTGCGGTGCAAAACCCTGTTCGGCATAGAGCTCGAGATGAGCCTTGATCATGCCCGGTTTGCACACGTAGGTGCGATGGTCGTAGATCATGGGTAATGTCCCTTTTCGCCGCGTGCCTACTTGCTCAGGAATGCAGAGATGCGACCTTCGGCCTGCTTCATCGACAGCACGCCATCTAGATGTCCCCGAGTGCCGCTCAGGGTGACATGCTCGATGTTGCCGCCCGCGGCCTTAACCGTGTCGACCATCTGACGCACGCCGTCGGCGTGAAACACGAGGTCGTCAGGCTGGGTGATCAGCAGGATCGGCGCCTTGATCTTCTTGAGGCCGTCACCCGATGCACCGCCGCCGGCGACATAGAGCTGATTGGCCTTCACCAAGTAGAGGAAATGGTTGGCGTCAGTGGTTGCAGCGCGGCCAGCACCAGCCGCGTCGAGCGCAGTCTCGATCGCGAACCTCTTGTCGAAGCCGGTTGCCGGATCTTCGCCCTCCTTGGCCCATTTGCGCCCGAAAGTCGCATTCGCCCACTTCCAGTGCTGCGCGTGCAGTGTGACGATCTTGAGCGATTGGGCGAGGCCGGCCAACGGCGCATCCCGACCGTAATAGTCGCCGCCATTCCACTTGGGGTCGAGCCGGATCGGCGTCGCCCAGATATCGAGCCAGGCGATCAGGTTGGCGTCGGCCTCGGCAAAGCCGATCACGGGCATGATCTTCGACACCATTTCGGGGTAGGTCGCCGCCCACTCGTAGGTCTGCAGCGCGCCCATCGATGCGCCACCGACAAGGGCGAATTTCCTGATGCCCAGTTTATCTGCGAGCGCCTTCTGCACCTCGATGAAATCGCGGATCGTCACCAAGGGGAAGTCCATGCCATACGGCTGATTCTTGTCGGGGTCGATGGATGCAGGACCCGTCGTAATGACGGTCTTGTCGTTGGCGCCGAGGTTCACCAGCGTGTCGGACGAGACGACGAAGTATTTGTTCGTGTCGATCGCCTTGCCTGGACCGATGATGGCATCCCAGTACCCTGGCACCTTGTCGGCCTCGGCATATTTGCCCGCGGCGTGCGAGCTGCCGGAGAAAAAATGGCAAATCAGAATCGCGTTCGACTTGTCGGCGTTTAGCGTGCCGTAGCTCTCATAGCCGACCTTGACGTTCTTCAAAGTGCGTCCCGACTGGGTTTTGAACGTTGCGAGCTCGAGGACTTCCTTTTTGGTGAGGAGATCCTGCGCAGCGGCCTCGCTGAAACCAGCGATCATGGCCAAACAGCCCAGTGCAACGCTCGAAACTCGAATGAGCTGAACCAAACGGCGCATCACATGACTCCAAACTTGCTGAACGCTTCTACCGTACTCATGCCGCCGCGTATGGCCTTGCCCACCGCGCCTTCGGTCTTGGCCTTTTCCAGGCTCCGCCGCACTGCATCTTCCTCCGCCTCGCGCGGAATGACCAGCACGCCCTCACGGTCGCCGAACAGCAGGGCGCCGGGCTCGATCCTGACGCCCTCGATCTCGATCGCCGAGCGGAAATCGATCACCTTGCCTCGCGGACCCTGATCTTGTGCATAAAGCCCGCGCGAAAACACCGTGAAGCCCAAAGCCTCGATCTGGTCGGCGTCACGGATATAGCCGTCGAGGATGGCGCCGGCAGCTTTTAGGTGGAGCGCCCGCATCGACATCAGTTCGCCCCATAGCGCATAACGCGGCGACGCGCCCGTGGCGATGTAGATCTCGTTCGGTCTCAGATCATCGAGCGCTTCCAGCATCAGGCCGAATTGTTTGCGCGCAAGCGGACCTCTGGAGTCCTCCCGGCCATCGTCGAAGATATCAGCTTCGAGCACCGGCATGGCACGGCCTGCGATTTTTTTGGTTCCCGTGAGCGGCGCGATCGCTTGCGGCAGGAACTGCCGCCGAAATCCCATCTGGTCGAGCACATCGCCAATCACGGCGGTCTGTAACTCGGCCTTCAGTACCTGGAGCAGATCGGTGTCGGACATTGTCGGCCTCACGAGTTCTCATCTCGCCAGGCTCAATTGAGACCATGGCGCGACATTCACGGCAACCGATGTTATTGCATAGGCTGGGAGCGATGCCCGTGCGCGAACCGGTCTATCGGTCCGCCAGCCCGACCTTGACTACGGCCCGGGTATTGAGCATCCAAAATACGATGCGCAACTAGGAGCCAATGATTCATGACCCCTTGGAATTTCGCTCTTGCCGCGGCGACTGCGCTGTTCGCCCTCGGCGCCACTCTTGCCTCGGCGCAGACCACCCCCGCTCCTGCGACGAAGGCACCCGCCGCCACGACCGCACCTGCTGCGGCCGCA
>JBGTIU010000078.1:0-20688 GCA_041745515.1 Hyphomicrobiaceae bacterium | reverse complement strand
CAAGGTCGGCGCGCACATCTGCGCCAGCGGAAAAGAATGGGCGGCCTGCGGCCGGCGGCGGCCTGGGCAACGTAGCATTTCTTTCTCGCACGAGCCGGGAGGGCAATCGGACGCCTTCGAACGACCAGCGACGCTCCGATAGCCGCGATCGTGCGGCACGGCCGGGCGCTGGCCGCAAGTCGTATTGAAGAACGGGTCGATTGGATGCCCTCTCCCCGTTTTTACGGGGAGAGGAAGAGGTCAGCCCGCCAAGGGCTGACCGAAGGTGAGGGGCAGAAGCTACGCCAATGCCCGCTGCCGCCCCTCACCGCCCTCGCGATGCTCGGGCACCTCTACCGCTCACGCCACCATCTGCACCGCCGCGCTGTAGGCAGTCATCAGCGCTTCGGAATGGCGGCCAGGCTGGTATTGGTGCGGGCCGATCTCGGCAACCGGGGTCACCTCGGCGGCCGTGCCGACAATGAAGCACTCGGTGAAGCTCGGCAGCTCGTCGGGCATGATACGCCGCTCGACCACCCGCATGCCACGCTTTGTCGCAATGTCGATGACGGTCTGGCGGGTAATGCCGTTGAGAAAGCAGTCCGCGATCGGCGTGTGCAGCGCACCGTCCTTGATGAAGAACACGTTGGCCCCGGTGCATTCGGCGACACGGCCCTGCCAGTCGTACATCAGCGCGTCGGCATAACCTTTGTTCTCCGCTCGCATTTTTGAAATTGTGCAGATCATGTAGAGACCCGCGGCCTTCGAGTGGACGGGCGCGCAGGCCGGGTCCGGACGGCGGAATTCGGCGATGTCGAGGCGGATGCCGCGCATCTTCGTTGCCGGATCGAACATCGACGGCCACGTCCAGGTCGCGATTGCGACGTGCACGCTGTTATTCTGGGCCGAAACCGCCATCGCCTTGCTGCCGCACCAGGCCACGGGGCGCACGTACTGGTCGCCGCCGCCGTTGAGCTTCAGCACCTCGGCCTTGGCTCGATCGATCTCTTCGACGCTGAACGGGATCTCGAAATCGAGCAGCTCCGCCGATTGCCGGAACCGCGCCGAGTGCTCGGTCGATTTGAAAATACTGCCGGAATAGGCGCGTTCGCCCTCGAAAACGCAGGACCCATAGTGCAGACCGTGGGTCAAGACGTGTAGTTTCGCGTCCCGCCAAGGCCGAACCTTGCCATCCATCCAGATGAAACCATCCCGGTCGTCAAAAGGGATCAGGTCCGCCATGGGAGTTCTCCGAAAGCTGTGGGACAGGGCATCAGTTGCATGGCCCGCAGTAGTGCTCGGCGTGTTCGGGCGTTGTGCAGAGGCCGGAATTATTGTCTTGCCAGCGGTAACAACCGCCTCCTAATTAGTCAACATGACTGACATAAATGCAGCCCTCCGGCGGACCCGGAACGCAGAATCGCCCGACGAGCCGCAGCCACCTGCGGAAGCGGCGAAGCCGATTGGGCACGACCGCTTGCTGGCCTTGGTCGAGTTGCTGTTTTTTGCCTACCGCGACTTCACCGGCGAATCCGACGTTGTGCTCAAAGAATACGGGTTCGGGCGTGCGCACCACCGCGTGCTGCACTTCGTGACCCGACGACCGGGCCTGCGGGTCGCCGACCTGCTCGACATCCTGAAGATCACGAAGCAGAGCCTGGCCCGCGTGCTGAAACTGCTTGTCGATCGAGGTTTCATCGTCCAGGAGGCTGGCGCGGACGATCGACGCGAGCGTCGTCTGCACGCGACGCGACGGGGCAGCGAACTCGCCGAACGCCTGCGCACACTGCAAACCCGCCGCATGGCGACTGCGCTGCGGCAAACAGCGCCCGGTTCGGAAGCCGCAACCATCCAATTCCTGACCGCCTTGACCGCATCGGCTGACCGCGCGACGATTGTCGCGCAACTGACAGACAGCGGATTGGAACTCGGCGCCGGCACGCGCCTCCTCGAGCCGTCCGGCAAACCGTAACCACGGCAGGAGGTCTGAAGATCATGGCAACCTCCCAGGATCGAACGCGATGCGAGCGGCCGCCGGACAACGCGCCACACATTCTCATTGTCGACGACGATCATCGAATCCGCGATCTGCTGTCGCAGTTCCTGGCCGAGAATGGGTTCCGCGTCACGCAGGCAAACGATGCTTCGTCGGCCAGGGCCGCCATGCGGGGCCTCGCCTTCGACCTCGTCATTCTCGACGTGATGATGCCCGGCGAGAACGGCATCGACCTCGCGCGCGAACTCAAGGCCGTGTCGCACGTCCCGATCTGCATGCTGACCGCGCTTGCCGACGCCGAGCACCGCATCGAGGGGCTCGAAGCCGGCGTCGACGATTACCTGCCGAAACCGTTCGAACCGCGCGAGTTGCTGCTGCGGTTGAAAAACATCCTGCGGCGCGGGCGGACGGCACCAGCCGCCGCCGATGAGGTTGCGATGGGAGACTTCAGATTCCACATCGCGCGAGGCGAGCTGAAACGCGGCGACGAGACCGTCAAGCTCACCGAGCGCGAACGCGATCTGTTGCGTCAGTTCGCCCAGCGGGCAGGATTGCCGGTGGCGCGGCATGAACTTGCCGCCGACGAGAACACCGGCAGCGAGCGCGCCATCGACGTGCAGATCAACCGGCTGCGGCGCAAGATCGAGTCCGACCCATCGAACCCGGTCTATCTGCAGACCGTGCGCGGCAAGGGCTACATCCTCTATACCGATTGAGCATCACCATCGCGCAAGAGCCTATTCCTGGAGCCGAAACAAACTCAATGGTCGCCGCCCGAGAACAAGGTCCACGCAAGCCGGCACTAACCCGCTGGGCCGAGGCGCGCTGGCCCGAGTTGCGCGAGTTTGCGGAGCGTTTGCGCGCAAAGGCGATGGCGATCCTCGGCGAACTGATCCCCAAGGGTCTCTATGCGCGAGCCTTGATCATCATCATCACGCCGATCGTGCTGCTGGAAGGCGTCGTCGCATTCGTGTTCATGGAGCGCCACTGGAACGCCGTTACGCGCCGATTGTCGGAAGCGACGGTGCGCGACGTCGCGGCGCTGATCGACGTCTACCGCGATTACGCGCGCGACGACGAGTACGGCCGCCTGATCGAAATGGCGCGCGACCGGCTCAACCTGTCGCTGCAGGTGCTGCCGCCCGGAGCCTTGCCGCCGGCCCAGCCGCGGCCGTTTTTCGCTCTGCTCGACCGCACCCTGTCGGCCGAGCTGCGCCGCCAGATCAAGCAGCCGTTCTGGAT
The DNA here is from genome assembly GCA_041745515.1 of Hyphomicrobiaceae bacterium. GTDB lineage: Bacteria > Pseudomonadota > Alphaproteobacteria > Rhizobiales > Hyphomicrobiaceae > JAKFWF01. The sequence continues at coordinate 17,471 of JBGTIU010000078.1, read as the reverse complement.
CGACACCATCGGCAATTCGAAGCTGGTCGAGATCAAAGTCAAACTCGACACTGCGATCCTTCGGTTCGTTGCCACCCGCAGCCAGACCTATGCGTCGAACTCGGACATCTTCATGGCCTACATGGTCGGCTCGTCGGTGGTGCTGCTGACGCTCGCGATCCTGTTCCTGCGCAACCAGATACGCCCGATCCTGCGATTGGCCGAAGCCGCCGACGATTTCGGCAAGGGCCGGCCGATCGACGAGGAATTCCGACCGCGCGGCGCGCGCGAGGTGCGTCAGGCGGCACAGGCCTTCCTACAGATGCGCGAGCGCATCAAGACGCACGTGGATCAGCGCACCACAATGCTGGCCGGCGTCAGTCACGATCTGCGCACGATCCTGACCCGCTTCAAGCTGCAGTTGGCGCTGCTCGGCAACAAGCCGGAAATCAACGCGTTGAAGGTCGACGTCAACGAAATGCAGCACATGCTGGAGGACTACATCGCCTTCACGCGCGGCGACGGTGGGGAAGAAGCCGAGCCGACCAATCTTCGCGAGTTGCTGGAGGAGGTAAGCGACGAAGCCTCGGTGTTCGGCAAGCCTGTCGATCTCAAGCTGAGAAAACGCCAGACCAACCTTGTGCTTCCGCTGAAACGGCAAGCCTTCAAACGGGCGATCACCAACCTCGTCACCAACGCCGGGCGTTTCGGCGACCAGATCATCATTCGCGCCGCGACCGAACGCGAATGGCTGCGCATCGAGGTGGATGACGACGGTCCCGGCATTCCAATTGCCGAACGCGACAATGTGTTCAAGCCGTTCTACCGGCTCGATCATGCCCGTAACCAGGACGAGGGCAACACCGGCCTGGGCCTCGCCATCGCCCGCGACATCGCCCGCAGCCACGGCGGCGACATCACGCTCGGCCAAAGCTCGCTCGGCGGTCTGCGCGCGATCATCAGCGTGCCGCTTTGATCTCGCCCCGTCACTTCCCCAATCGCACCTCCACCGAGCGCCGATGCGCCTCGAGCCCTTCGGCGCGGGCAAGGGTCATGGCGTGGGGGGCGAGGCTCGCCAGCGCCGCGGCATCGAGTTTGAGGATCGAGGTGCGCTTCATGAAGTCGAGCGTGCCGAGGCCCGACGAGAAGCGCGCGCTGCGGGCGGTCGGCAGCACGTGGTTGGAGCCGGCGACGTAATCGCCGATCACTTCCGGCGTATGGCGCCCGAGGAAAATCGCCCCCGGCGTTGCGGATGCGGCGGCTCAGGCTCTCCGGATCGGCGGTCGCGATCTCGACATGCTCGGCCGCGATCCGATCGGCGAGCGCCGGAGCTTCGTCGAGCGAACCCAGCACGATGACAGCGCCGAACTCGTTCCAACTTTCGCCGGCGATATTGCCGCGTGGCAAAGCTGTGAGCTGGCGTACGACCGCTGCCTCGACGGTTGCGGCAAAGCCTGCATCGTCGGTCATCAGGATCGCCTGCGCCGCGGTATCGTGCTCGGCCTGGGCTAGGAGGTCTGCCGCGATCCACTCCGGGTTGTTGTCCGCGTCCGCGATGACCAGCACCTCCGACGGTCCAGCGATGGAATCGATGCCGACGGTGCCGAACACCTGGCGTTTGGCAGCCGCCACATAGGCGTTGCCGGGTCCGACGATCTTGACGACCGGTGCGATCGAGGCCGTCCCGTACGCCAAAGCCGCTATCGCCTGAGCGCCGCCAACGCGATAGATTTCTTCGACGCCGGCGATCCGGGCCGCCGCCAGCACCAGCGGGTTCAACTCGCCCTTTGGCGATGGCACGACCATGACAATGCGCGGCACGCCCGCAACTTGAGCCGGCACGGCGTTCATCAGCACGGAGCTCGGGTAGGAGGCGAGGCCGCCCGGAACGTAAAGCCCGACCGACTCGACCGCCGTCCACCGGCTGCCGAGTTCGGCCCCGAGTGCGTCAATGTACGTATCGTCAACGGGGCGTTGGCGGCGGTGATGCGCCTCGATGCGGTTGCGGGCAAACTCGAGCGCGGCGATCGCGTCCGCGGCACAAGAGGCAACAGCTTCATCGATCTCAGGCTTACTGATGCGCAAGCTTTCCGCTGTCGGCGTCACGCTGTCGAATCTTGCGGTGTATTCGATCAGCGCCGCATCACCGCGCGCGCGCACGTCGGCGATGATGCCGCGGACGACGGCAGCCACATCGTCCGAACTCTCGCGCTTGCGGCCAAGAAAGTCGCAAAACCGCTGTTCGAAAGCCGCATCAGCGGTTGATAGCCGTTCGGCCATGCATCACCCTTGGGCTCAGGCCTTCGGTTCGGGATGAGCCGGCTTTGAGCTGGCGGACCAGGCCGCGCCCAAATCCTTCAACTCGCTCTCGATGCACTCGACATCAAGCCGCACCGCCGCTCCGCCTGCAAAGAACAGCGTAATGGTACCGGCTGGCGCGGTCACCTCGTCGAACTGGAGGGCTAGCAGCGACAGTGTCCGCCGCTTGTCCCTCAGATCGAGACCGGAAATTTTCGCCGCCGTCACCCGCTCGAAGCGCAATGCGGTCCGATGCCGATAGAACGGGCCGCTGGACGCCTCGGATGCGACCTCCGGCTGTTTGACGGCGGCGGACCAGTCGAAACGGTTGGCGATCAGTGCGTACCGCCGCTCTGCCTGCAGATACGCCATGTCGCCGACCTGGCAGACGGCATCCTGCATGTGAGCGGACAGCACGCTCAGATCTTCGGCGTCAAGCGCAATCAACTTCAAGGGATCGGTCACGGCTGAAGGTCCAGGCAGCGTCGCAGCTCAGCACACTTAATGCGGCGAGGCGGCAAGCGCAACGCGCGAGCTGTCACGACAATGCCTCTCCCCGCAGGCGGGGAGAGGGCAAGTTTGCGTCTTTTTCCTTGTTTGCTCATGAGTGGCTTTGATGCGCGGACCACAACCCTGGCGAACAAATCGCTCACGTGCTCTGCGCGACCAGCCTATCTCGGCTGAGCACAATCTGTGGCATGAGCTTCGAGATCGCCGACTCGGCAACCTACTTCCCCGGACCGCCCGTGCGGGGTGACAATGCACGCCGAGCCCACTCGGGGTAGGCGCCGTAGTTGCCCGACGGATCGTAGCTGTTGGCGAGGCCGCGGTCGTCGGAACGCGAAGCCCTCGAAGCAGATTGGTTGGGCAGCGTCTTGGATACTCCGGTCGCCTTGCGCGGGCGCGCATCGGCGGAGGCAAACGACGTCGCGATGCCGACGGCGGCGGCCAGGGAGGCGAGAGCAATGCGGCGCATAATTTTCACCCTCCAACGCGGCGGGAAGCAGCCGCTGGCACACAGTTGTAATCGTGTGCGACATTAAAAAAGGGCCGCTCGCCGCCTCGTGAACAAATGTGACGGGACTGAGAGCGCGCGTGATGAAACGTGAAACCGTTGTGGCGCACCACGCAGCGCCAGCGTAGTTTGGGCAAAACCGACCTCGGAACTCAGGAAAGCCACGCATGGACCGCCCAGTTGACATCGGCCACACGGCCTGTCCGCATGACTGCCCATCGACCTGTGCGCTCGATGTCGAGCTGCTGCCCGATGGGCGCATCGGCCGGGTGCGCGGATCGAAGGACAACGACTACACGGCAGGCGTGATCTGCGCCAAGGTCGCGCGCTATGCCGAGCGGGTGCATCACCCCGACCGCCTGATGCACCCGCTGCGCCGCAAGGGGGCGAAGGGTTCGACGGATTTCGAGCGCGTGTCCTGGGACGATGCCCTCGACATCACGGCCAAGGCAATGCTCAAAGCCGAGCGCGAACACGGGCCCGAAGCAGTGTGGCCCTACTATTTCGCCGGCACCATGGGCCTTGTCATGCGCGACGGCATCAACCGGCTGCGCCACGCCAAGCGCTACAGCCAGATGTACTCGTCGATCTGCACGACATCGGCGTGGACCGGGTACATCGCCGGCACGGGAAAACTGGCCGGGCCGGACCCGCGTGAAATGGCCAAGTCCGACATGGTGGTGATCTGGGGCACGAACCCGGTCAACACCCAGGTCAACGTCATGACGCACGCGGTCAAGGCCCGCAAGGAGCGGGCTGCCCGAATCGTCGCAATCGACATCTACCGCAACGGCACCATGGAGCAGGCGGACGTCGCATTGTGCCTGCGTCCCGGCACCGACGGCGCGCTTGCCTGCGCGGTGATGCATGTGCTGTTCCGCGACGGCTACGCCAATCGGCCGTACATGGCGCAGTACACCGACTGCCCGGAAGAACTCGAAGCGCATCTGCGATCCAGGACGCCCGAATGGGCGGCCGCCATTACCGGCCTGACCGTTGCCGAGATCGAGCACTTTGCCATGCTCGTCGGCACCACGCCGAAAACCTATTTCCGGCTCGGCTACGGCTTCTCCCGCCAGCGTAACGGCGCACACAACATGCACGCCGCATCGTGCATCGCCTCCGTCACCGGCGGCTGGCTGCACGAGGGTGGCGGCGCGTTCCACAACAACGGCGCGATCTACAACTGGGACAAGTCGCTGATCGAAGGCCACGATTGCCGCGACGACAGCGTTCGGATGCTGGATATGAGCCGCATCGGCGCGGTGCTCTGCGGCGACCGGCAGGATCTGAAGGACGGGCCCCCCGTCACGGCACTGTTCGTCCAGAACATGAACCCGGTGCAGGTCGCGCCCGATCAGCGCAAGGTCAAGGCCGGCTTCATGCGCGACGACCTGTTCGTGTGCACGCACGAGCAGTTCATGACGGCCACGGCAGAAATGTCCGACATCGTGCTGCCGGCGACGATGTTTCTCGAGCACGACGACATGTACCAGGGCGGCGGGCATCAGAATATTCTGCTTGGACCGAAACTGCTCGACGTGCCGGGCGAGTGCCGCTCGAACCATGACGTGATCTGCGCGCTGGCCGACCGCGTCGGCGCCGAGCACCGCGGCTTCGCCATGACCTCGCGCGAGTTGATGGACGAGACGTTGCAGAAGTCGGGCTGGGGATCGCTCGACAATCTTGCCGAGAAGAAGTGGCTCGATTGTCAGCCCGATTTCGACACCGCGCACTATGTGAAGGGTTTCGCCTATCCGGATGGCCGCTTCCGCTTCAAACCGGATTGGCCGAATGTACCAGCCGCCCGCAAGCACGACTGGGGCATCGGGCATCTGGTGCCGCGACTGCCCGATCACTGGGACGTCAACGAGAAGGCGGACGCCGACCACCCGTTCCGGCTGGCGACATCACCGGCGCGCAACTACCTCAACTCGTCGTTCAACGAAATGCCGACCAGCCGGGCGCGTGAAGGCCGGCCGCGCGCCAAGATCAACCCGACGGACTTAGCAAAGCTCGGGCTGGCCGACGGCAGCAAGATCCGCATGGGCAATGAGCGCGGCGAGATCGTGCTGCACGCGGAAAGCTTCGAAGGGGTGCAGGCCGGTGTCGTCATCGTCGAATCTATCCCCCCGAACAGCCAGTTCGAGGGCGGCGAAGGTCTCAACACGCTGACCAGCGCCGTCCAGATCGCCCCGTTCGGCGGTGCCGCGTTCCATGACAACCACTGCTGGATCAGGGCGGCTTGAGGGGGCTACTCCAACAGCTTCCGCGCATCGTCCCTGAACGCCTTGCGCGAGGCGTCGCGGCTGTAGAACATGTGGCCGCCGGGATAGACGATCAGGCCGAGACGGCTCTTGTCACCGCCGTAAGCCGGGATCTGCGCCAGCACCGTGTCCGACGCAAAGTACGGCGTGATGGTGTCGTTGAAGCCGTGCGTCACCAGCACCTTGAGCTTCGGGTCGAGTGCGAGCGCCGCGCGCAACTCCGTCGTCGAATTGAGCGCATAGGGCTGGTTTGGATAGACCCACGCTCCCAGCACCGCGGCGTTTGCCATCTTGTAGGGCTGGTCGACCGAATACTTCAGACGCGTGGCGTAAAGATCGACCATCGCTCCGGTCATCGGCGCGGCATGGGCGGCGATGAACGGGTCATTGTTGTTGGCCGGGAAATAGGAGGTCGGCTCGGGATCGAACGCCTTGACCGAGCTGTCGTAGATGCTGGCAACCTTGCCGGTCGTTCGGTTGGCTTCGCGGCGATAGATGAAGCTGTCCACGCGCCCACCGTATTGGCGCACCAGAGGCTCGGGCAAGTTGAGCAGGCTCGCCAGCCGTTTTGCCATGCGGTCCAGTGCGGCGCTGTCGTCTGGCCCGCGCCGCAGGTCGGCCAGATAGTCGCCGCGAGCGTAGCCCTCGGCATCTGCCAGCACCGAACGCTGCAACACCACGTTCGAATCCTTCGCTTCGATCGCCGACGCCGCCAGCGATGGCAGCACCGACGACAGGCCGGTGGGACTGGAGCCACGCCACGAACCACGGTCGCCATAGTCGAGCACGGGCGACACCAGCACCATGGCGTTGATGCCGACGCCGAGCCTGGTTTGCAGCGCGGACGTAACTTTCGGTGCGCGGATACCACCATAACTCTCGCCGACGATCATCTTGGGCGAGGCGAAGCGGTTGGTCTTCTTCAGCCACAGCTGGATGAACTCGGCGACCGATTCGACGTCGCCATTGACCGACCAGAAGAAACGTTGTCCGCCGCTTTCGCGCGTGCCGCCGTCGCGTGCCGGCGATTGGGCGCGGTTCTGCGATTGCGTCGTCGGGCTTTGGCCCGCGGCATCTTGCTGTTGCTGCGATGTCTGTGCCAGCCGGCTGTACCCGGTGCCGATGGGATCGATGAACACGAGATCGGTGAAGTCGAGCCAGGTTTCGGCGTTGGCGATCAGTGCAGGCGAAGCGGAGGCCGACGGGCTGGCGGCATCGAGCGGCAGCCGCCAGGGACCGAGCGCGCCCAGATGCAACCATGCCGATGAAGACCCCGGTCCGCCGTTGAAAGCAAACGTCACGGGGCGCTTCGAGGTTTCCGTGTTGGGCATCGTGTAGGCAATGTAGGCAAACTCGCCAAGCAGCCGGCCCTCGGCATTGCGGAACGGGATCGTGCCGGCCGTTGCGTTGAACTTCAGGCTGCGGCCCGGCAACTCGAGCGTATGCGTGGTGTCGCTGTCGCCGGGCAGCATCCGCTCGCTCGGACGAACCATCGTCTGAGCGGCTTGGCCGCCGCGGTGCGTGCGGCCGGTTGGTGACGGCTTGGACTGGGTCTCTGCGTCCTGCGCGCCGGCGGGCTGACCGAGCACCGAGAACAAGGCGATCGATGCGAGTGCCGCGCGCATGGTCTGTCGTGACCGCATTGATGACGCCTCCTGTGGACGGGACCCGGTCGAAGGTGCCAGTCCACCATGACCGCCGCAAGGCAGCGAGCGGGGGCGGGGCGGCAGGGCGGTTCAGTTCTTGATTGGCATCCAACCCAACCCACGCGTTCCCGGAAACCGGGCCGACCGCAGGGCGGCGCGGTTGTCCGGGATCTTCACCAGTTGCGGTCGGGCAATATCCTGCCACATCCGAACAGGTAAAGGCCCGGGACATCTGCCGCGAAAACGCGTCAAATTCCGGGGAAGGCGGGACGCGGGAGTGGAAACTGAATTGCCCAGCGGGGGCCGGGGATCAGAGCGCACCTCGGGGTGGCATCAGTTGAGCCACCCCTCCCGGCTGTTGCAACTCCGCTCAGCGTTTGACGGCGACGGAAAACATGATGAGCGCCCTCTTGCGCTCGTCGCCCGATCGCACGATTGCCGTGCCGCAACGGTACGGCGAGGTGAAACCGCCGACTGTGCACTTGCCCGTATCCACCTTGAAATCGAGATCGCGCTTGCCGGCAATCCGATTGATGTCGATGAGATCGCTCTTGGTCACGTCCTTGTCGAGCAGCTCGATCTTGACGTCATGCACGCCGGCCGCGACCTTCTTGCGAAGCGTCCATCTCGGCCGGATGTCGTCGTCGTTCTGGATGACGGCCGTCGGAAACGCCTCGCCGGCGATCGTAACCCGGGCCCCGAAGTCGGCTTTGCTCAGCGCGTCGATCTTATCGAGCGCTCTGACCCGCGTGATGGTGACAATGATCTCCTCGGCCTTCGCCTGCGTTGGCGCCATCACCGGAAAACCCAGCAGTGCGGCGAGCGTCGCCAAGCCAACCGCGCGAATCCGCCGAGACAGCAAACTGCGATGACACGCTTTCATTCCTGGAACTCCCCTGCGCAATTTCAAGCCTGGGCGCCTACTCGCGTCCAGGCGCCAACCTACAGTTTGTCACGGCCTGGCGGAAAGACTTTGCTGACGGGCAGGGCGTTCGCACAATCTGATTGTGGCCAATGAGCCTCACCACGTCTGCGTCAACGGCAGTGCGAATCCGTATATCAAAGCTCACGCAGATCAATGCGGTGAGGTCCACGGATGCTGACAAGGCGGGCGGCGCTTGCGGTGCTGGCGGCCGCCGGCTCCGGATGGCATCCGGCATCTGCTGCCGGCACGGCGAAACCGGGCGAACCGGATACGGTCGATGACGCATCGGGCCGGTTCAAGCGCCCGCGGCATGACGTGCCTTTGCGCGACGGCAAGGTCGCTCGCGGCAGCCGAGACATCATCGCTGCATGGTTCTCCGACGCGACGCAACGCTACCGGCATTTTGCGCTCGGATCCGAACACGAGCCGGCGTCTGTCGTAGTATCGCTCAAGGATCGCCGCACCTACAAGCTGACGCTGCCCAACGACAGCGTGTTTGAGGATCGCGAGCCGCGCATCGTGGATATCGACGGCCAGGACATGGTGATCGCTGTACGCTCCTACTTGAAGACCGGCGCGGCATTGGCGTTGATTGCGGTCGTTCCGGACAAGGGTCTGAAGATCATCGCGGAAACGCCGCCAATCGGGACGCCGTTCAAATGGCTCAATCCGGCAGGCGTTGCGGACTTCGACGGCGACGGAGTGCTCGACATTGCACTGGTCAGGACGCCGCACGTCGACGGCGAACTGCAACTGTGGACCGCGCGGGACGGCGCGCTGGTGCAGACGCAGGCGCTGGACGATGTGTGCAATCACGCGCTCGGGTCACAGCACCTCAAGCTCCATGCGATCGCCGACTTCAATGGCGATGGCATTGCGGACCTCGCAATCCCCTCGCAGAACCGCCGCGGTCTGCGTTTTTTTTCGTTCAGCGGTGGCCGCGCCAACGAATTCTCGAGGATCGAACTGCCGGCCGTGGCGGCTGAGGATTTTCGCGTCGTCATGCAAGGCGGGAGGCCGGCAGTGATGGTCGGCTTCAGCGCCGGACGCTCGATGCTCGTCGAACCTTGATGTCGTGACGCGTCTTCCCCACAGCCGTCAGGCCGACCGGCTGAACCGCCGCGTGGCCGCAACCAATTCATGCACGATCCCGGGTTCGGTCATGGCGTGCCCCGCGTCGGGCACGATGCGCAATTCTGCTGCCGGCCAGACGCGGTGCAGGTCCCAGGCATTCTTCAACGGCGTCACCACATCGTAGCGGCCATGGATGATGACACCTGGGATGCCGTGGATCAGGTGCGCATCGCGCAACAACTGATCGTCGCACTCGAAAAAGCCGCGATTGACGAAGTAATGGCATTCGATGCGGGCAAATGCGATGGCGTAGCTGTCGGCGCTGAACAGCTCGACGCGCCGGACGTCGGGAACGAGCGACAGCGTCTGACCCTCCCAGGCGCTCCAAGCCTTGGCGGCGGCGAGTTGCACGGCGGTGTCGGGATCGGTCAGCCGGCGGTGATAGGCCGCCACCATGGCGTCGCGCTCGTCCGCGGGGATGACGTCGATGAACTGCTCAAAGGCATCCGGGAACAGCCAGCTGCAACCGTCCTGATAGAACCAGTCGAGTTCCGCGCGGCGCAGCAGGAAGATGCCGCGTAAAACAAGTGCCCTGATGCGGTCGGGGTGAGCCTGCGCGTACGCGAGAGCCAGCGTCGAGCCCCACGAGCCGCCCATCACCTGCCAGCGGTCGATCCCAAGGTGGGCGCGCAGGCGCTCCATGTCCGCGACGAGAGCCCAGGTCGTATTGTTGTCCAAAGAGGCGTACGGCGTCGAGCGTCCGCATCCGCGCTGATCGAATAATATAATGCGGTAGCGTGCCGGGTCGTGATAGCGCCGCATGCTCGGGTTTGAGCCTCCGCCCGGGCCGCCGTGCACGACGACGGCTGGAATGCCAGCCGGATTGCCGCTCGACTCGTAGTAGATCTCGTGTCCGTCTCCGACGGCAAGGTGGCCACTGGCATAGGGTTCGATCGGCGCATAGACCTCGAGGCGGTCGGCTCGACTGGTGGTTCGCGAGGTCGGCTGTGTCATGCGATCTTAATTGCACCGTTTGAGAGGGCGAAGCGAACGGAACGGACCCTGGATCAGTTGGCCGAGGCTTGACGACGCTTCAATCTTGCCAGCCGCAGTTCGCGGTCGTAGACGGCTTCGCCTCCCGGCACACGCATGTCGCGAACCATCTCCAGTAGATGGCGCGCGGGCGCCGGACGCAGGCCTGTCACGATAATGGCCGTGGCCACGCTGACGGGAATGGCAAATACGCCGCAAAGTGTACTTGGTACACCGAACCATCCGGCTTCGCCCGCCAGAATTGCCAGAACCGCAGTTACGAAGCCTGAGATGATGCCGGCAATCGCGCCGAGGGTGCTGAGCCTTTTCCACCAGATCGAGAGCACGACCACGGGGAAGGCAGCAGCCCCCGTCAAGCCAATCGCCCACAGCATGAGCTTCAGCGGGTCAGCCGGCAGCAGGGCCGCAAACGCAGCGCCCAGTGACGCCGCCATCGCAATCGCGCTGCGGGTGACGGCGAGGCGCGGACCTTGGGCCAGGATTTCCCACCGCGAGCCGTAGATCGCGTCTTCTGCAATCAGGGTGCCGAGCGCCAGAGTCGATGCAGCAGCCGCCGCAAAGCTTGCCGCAATCGCACCGGCGAACGTCAGGTATACGATTACTGCGGGTAATTGTGCAGCAATGGGAAGTGCGAACAAAGCCGCATCGCGTTTGAAGGAAAAGCTCGACAATGGCAGCTTTGGCAGCCGCCCATCGACGGCCGCCGCCCCCGAGCCGGCAAACGTGGTGAACCACGCCGGCAGTTGCGTGGCGCTACTGCCGGCCAGTTGTTCGAGCACGATGTCGCGCAGGAACACCGCCATCGCCGACGTCGTGAGGATCAGCACACCAAACACACAGACCGCCCAGCCAAGCGACTTGCGCGCCTCGTAGACACCGGGTGCCGTCCCCACGCGCGGCAGCAGCCACGGGGCAACCGCGACGCCGGCGGCCAAAGTCAGTGCGGTCAGGATGTAGCTTGCCGGGCCGACGCTGCCGAACGGGTGCGACATTCGTCGCGTCAGGGCTTCGAGTTCGGTGCCGGCCAGATCGAAGGCGAACGGCGAAAGGATCGGGATCGGCAGCCCTTGCACATTCTCCATCCGTCCTACCGCGCGCAGCACCGGCCCGTGGCTGAACTGTGCCAACGGCAGATTGGTGGCATCGGTGGCGACAATGGCTGCCGGTACGGCCAACGCCAGTATCGCGGCCAAGCCCGCGGCAGCGCCCGCCCAACTCAGCGAGCGCATGCCGCCGGCTGCCAAGCCGGCGACCAATGCAATGACGAACACAACACTCATTTCGATGACCGGCCTTCCGGTCAATTCGGCAGCGGCGGCGGCGCCGACCTTGAGCTCCGCAGTGACGACCAGCAGCAGTGGTACGACAAGGACCGCGGCGGAGATGATGCGAACAATGCGGCTGTCAAACCGGCGGCCGAGATAGCTCGAAACGGTATACGCGCCGAATTTCCGGAAGTAGGGCGCGACCATGATGGCGCACACGACAAGCCCTGCAACGAAACCGTTGACGATGCACCATGCGTCGAGTCCGTTGATGAAAAACAGTCCCGTCAGGCATACGACGCCGACGCCGCCAACACCTGAGATCGCAATGCCAAGGCCGGCAAAGAATGCCGGCACGCGGCGGCCGGCAGCAAAATAGTCGGCCGGGTCGTTGGTGTGCGAAGCGACGCCGATGCCGGCATAGAGCGCCAGAGGCGCAAAAAGCATGATCCAGCGCACAACCAGATCCGGCGCGCCGAGCTGCTCGGCTACCAGCGCCAGTATGACGAGGGAGGCAAAGGCGCTGACAAAGATGCCGAAATACGTGCCGAGCCTCGGGTTGACGAGGCGTGTGCCGCCGAGCGTGGTCATGTGTCTTCGTGCGCGCCATGCCAGTGGTCGACGGCATCCTGACGGTTGACGAACGAGGCGATGGTGAAGATCGCAATCACGATCAGGCCATGGCCAACGAGAAAGTAGCCCAGCGGAAAGCCCAGGAACTTGTTGGAGTTAAGCCGCTCCGCGTACAGCGGGAACACGATCATCACCATCAGGAACGGCAACAGGCTCGCGAGCATCTGAAGCTTCGTGTGCCGCCAGTAGGGCTTTCGTTCCTTGCGTTCGATCATGGCCGTCCCCTCGAGCGTCTTTGAAGAACCCCTAGTGTGGCTACTCCGCGGGCAATGGATGTGCGGCAGCTTTGTGGTTTCAGCGCGGCGGCAATATTGTTAGCGCATTTGGCCGCCGGCTGAATTACTATTCCAGCCTGAACCATGCGACTATAGCGCGTTCCTTGTTCACAGTCGTTCAGACAAGCTCTCAGAATCCGGGCATGACGACGCGTATCATCATTGTCGACGACCACCCGTTGTTCCGCGGCGCACTCAATCAGGCGCTGAGCGCGGCTTTCGCTCCGTCGCAGATTTTGGAGGCAGGCTCGCTCGATGCGCTGATGGAGACACTGCGGGCCGATCGGGCGATCGACCTGATCCTGCTCGATCTTGCGATGCCGGGAGTGCAGGGTCTGTCGGGCCTGCTCTATCTGCGGGCGGAACACCCGGACATTCCCGTGGTGATCGTGTCGGCCAGCGAGGCAGCGGCGACGGTGCGGCGAGCGCTGGAGTTCGGCGCTTCGGGCTATGTGCCGAAATCGCAGCCGGTTGACCAGATCCGGCTTGCAGTCCGTCGTGTGCTGGACGGCGAGCTGTGGACGCCGCCGGACATTGATTTATCGGCCGCCGACGATAGCGAAACCGGCAAGCTCGCGGCCCGCTTGTCGTCGCTCACCCCACAACAGGTTCGGGTGTTGATGATGCTCGGCGAGGGATTGCTCAATAAGCAGATCGCCTACCGCCTGAGCGTGTCGGAGGCGACAATAAAGGCGCACGTATCGGCCGTCCTGCAAAAGCTGGGCGTCGATAGCCGCACGCAAGCCGTCATTGCAATCAACTCCATCGGCGGTGACGATTGGCGCGCCTCCAACGACCGGGTCTGACGGTTCTCAAATAATTGTATCCAATCTTTTGAGTTTCGGATACAATGAGTGTGCGACGTCAACTCATTACAGGAGAAACCGATGGCCCAAACGACAGCTACGATCGACCCTGTCACCAAACTTCCCATTGCGGACGCACGGACAGCGCCGCTGACCAAAGGTCACCATGCGCACGAATGTCGTCATCTCGACGATATGGAGTGGGAGGTTCAGCGCTTTGCAGGGCTCACCAGCAAAATGCTGTTTCATCCTCACCCTGAGCGGCCGACCGAGCCTAATGCAGGGGTCATCAAGTACGATCCGGGAGCGGGCCATCCGCTGCACAGCCACTATTTCGCGCAGGTCTGGTACATCCTGGAAGGCGAATTCGACATCGGCGGAACCATGTATGGGCCGGGCACCATGGTGTATCACGCCGACCCGCATTTCGAACAACCGCTGCACACAAAAACAGGGGGACAGATTCTGTTTGTGCAGTATCAGGGACCGACCACCGGCAAGGCGCCGATCTATGATGGCCGGTTCAATCTGCAGGAGCGGCCCGCGCTCGACAAAGAGCGGCACGACTACTGAGCGTCCTTCGCCGCCGTCTCCAGCCAGCGAACCATTTGCTCGCCGGAGCGCTGCACGTGGTGCGCCATGGTTCGGCGCGCCTCGGCCGCGTCATGCCGCTCGACCGCAGAGAGAATGGCATCGTGCTGTGCGATGTTCTCCCGCATGAAGCGTCCGTCGATGGCAACGGTCGCCAGCATGATGCTGCGCAGAAAGCCAATGTGAAGCTGCGCGAGCACCAAGGCCAGCCTTTGGTTGCCGCTGGCCTCGATGATCACGGCATGAAACTCGTCGTTGGCCTCGACCCAGTTCGAAGTCCTTCTGGCGTGGCTTGGGCCGGCGGCCTTCTCGCTGCCCGGTGTGGCGGCCTCGACGGCGGTAATGAAAGCACGCTGCGCCCGCCTTAAGCGATCGATCTGCTCGTCCGTGATCCACGCGACGGCCAGATGCGCTGCCAGACCCTCCAATTCCGCGCGGACCTGATAGGCCTCCCGAATTTCGCGGGCATCGGGGCTGCGAACCAGCGCGCCCTGGTTCGGCACGAGATGGACAATTCCCTGGGCCTCGAGTTGGCGCAGGGCCTCGCGGATTGGCGTCCGGCTGACTGCGAACTCATCCGCCAGAGCCTCCTGACGCAGCCATGTCCCCGGGGGGTAGCGACCGGTCCTGATCCGTGTGAGCAATTGCTCGGCCAGCGTCGGTTTGTCTGCCACTGCTCGAGCCATGCTGCAGGATCGCTACCGGTTGCGCGTCTTGGTGTCGGAAATGGCATCCATATTAGCATCCTACGGCAACTCGTGACTGGTATTACTCGGCGGCGTTCATTCGAGCTTGTTCCGCATTAGGCATCACCAGGATCGGCTGCGTCCCGTAGACCGATAGAATCTCGTCGATCATTGCCTCGCGGCTGTTGAACCGGCTCTCCTCGTAGCAACCGAGCGGGTTCTTCGGCGCATTGACAAGGCACTTGTTGCAATAGGTGCAGGGCCGCGCCGGCAGATCGCGGCCTGCGCGCCACTGCGCGATGAGGTCATTGTTGGCGATCAGCGGCCGCGCGATCGACACCGCATCGATCGCGCCTGAGGTGATCGCATCGCGAATGACCGACGCCGTCTGGTAGCCGCCGGTGCTGATCACGGGGATCTTGACGGCCGACTTGATGGCGCGCGCTTCGGCCAGGCTGACGCCCTCCACCGGCCGCCCCTTCTGCATGCGAAACCACATACGCCGGAAGATCGGGCGCAGCATACGGAATCGAAACACCGTCAGGTTGCGCCAGCCGTGGTCGCCCCAGGAGGCCATCGCGTCGTAGGTTTTCGCCAGGACATCGGCCGGCATCCCGCCGGGCGGATTGAGCGGATGCGGAAACGACGATCCGATCGAAATATGCAGCGCATCGATGCCGGCGGCTTCGCACCAGCGCGCGACCTCGATGGTGTCTACCAGGGTATTGCCGGCGGCTTCGAGCGGGTCGACGTTGTTGTAATCGATCGCGCCAAGCTTGACCTGCAGGTGAAAATCGCGTCCGACCGCAGCGCGGATCGCTCTGATCACCTCGAGCAGGAAGCGGGCACGGCCCCTGAGATCGCCACCCCACTCGTCCTTGCGCGCATTGATCGCGGAACTGAGGAACTGGTTGAACAGATAGCCGTTCGAGGCGTGCAGCTCGACACCGTCGAGGCCGGCTTCACGCGATCGCCACGCCGCGCGCGCGAACTGGCCGATCAGAATCTCGACCTCGCGACCGGTCATCGCCCGGGCCGGAAAGCCGTGGATCGGTTCGCGGGCGTCGGTGACGGCTGCGGTCGCGCGGTGCTCGTTCAGGATACCGGGCAGATCCATCTGCCGGCCTGAGTGGCTCAGCTGCATGATATACCGGCAGTCGTGCATGTGCACGGCGTCTCCGAGCGTCTGCCATTGGGGGATGGTCTCGTCCCGGTGGATGCCGGCGTATCCGGTCATGATCCGGCCATCGAGCGTCACCGGAGCATAGGAGCCCAGGATCGCTCCCACGCCGGCGCTCGCGAATTTCACCTCCCAGTTGATGCGGGCCTGCGTGAGTGAGCCGTCTTCGTTGTCGAAACGCCCCGAGACGTTCGATCGCAGGATGCGGTTCTTGACCGTAAGGTTGGGGCCGAGCCGGAGCGGCTGGAACAGGATATCCGGGCCTTCAGAGCCTGTCTGGGAGGGCATCGCTCGAGGTCTCCGCGTCATGCAAGCCTGGATAGGCTAAGCAAATACCGCACCATTTTACGCGTCAATGGTGCTGACGAGGGATGTCTGCCTACATCTTTTCCATGAACGGAACGGGATCGACCGGCTTTTGACCCTGGCGCAGTTCGAAGTGCACCTGCGGCTGGTCGACCGTGCCGGTTTTGCCGGCCTTGGCAATCGCCTGGCCGCGCCGCACCTTGTCGCCGCGCTTGACGAGAATTTCGTCGTTGTGGGCATAGGCCGTCACCCAGCTGTTATCATGGCGCACCAGGATCAGGTTGCCATAACCTTTGAGCTCCGAGCCGGCATAGGCAACGACGCCTTGTTCCGCGGCCAGAACCTGCGTACCGAGCGGCACCGCAATATCTACGCCATCGTTATGGGTATTGTCGCCACGCGGCCCGTAATTACCGATCACCCGGCCCTTGACCGGCCAACGGAACTTAGCCCCAGGCACGGTCGAAGTAGGCGCACTGACGGTGTCAATTTTTGATTTCGATGCGGTCTCGTCGGAGGTCGGGCTCGCCTCGTCGATTGCGTCAGTCTGAGGCAGGCCCGCTACGCGCGATCCATTGATCAGGGTCGGTCTGGTTACCTGCGTGGTGCGTGGCGTCGCGACGGTGGCGCTGGCGCCTGCGACTTGCGAGATCGGCGCGGACGGAACTGACGCAGTCGTCACGCTGCCGGTCGGTACCTTCAGCAGCGACCCGGGTTTCAGCTTGGAGGCGTCGGTGATGCCGTTCGCCTGTTGCAGCAGGACTGGCGAGACCTTGTGCGAGCGTGCAATCGCGTAAACGCTGTCGCCTGGACGCACGGTGTAGGCGCCGTCCCAGGCTGGTGCGGTCATGGTTGTCGCCGGGCCGGGTGCAGGCACGACGGCCGCCGTTGGCTGCGTTGCGATACCCGCTGGCGGGACGACCGCTAAGCGCCCAATCGGCTTCTGCGGCTGAGGTGTGTGGGCCATCGAACCGCCGGCCGGCAGCACCAGGTTCTGTCCAGGCTTCAGAGCAGGGCCGGCCAACTGATTGACGGCCATCAGCTCGTTGATCGTTACTTTGTGCTTCTTGGCAAGGCCGTACAGCGTATCGCCGCCTGCCACTTCGATGGTCCGGCCGGAAGCGATCGGTCTAACGGGTAACTGCTGGCCACTGGCCTGGGATACCGGGCGAGGCGCAATCGAGTGCGCGCGAGCAGGCGCGCCCGCGGGCGGCAACGGCACGGCGGGCTCGGGCAGCGACGACATGCGGACATCGTTCGCCCGGCTGCTCGACGGTGGGTAATAGGCCCCAGCCGGCGACGCGCCGCCGTCGGGCTCTTGACTACCGAGATTGCTCGGCTGGCCTTGGCGCATGCCTGTCGGGGGAATATTGGCGCTCTTGCTGTCGGTGAGGCCAAAACTCTGGCCCTCGAACCGGGAAATATCGGCGCTGCAACCGGCGCCGAGCAGGGCGGCAAGCGCCGTCGATGCA
>JBGTIU010000077.1:0-25942 GCA_041745515.1 Hyphomicrobiaceae bacterium | reverse complement strand
GGCTCGGCCAGCACAGCTTCGCGCAATCGGGCGTCGATCAATTGGCCGAGTCGGCCCGCGGCGGCTAGCGCCGCGGCGTGCACCTGTGCCAGCTGTGTGGTCGCGGTATCCCGGGCTGCCCGCGCCGCTGCATAGGCCGTGCCTGCCTTCGGCCCCCGTCTTTTTTTGCTTACCAGTCCGTCCAGCACCTTTTCAATCTCGGCTCTGATGCGCCGCGCTTGGCCACCCCCGCCGGCATCTGCGATCTCATCCTCGATCAATCGGCCAAGTCCAGCCTCGATCGCGCTGGCATCCGGCAGCCCCGTGCTCTCGCCCTGCCCGACCCAAACCAATCCCAGCAGATCATTCCGTCCGAGCCGCCCACGCAGCAAGCGGGAGAGCTCGTTCTCTGCATCTGCATTGCGCAGAACCAACGTGCCGCCGAGATCGCTCAACACGGCCGAACTGCCACTCAGATAGCACTTGCGCAAGCGCCAGAAGCGCCCCGCCGTCTCGAAATCCACCTCGACCTGCGGCACCCCGCCAAAGGTAGAGACCAGCTGTCTGATCCTGTCGTTGTCGAGATGATGCCTCTGCTGGAACACCGTCCGGATCGCCCGGAACAGAGTAGATTTTCCCATCTCGTTCGGGCCCGCTACCACGTCGAGGCCGCCGGTCAGCCCTTCAAGGGCCACGCCGTCACGGAACATACCGACCTCGCACAGCCGTACCGCACGCAGCTTCATCGTGCGTCCTCTGACGATCGCACCATCTGGAACAGCCGGCGCAACGCATCCTCGACGATCAAGAGCGTCTCCGGGCCCGGATCGGCGCGCATAGCGCTGAGCCGCATGGCCACGCCCTTGATCTCGACGTCGCCGATGGTTTCAATGACATCACCGCCGGCATCGAGCCTCAAGCCATCGAGCCGTTGGTGCAAAGAGAACAGCGAGTGGTCGAGCTTGAACAGCCGGTCGCGTATCTGCGCGTCGTCGGCGAGGCCAACGATGCCCTCCAGCGTTACTTCGAAAAGGTGCTCCGCAGCCGTGGTCCCAAGGGCCATGATCTCGGCTTCGAGCGGAGCAAGGTCGGTGCTATCGCGCACCGTGATGCGCCGCTTGACCCACCTGTATTTCGCAGTTGCGACCGGCGTCACTTTCGGTACCGCGCCTGCGCCGGCGATCTCCACGGCCAGCGCATACCCCGGCGCATTGGACGGAAACTGATCGGGTTCCGGCGTTCCGGAATACCAAATGCCCGTCGCAATCTCTTTGACGCCATGCCAATCACCGAGCGCTAGATAGTCGAGGCGCGCAGCGACCCGCCGCATCGGTGCAATGCCTATGGACGCGCGCCTGGTACTGCCAAATTCTTGCGTCGAGCCATGCGCAACGCCGATGCGGATTGTGCCGGCAGGGGTCGCAGCGCCATCCATCCAAGTGGTTGGGTCGTGCGCGATGGCTTTGGCTGTGAGCGGCGCCGCAAGAAGAACCACGCCGGGAGCAATCTCCACCGGTTCGGGCCGTTCGTGCACGCGGACGTTTGCCGGCAGTCCGATGCCGGAAAGCCGCTGCCAGATGCCGCCGTCCAGCGCCGGATCGTGATTGCCGGGCAGTAGGTGCCAAATCACACCGCTTTGGGCGGCCATGGCGGCCAGCGCCTGATTGATCACCCGATCGGCAAGGCCCGGATGGTCGAAAACGTCGCCACATACGAGCACGTGCCCGGCCCCACGGTGACGCGCCGCGTGTGCGATGCGCGCGATCGCATCTAGCCGCGCCTGTCGCAACAACGGTTGTTGCTCGGACGAGAAGTTGCCGAACGACTTGCCAATGTGCCAGTCGGCCGTATGCAGAAACGAGAAACTCATGCTGGCTGGCGTCCCTCCGACCCGACAGGTTCCTGTTTAAGTTCTCATTCTGTTCCACACAAGGCGGGTCGGGCCTTCTCCACAGATCAGCGACTGGCGAGCGCACTTGTTTCATGCCAATAGGTCCAGCCAGACGCAGCCGCCAAATCAGCCAACCACATGGCAATGGATGTCGAGACCATCATCATCGGGGCCGGTGTCATCGGTCTGGCAATCGCGCGTGCGCTGAGTGCAAAGGGTCAGGAAGTGCTGGTGCTCGAACAGCACGCGCTGATTGGTTCGGAGGTGTCCTCGCGCAACAGCGAGGTCATCCACGCCGGGCTCTATTATCCCACCGGCAGCCTACGGGCTAAGCTCTGCGTCGAGGGCAGGCGTGCGCTCTATCGCTTCTGCGACGACAATGGCGTCGGCTGCGACCGTTGCGGCAAGCTGCTGGTCGCGACCAAGGAGGATCAACTGCCCAGACTGGCGTCGATCCTGGCGACGGCTAACGCCAACGGCGTGGACGATCTTGTGATCCTGACGGCCACCGAGGCCAAGCGTCTCGAACCGGAAGTCGGCTGCGTTGCCGCGATCTTATCACCTTCGACCGGTATCGTAGATAGCCATGGGCTGATGCTGGCTTTGCAGGGTCACGCGGAAGCGACCGGCACACAAGTGGTTCTCAACAGTGCGGTTTCCAGCATCGAGGCCTGGCCAGCAAAAGGATTCGCCGTCGATATCGAGGGAGATGACGCCGCGCGGATTACCTGCAACAAGCTCGTCATCGCAGCGGGATTGCATGGTTCCTCACTGGCAAAAATGCTCACCTATGCCAACGGCTACCAGCCGCCGGCCACCTATTTTGCCAAGGGCCAGTATTATGCTCTCGAGGGGCGCTCGCCGTTCAGTCGGCACATCTATCCGGTGCCGCAGGGCGCCTGGCTCGGATTGCACTCGACCATCGATTTGGCTAAGCGCTGCAAGTTCGGCCCCGACATCGCTTGGGTCCCCGCTATCGACTACGCATTCGAACCCGGCAAATTCGCGCAGTTCGTCGAGGCCATCAAATTGTATTACCCGGGCCTCGACCCGGCGAAGATCCGTGCTGACTATACCGGCATCAGGCCGAAGCTCTACAATGAGGGTGAGCCGGTGCCGGACTTCGAGTTTCATGGACCCGGCCGACACGGGCACCACGGGCTCATCATGCTGTTCGGAATCGAAAGCCCGGGGCTGACGGCAAGCCTCGCCATCGGCGACCACGTATCAGCACTGCTCTGAGGCAGCCCGCGAGCCATCGCCGTCAGCGATGGCCGGTATTGAGCTTGCGCTCCATAAACTGCGAATAGCGCGACATGCCGAAGCAGAACACCCAGAACAGCAGGCCGGCAAACACGTAGCCGGTCATGGCGGTCGACGGTGAGAACCACTTGGCATCTGTCATGTTCAGCTGCACGATACCGAGCAGATCAAACAGGCCGATGATCAGTACGAGGCTGGTATCCTTGAACAGGCCGATGAAGCTCGACACGATGTTCGGAATTACGACTTTCAGCGCCTGCGGCAAAACGATCAGCCCCATCTTCTTACCATAGGACAGGCCGAGCGCGTCCGCCGCCTCGAACTGGCCGCGTTGGATTGCCTGCAACCCGCCGCGCACCGTCTCGGCCATGTAGGCACCAGAAAACAGCGATACACCTATCAGCGCACGCAGTAGCTTGTCGATCGAGGTGCCCGGCGCCATGAACAGCGGCAACATGACCGACGACATGAACAGAATGGTGATCAGTGGGACGCCCCGCACGAACTCGATGAATCCCACCGAGGCATAACGGATGAGCGGCATCTTGGAGCGCCGCCCTAGGGCAAGGGCGACGCCGATCGGGAACGACATGGTGATCCCAACGGTGGCGACAACCAGCGTCACCAGTAGGCCGCCCCAGAACTGCGTCTCTACAATGGGCATGCCGAAGATGCCGCCTGTCAGCAACCAGTACGCAATGATCGGGAAGATGCCGAAGGTGAAGATCGCGGCCCATTTCTTCCCTGGAATGGCAGGGACCATCAAGGGAATGAGGCCTGCCGCCGCCAGCCCATAGGTCAGATCGACGCGCCAGCGCTCGGCTTCAGGATAGCGGCCATAGATGAACTGCCCGAACTTGGCGACGATGAATGGCCAACAGGCGCCCACCCCTTCGGCCTGGCACGCCGTTCCGTCCGTGCCTGTCCAGACGGCCGTGAACACGCCCCAGCTCAGAATTGAAGATATCGTCTGATAGACGATCCACAGCGATATGATCGTCAGGAACGAATTGCCCGGCGACGAGAACAGATTCTGTCTGAGCCAAGCGACCGGTCCAACCAGATTGCGCGGTGGTGGCAGTGCGGTCGAGGTAGTCTCTACCATTGACATGTGCCTGCCCTCACCGCTCGACCAGCGCGACACGCGCGTTGAACCAGTTCATGAACATCGAAGTCAACAGCGACAGCGTCAGATAGCAGCCCATCACCAGCAGGATGATCTCGACCGCCTGGCCGGTCTGGTTGAGAATTGTACCGGTCACATTCACCAAGTCCGGATAGCCAATTGCCAGTCCCAGCGACGAGTTCTTGGTCAGGTTCAGATACTGGCTGGTCAAAGGCGGAATGACGATGCGCATCGCCTGCGGAATGACAACCAGGCGTAGTGATTGACTAGGCTGCAGCCCGAGCGCGGCGGCGGCTTCCTTCTGGCCTTTCGACACGGCGAGAATTCCCGCTCGCACGATCTCGGCGATGAAGCTCGCGGTGTAGAGGCTGAGGCCGAACAGCAGCGCCATGAATTCCGGTGCGACGACCAGGCCACCGCTGAAATTGAAAGTCCCCTTGACCGGCATGTCGAACGTCATCGGTCGCCCGAGCACAATCGCCACCACCAGCGGCAGCACGACGATCAAACCGATGCCGGTCCAGAACACCGGGAAGGGCTGCCCGGTCAGCAGCCGCCGGCGCTTTGCCCACATGCCGATCAGGGCAGTGAGCACGACACCGGCGAGCAAAGCCATGCCGACATGCTCGAGACCTGGCTGGTAAACTGGGAACGGTAGATTGAGACCGCGATTGCTCAAGTAGCTGCCACCCGGCAGCTCCATCGCCTGGCGCGCTTGCGGCAGCGATTTGATGACCGCGAAATACCAGAAAAACAATTGCAACAGCAGCGGCATATTGCGCAGCGTTTCAACATAGACCGTTGCCAACCGTGCGATCAGCCAATTGCTTGACAAGCGGGCGATGCCGACAACGAACCCGATCAACGTTGCAAACACGACGCCGATGGCGGCGATCATCAATGTATTCCACATCCCGACCCAGAACGCTTCGCCGTAGGACGAACTCGCACTGTAGGGCACCAGATGCTGGCCGATGTCGAAGCCGGCGGTGCGGTCCCAGAAACCAAAACCGGAGGCAATATTCTGCCGTCGCAGGTTCTCGAGCGTGTTGGTGATGATGGCGTAGAACAACGCAACTAGGGCCACGATCAGGACGATTTGGTAGATGGCCTGCCGCACCTCGGGCCGGTACAGGAAACTCGCTTTTGGAGCTGCCTGACTTTGCGTGTCGGCGCTTATCACAGCCATCGGTGGCATCCCTGTCAAACTGACGCGGCTGCATTTATCGAAAACGCCGGCCACTGGTAGTGGCCGGCGTTGGCTCGTCTCAGATCAACGGATCGGCGGGGCGTATTGCAGACCACCGTTGGTCCAGAGCTTGTTCGCACCACGCTCGACGTTGATCGCCGTTTTCGGGCCGAAATGGCGATCGTAGATCTCGCCATAATTGCCGACCTTCTTGACCATCTGATAGACCCAGTCGTTGGCAACGCCGATGCCTTTGCCGAATTCACCTTCGGTGCCGAGCAAACGTTTGATGTCCGGGTTGGTCGACTTCAGCATCTCGTCGGCGTTGGCTTGGTTCACGCCAAGCTCTTCGGCGTTGAGCAGGCCGAAGTAAACCCACTTCGCCAGCGTGAAGAACTGGCTGTCACCCTGACGCACGACGGGGCCGAGCGGCTCCTTCGAGATGATGTCGGGAAGAATCAGCGCGTCGTCCGGCTTTTTAAGTTTGGTGCGCTCGGCGGCAACTGCCGAACGGTCGGTGGTATAGGCGTCGCAGCGACCGCTGTCGAAGGCAGCGACGGTCTCGTCGGCCTTCTCGAAGACGACCGGCTTGTAGGTCATCTTGTTGCTGCGGAAGAAGTCGGCGAGATTGAGTTCTGTGGTCGTCCCGGTCTGCACGCAGATCGTCGCGCCATTGAGCTCCTTAGCGGTTTTTACGCCAAGTGCCTTCTTCACCATGAAGCCCTGGCCATCGTACATCATGATGCCGACGAACGACAGGCCCATGGAAGTATCGCGGCTCATGGTCCATGTCGTGGTGCGCGACAGCAGGTCGACTTCGCCCGACTGCAGCGCCGTGAAGCGCTCCTTTGCCGTCAACGGCTTGAACGTCACTTTGGCCGGATCGTTGAAAATCGCCACGGCGAGCGCGCGGCAATAGTCGACATCGAGTCCGACCCAGTTGCCTTTGTCGTCAGGGGTGCCGAAGCCTGGTGCGCCGGGACCGATACCGCAAAGCACCATGCCGCGCGCCTTGATCGCGTCGACACCCTTGGCCTGGGCCAGCACTCCTGTAGCGCCGCCAACGGCGACCAGAGCTGCCAAGCCCGCGATTCTTAGACTTTTCATGTGTTCTTATCTCCCGTCCTCACTGGACATTTACATTGCAACCTGTCGCCTTCTACTTCACACGCGAGCGACCGATCATCGCGGTCCAATCGCGTGTGTCTTGACAGTTGGAATGCGCGCCATCCTTTAGCGGTTCGCGGCACCCAGCTGATCAAAGTCGTTCGTATGCCGGCCTCGTCTTATCTCCGCACGGAACTCCAGGACGCAAAATTGAACTCTCCAACCGCCCTAATGATTGAGGATCTGCGACAGGAACATGCGGGTTCTGTCGGACTTCGGATTTGCGAAGAACTCCTTCGGCGGAGCCTGCTCGACGATCTCGCCGCGGTCCATGAAGATCACGCGATCGGCAACCGACTTGGCGAAGCCCATCTCATGGGTGACGCAGATCATGGTCATGCCCGAGCGCGCCAGCTCGATCATCGTGTCCAGCACTTCCTTCACCATTTCCGGATCGAGCGCGGATGTGGGCTCGTCGAACAGCATGATGCGTGGTTGCATGCACAGCGCGCGAGCAATGGCGACACGCTGCTGCTGGCCGCCTGACAGCTGCCCGGGGTACTTGCTGGCCTGCTCGGGGATACGCACTCGCTCAAGGTATTTCATCGCGAGCTTCTCGGCTTCCACGCGCGGCATCTTGCGCACCCAGGTCGGGGCCAGACACAAATTGTCGAGGACGGTCAAGTGCGGGAACAGATTGAAGCTCTGAAACACCATGCCTACTTCGGAGCGGATCTTATCGACATTACGCACGTCGCTTGTCAGCTCGACCCCATCGACGATGATGCGACCCTTTTGATGCTCTTCGAGCCGGTTGATGCAGCGGATGAGAGTGGATTTGCCGGACCCAGATGGTCCGCAGATGACGATCTTCTCGCCGCGACCGACCTGCAGGTTTATATTTCGCAGGACGTGAAACTCACCATACCACTTGTTTACACCTGCCATCTCAATTGCTGGAGCGGTGCCCGATGACGTGGTGGGGACGGAAGCAATAGCTGCGTCTTGCGCCATGAAACCTCACCGGAAAACTCAACCGTGGGACCACCCTCGGCAACCGCTTGGGCCACTGCCCACCGTCGACTGCCTCAAAACTATGCACGAGGCGCATCGCAGGCGCAACAGGTCTGCATGACGAAAATTTCAGCGACCGTTGTCGAAATGGTTAGCACATGCGGGCTCCCGCCCTGCGCGCGAAGTCGAATCCGTTCACCGGCATCAGTTCCGGTGATCGGCCAACACCATGCCCGCGCCCTTTTCGGCAATCATCAGGGTTGGTGAATTGGTATTTCCACTGGTGATCGTCGGCATCACCGAGGCGTCGATCACTCGCAGCCCGGCGAGCCCGTGCACGCGCAGCCGCTCGTCGACGACCGCCATGTTGTCGAGCCCCATGCGAGCCGTTCCTACGGGGTGAAAGATCGTCGTCGAGATATCTCCCGCGGCCTTGGCAAGCTCTTCGTCGGTGACGATTGCCGGCCCGGGGCGAAACTCCTCCGGCCGGAATTTCTGTAACGGCGCCTTCGATACGATGGTGCGAGTGAGGCGAACCGAAGCGGCGGCCGTGCGCCGATCGTCTTCGGTTGCGAGATAGTTCGGGTGGATCGCCGGATGCGCGAACGGATCGGGTGATGTGATCCGCACATGACCGCGGCTCGTTGGCCGCACGTTGCACACGCTCGCTGTAAACGCCGGGAAGGGATCGAGCGGCTCGCCGAACTTCGGCAGCGTCAACGGCTGCACATGATATTGCAGGTTGGGCGTCTCACGGGTTTCGTCGGATTTGGCGAAGGCGCCGAGCTGCGACGGCGCCATCGACATCGGCCCGGTGCGTTTCAGCGCATACTCGAGGGCAATGCCGGCTTTTTGCCACATCCGCCGCGAGCTCTCGTTCAGCGTCTTGACGCCGGACACCCTGAACGCGCAGCGGATCTGCAGGTGATCCTGCAAATTCTCGCCGACGCCTTTGAGGTCGTGCGTCGTGGCAACACCGGCGGCCTGCAGCACGGCGCCAGGGCCGACACCCGAAAGTTGCAGGATTTGCGGCGAGCCGATCGCGCCGGCGGCGAGGATGACCTCGCGGCGAGCTTCGACCGTTACGTCCTCGCCTTCGATATTCAACCAGGCACCGGCGACGCGATTGTCATAGATCATCAGCCGCTGCACATGCGCGTGCTTGAACACCGACAGATTGCCGCGATGACGCGCCGATCGCAAGAATGCCTTTGCAGTATTCCAGCGCAGACCCGACCGCTGGTTGACCTGAAAATAGCTCGAACCGGCGTTGTCGCCGCTGTTGAAATCGCCGATCTTCGGGATGCCCGCCTCGGCCGCCGCATCGGCGAAAGCGTCAAGTATTTGCCAGCGCACGCGGGATGTCTCAACGCGCCATTCGCCGCCTCGTGCGTGGGTCGAGCCAAGCTCCTCGGCCGTCATGGCCCATTGGTCTTCGTGCCGCATGAAATATGGCAACACATCGTCCCAGCCCCATCCGGCATTGCCCATCTGCCGCCATAGATCGTAGTCCCGCGACTGGCCGCGCATGTAGATCATGCCATTGATCGAGGAGCATCCTCCGAGAACGCGGCCACGCGGGTAGCTCAGACTGCGGCCGTTGAGCCCAGGCTCGCAGACCGTCGAATACCCCCAGTCGGTGCGCGGGTTGCCCATCAGATAAAGATAGCCGACGGGAATATGAACCCAGTGATAATTGTCGCTGCCGCCGGCTTCGAGCAGCGCCACGCGGATGTTTTTGTCCTCGGACAACCGTTTGGCCAGCAGGCATCCCGCGGTGCCGGCGCCGACGATGACGTAGTCGAAATCCCCGATCGAACCAGGCATGTCCCGCGGTCCCTCCACTCATCAAAAGCGTTTTGATAGGATTGTCCATTGCTCTTGGTCAGTCCAGTGTCGGCAGCCGCAGTTGCCGCCGGACTCGCGCTTGACTTGTATCTAATTTGTATCTTACCTCGAACGGATGCCGCTCGAACAACCAAGCCCGCCTTTACCGAAGCGACTGCTCGCGGATTTCGGCCCGCTGTATGCGGCCAACGCGGTAGTGGCGTTCTTGTTCGCCGCCTCGGGTCCGGTGGCGATCATTCTTTCCGTCGGGTCGCGCGGCGGACTCTCTGAATCCGACATCGCGTCGTGGATCTTCGGCGCGTTCTTCCTCAACGGATTCATGAGCATCGCTTTCACGCTGCTCTACAGGCAGCCGCTGGTCTTTTTGTGGAGCATACCTGGAACGGTGCTGGTCGGGCCGGCGCTTGGCCACTTGAATTTTCCGCAAGTGATCGGCGCCTTCCTCGCCACCGGCGTCTTGATGCTGCTGCTCGGGCTTTCCGGCTGGGTGCGCCGCGCGATGCAAGCAGTGCCGATGCCGATCGTGATGGCGATGGTGGCGGGTGTATTCCTGCGCTTCGGCGTGGATCTGGTGCTCGCCTTTCGCGACGGCTTCTGGATCGCGGCACCAATGACGCTAGCTTTTTTTGCGCTTTCAGCCCTGCCGAAGCTGGCGCGCGTGCTGCCTCCACTGATCGGAGCTCTAATTGTGGGTGCCGTCGCGGTCTGGTGGCTCGACGGCTTCAAACCGTCCGCTGATGTTCTCTTCGCCTTGGCCCAACCCAACCTGTATGTGCCGCAGTTCTCTTGGCCGGCAATGGTTGAACTCGTGATCCCACTGGCTATCACGGTGCTGGTCGTGCAGAATGGGCAGGGCATTACAGTGCTGACCGCCAACGGCCATCAGCCGCCGATCAACGCTATCACCATCGGCTGCGGCCTCGGGTCAATCTTTACCGGTTTCTTTGGCACGGTCTCGACCTGCCTGACGGGGCCGGTGAACGCAATCCTCTCCAGCTCCGGCGAAAAACATCGCCATTACACCGCCGCGCTGATGTTCTGCCTGATCGCCATCGCCTTTGGTTTGATGGCGCCGTTCTTCACCCGGCTCCTGCTCGCGACGCCGCCGGCCTTCATCGCTACACTGGCCGGCCTCGCCATGCTCCGGGTCCTGCAAGCCGCCTTCCAGGCTTCCTTCCGTGGGGAGTTCAGCTTTGGCGCGCTCGTTTGCTTCGTCGTAACGGTGGCGGATGTTCCGATCCTCCGCATCGGTGCGCCGTTCTGGGGCCTGGTCCTTGGATTGGCCGCTTCTCACCTGCTCGAGCGCGGCGATCTGAAGCGGGCCGAACCTTGACGTCCGCCCGCCTGCCGGACCTGGCCGCCTAACTTGACGCCAGTCAGACGAGCTTGCGGCCGAGGAACAAGATTTCCGCTGCGCCACTGCCATGCCGAGCCATCGGCTCGAAGTCGCAGCGCCGGTAGAAGCTGACATTTCGGCTACGGGTACCGGTGACGACATGGGCCCCTGCGGCGCCGTTTGCCTTTGCGTGAGTGACAAAAGCCTCGATGAGGCGTTTGCCGATGCCAGCCCCGCGAGCTGGGGCAGTAAGGTTGACGTGAAGATGCGCCGGATAGCGTGCGCTGAAAGATGCAAACGCGCGTACCGCCGGCAGATCGGCGAAACGCGCAATCGTTGCTGGATCGCCAAGGCAACCGACGAGATAGCCGACCAAGCGATCTCCTGCATCAATCGCCAGCCATGCGTGCGCGGCGTCGGCGTCGAGATAACGGCCGAGCCAACGCTCGTGAAACGCTGCTCGTGCAGCAGGCCCCTCGAAAGTTTGGGTCGCGCTCGACTCGAAAAAGATCGAGTTGATTGCAACCTGCAAATCGGGTCGGCCGGCCGCTTGGCCGTAGGGCACGATAGAGACATCACTCATGCCGGGCAGAGTAGGACGTGTCGTCGCCTCGCCTCAAGCGGCCTCGCTTTCGATGTGTCGCCGCAGACAGGTGATCGGCGCGGCAGCGAGCCAGACGCCCCGCGTCAGCCGCCACTGGTCGACCTCGAAGCGTCCGCCGCGCGCGGGCGTTGTCATCATCTGCCGGCCCTGCACCACGAATCCGCATTTAACAAGTACCTGCGCCGATGCCGGATTGATGATCCGGCTCGATGCATTGACGGTCGGCAGCCGCGTGTAGGTAAACAGGAAATCGATCAGACCACCCAGTGCCTCGGTCATCAGGCCCTGACCATGAAGTTCGGAACTCAAAAAGTAACCGAGACCTGCCGCCTCGCTGGCTAACCCATTGCAGCCGAGCATGCCGATCAACCGATCAGGCGCGATCTTGTACGTCAACGCCAGCGCGAGGCCGCCCCCGCCTGCATTGCTATCACGAATACTTGCAATCCGGCGCATGGCCTCCCCCTCCGGCAGCGGATGCGGCCATGTCGCCGTCATTTCGGCGACAGACGCGGGCGAAGCTACGCCCTGCAAGGCGTCGGCGTCGCCGGGGCGCGGCCAGCGCAACCATAGCCTGCGTGTCTCGAGCCGGAATACGTCGTCGCGGGTGGCGCTAGGGAATTGAACGTGCATGGCGAGCATCCATCTCGAAGACGCAAAAGGGCGGTGGTCTCCCACCGCCCCCAGACCCGTCGAGCCCGGCGCCTCTTGCGGCATTCCGGAAGGAAATCGATGCCCGTCGCGCCTGAAGGTCTGTTGAGAGACCGGCAGGCGAGCCGCTTAAGTATCGCCTGCTTTATTCTGCTGCCTCGGCTTTGGGTACATCCACCGAGATATAAATGCGGCCGTTGCGTTTGGTTGCAAACGATACGGTGCCCTCAGCAACTGCAAAAATAGTATGGTCCGTGCCCATCCCGACGTTGCTTCCCGGATGCCACTGCGTGCCTCGCTGACGGCACAGGATGTTGCCGGGAATGACGTGCTCGCCGCCGAACTTCTTGACACCCAGCCGGCGGCCAGCGGTATCGCGGCCATTGCGTGATGAGCCGCCTGCTTTCTTATGGGCCATGGCGTAAAATCCTCTGCGTAGCTGTTGGCTCAAGCACTCGTGGCTGCGTGATCGCGATCGATCTTGGCGCGCGGCGGCTTCCCGTCGAGCAGTTCCTGCGCCTGCATAACCCATTCATCGCGCTGGATGCGGTGGCTGAATTGACCTTTGGCTTCCAGCGCCTCGACGTTCTGCTTTGTCAAGGCTGCGATCTGCCAGAGATGAAAAATGCCGGCCTTGTGCAGTTCTTCAGCGAACTTCGGGCCGACACCGCCGATCAGCGACAGGTCGTCTGCCTGGCCCCCTTCGGCCGACTTCAATAGCTCGAAACGGCGGCCCGAGCCGCGGAAACGGCGGGCCTTGACGCCTACGCCGGTCAATTCCTTCGAGGCTTTTTGACCGGCACCGAGCACCTCCATGATGCGCACGGTGGTCAGATCCTGGCGATGGCCCTTTTTGCGGCGCGAGTTCTTGCGACGTCGCTTCTTAAAATTGATCAGCTTCGGGCCGCGGCCCTGCTCGAGTATCTCTGCGGTGACCGAGGCACCCGAAACTGTCGGTTTTCCCACTGTGACGCTGCCGGTACCACCAAGCATCAGTACTTCACCGAACTGCACGGCAGCACCGGGATTACCGTCGAGTTTCTCAACCTTCAGAACGTCATCGGCGGCGACGCGATATTGCTTTCCGCCCGTCTTGATGACCGCGTACATATCGTATTCCCATCGTTTTCCGCGCCCTGCGGCGCCGCAAACCGAGGTCTGCAGGCTTGATGATATCCCGTGAAGCGGGTCTGGAGCCTCGGGCGGCGTGTGCCACGCGGGCGCGCTTGGCGTGCCTGCGATCAAGCGCGTTATCTTCGAAGAGGCGGCCAAAGTCAATTTGAAATGGAATGACCGGCTTGTGCCAGTCGACATAAAGGCGGCTCCGCCGCAAAGACTGCCATCGAGTGTTCGGCTTGTGCTCAACCCTTCTTTGCGGCCTTTCGTGCGGCATAGCGCGCATCCCGGATGGCCTTCTGCTTGATCTCGAGTTCTTCGAGGCGGCGAAGTTCTTCCTGATAGGCGGCCTCCTCGGCAGCCTTCTTGGCCAAGAGCTCCGCCTCGCGTGTGGCGGCAGCTGCCGCTTCCTGCCTTTGTTTCTCGATGCGGGCGGCTTCGCGTCGCGCCTGGCGCTCGGCTTCGATCCTGATGCGCTCCGCCTGCCGCGCCTTGACAGCCGGATCATCAGGTCCGGGCTTCGCCTTGAATTTTTCGAGCGCGGCCTGCTTCGCCTTTGCGGCGCTGCCCAGTCTATCATTGAAATCCGGGATCTTGTAGCCACTCATCGTTCGCGCAACTCCTGTCGTTTTCAAGGTTTATTCGGCCGCCTGCTGTTGGGTCGATTGATAGCGGTCGATCCGCTCCTCGATGACATGACGGAAGTTGCGGATCAAGCCTTGCACCGGCCACGCCGCAGCCTCGCCGAGCGCACAGATCGTATGCCCTTCAATCTGTTTGGTCACATCGAAAAGGAGGTCGATTTCGCGTTTATCCGCTTGCCCCTTCGCCATGCGTTCGAGTACGCGCCACATCCAACCGGTGCCTTCGCGGCACGGTGTGCACTGGCCGCAGCTTTCATGTTTGTAGAAATAGGCGATCCGCGCGAACGCCCTGATGATATCAGTCGACCGGTCCATGACGATGATCGCGGCCGTGCCCATACCGGACCTCAGTTTCGACAAAGTATCGAAGTCGAGGCTCAGATCCTGACACTGTGATGCCGGCAGCAACGGCATCGATGAGCCACCCGGAATGATCGCCAGCAGGTTGTCCCAGCCGCCACGAACGCCGCCGCAGTGGCGGTCCAACAGCTCGCGCAGCGAGATGCCCATTTCCTCCTCGACGACGCACGGCTGGTTCACATGACCGGAGATCTGGAACAGCTTGGTGCCGGTATTGTTGGGCTTGCCCAGCCCTGCGAACCACGCCGAGCCACGCCGCAGGATCGTCGGTACCACGGCGATGCTCTCGACGTTATTGACGGTCGTCGGGGCGCCGTAGAGACCGACGTTTGCCGGGAACGGCGGCTTCAAGCGCGGCTGACCTTTCCTGCCTTCCAGGCTCTCCAGCATCGCCGTTTCCTCACCACAGATGTAGGCGCCGGCGCCATGATGAAGCACAATTTCCAAGTCCCAGCCGTGCACGTTGTCCGCGCCAATCAACTTCGAGGCATGCGCCTCGTCGACCGCTGCCTGCAGCCGCTCGCGCTCGCGCATGTACTCGCCGCGCAGGTAGATGTAGCAAACGTGCGCGCGCATGGCGTAGCAGGCAATCAGTGCACCTTCGATCAGCACATGCGGCTCGTGCCGCATGATCTCGCGGTCCTTACACGAACCCGGCTCGCTCTCATCAGCGTTGATCACGAGATAGGACGGCCGCGTGTCGGCCTTCGGCATGAACGACCACTTGAGCCCGGTCGGAAAACCCGCGCCACCGCGACCACGAAGGCCCGATGCTTTGACTTCCGCGATGATCCAGTCGTGGCCTTTGTCGATGAACTCTCTTGTGCGATCCCAGGTACCGCGCAATTTCGCCGCCGCCACACCCGCATCCTGGAAGCCGTAGATGTTGGTGAAGATGCGGTCCTTGTCAGCGAGCATATTAGCAGTTCCCTATCAACGTCATGACTGCGACCACGCGAGCCATGCTGCCGCGGCAGCAAAGAATGCGGCCCAAAGTAGGCTCGTTTCCATCGACTGATGCAGGCCAAAGCGCTGGAGAAGGAAGAAGAGAACGCCAGCCACCAGTCCATGCACCGCGATCCGGGAGTAAGGCCCACCCATTGCTTAAGCCTTGGCAAAATCGTTGAGCGTCGTCGGCCCCCCGGCGGGACATGACGCCTGCCGCCCGATTTGTGATCCGGCTTTGAGCGGCTCACCCTTGGCGAAGCCGTTCAGCACCCTGTCGAGCAACTCCGGCGTCAAGTCCTCGTAGGTGTCCTTGGAAATCTGTACCATCGGCGCGTTGGCGCAGCAGCCGAGGCACTCGACCTCTTCCCAGGAAAAATCGCCGTCGCCCGATAGATGGTGCTGATCGTGATGGATGCGGCTCTGGCAAGTTTCGATCAGCTTGTCGGCGCCGCGCAGCAGGCACGGCGTGGTGCCGCAAACTTGCACGTGAGCCTTTCTGCCGACCGGCGACAGGTGAAACATCGTGTAGAACGTCGCGATTTCGTAGACCCGGATATAGGCCATGCCTAGCATGTCGGCGACGTAGCGAACTGCTGGCTCCGTGCACCATCCCTCCTGTTCCTGTGCGCGCCAAAGCAACGGAATTACTGCCGAAGCCTGTTTACCCTGTGGATATTTCAGAATTGTTTCATTGGCCCACGTCAGGTTGACCGGAGTAAAGGCGAACGCGGCGGGTTGATCGGGATGCAGTCTGCGGACGGACATGAATGCTTACGGCCTCGTCGATATCGCTCGAAGAGCCCATCAACTAAGCCGAAGCTTTGCTTCTGACAAGCACGCGATGTCACGGAACTCACGCGCGGCACGGCAGCGACATAGTTCCCGCCGAACGGTCAGAAACGTCGCAGCAGCCGCTCGATATAGTCGAGTTCAAGCGTCGGCCGGGTGGTCTCGCCCAGACGGCGGCGCAGTTCTTCCAAGATCTCGCGAGCGGTCTGCATGTCAATCGCATCGGGCACCATCTTTTGATGCAAATCATCAGCCCCTTCGCTGCGTTGCGGCCGTCCCAGAGGATCACGGGGCGCGTCGCGGCCCGGCCCCATACCGAACTGACTGCCGTTGCCTGGCTGACGTTGCCGCATCATCTGCTCGGCCATTGACTGTGCGCCTTGGCGTAGTTGTTCTAAGGCGCGGCCCTGCTCGCGCGTCGCAGTCTCAAGATCGCCCTGCTCCAGCGCGCGCTGCGCATTCTCCATCGACTGCTGCGCGCCATCCAGCTGACCTGGCGCCTGGACACCGTTCTGTTGCATGCCGCGCCGCAACTGGCCGAGGCGATCACCGAGCTGGCCTTGTCGCTGGCCGAGTTGCCCTTGGCCGGGCTGGCCTTGCTGACCCGGCTGCCCGCCTTGCCCGGGTTGGCGTTGCCCCTGCTGCCCCGGTTGGCCACGACCACGCTGCCCCTGACCGGGCTGCTGTCCTTGCTGCCCTTGGCCTTGCTGTCCTTGACCCTGCTGACCCTGCTGACCGCGCTCGCCCTGCTGGCGCTGTTCGCCAAACGTATCATCCTGCAAGCGCTGCTGCTGTCCGATGATGTCGCCGAACTGGTTCATCATCTGATTCATCTGCTGGTTCTGTTGATTCTGCTGGCCACTCGCCATGCGGCCTGATTGCAGTTGTTCAAGCAGTTCGCGCATTTGACTCAGCATATCCTGAGCCTGATCGCGGGAGCCCTGGCGCGCCATGTTCTCGAGGTTGTTGAGCATGCGTTCGAGGTCTTCCTGCCGCATCACCTGGTTCTGCTCGCTGAACTCCATCGGCGGCTGACCTTCAGCCTGCTTCTGCAATTGCTGCATGAACTCAGCCAGCGCCTGCCGCAATTCTTGCATCAACCGCTGCAATTCCTGATCCGACGCACCTTCCTGCAGTGCCTTCGACAGTTGCTCCTGGATGTCGCGCAGACGTCGCTCGGCTGCTGACAGATTGCCGCCGTCTTCAAGCCGCAACGCCACATGCCACAGTTGCTCGGCCACACTGCGACGTCCGGCGCGCGTCTTGTCACGCTCCAGACGATGGTAAGCATTGCGCAGTCCAAGATACGCGACGCGATCCTTGAAGTAGCCGTCGGGTTCATAGGTCAGCGCATCAATGGCTTTCAGGATCTGCGGCCGATAACGCGGGTCTTCCACAAGCTTGCGACGCTGCTCGATCACAGCTCGTGCCAACGGTTTCGTAAATCGCCTCTGCGGCAACGCCAGCTCGACGCTGGAACTTCTGCCGACTTGCCCGGCGTGATCCTTCGCGACGAGTGTCATGCGAACGCGGCTGCCGGCCCACAGATGCGACCCGGTGTCATGCATGCTTGTCGTTTCCACCGGCTTTGTAGCGTCGCGCGGCGGCTTGAGAGCAAACACAGGCGGCCGCTCCAGCGGCGCCCGCGGACCTTTGAGCTGAAGGGGTTCCCGCGCCCAGGCGTTGCCAACAGCTTCGGCCTGTGGCTTTAGTCGCTGAAACCGCGCCTCGGCGCTGGCCAAGCCATAGTCGTCCTCTACCTTGTAGCTGAGCTTGAGAGAGCCGCGCTGCGTGCGCTCTGGATCTTTTGTCAGGGCGATGCGCGGTGGCTGATCGGGAATTACCACAAAGCTCCAGCGTGCGAGCTCTGAACGCCCGCTCATCACGCGAACCGTGCCGGACCTGCGCAGCTCCATGCGCGCTTCAGCGACATCGCTTGGCGCCGCCGCGACAGCTGCACCAGCCGGCGCGCGCGCCCCCGACGTCGGTTTTACCGGCTCGATTATTGCAGGTGTAGGTGCTGGGTCGCCGCCGACAACTTCGAGTACGAGTTGCTTGATGCCCGCGCCGACGGTGCGAACGATCAAAAGACTGCGCTCCGGCACTTCAATCGGTTTGTCGTCGATCGGCTGAACCGCCGCGGCGCCGCGCGCGCCATCGGCAAGCAGCACGGGCGGCTTCGCTGTGTAGGCGGGCGGTGTAATCCAAGCATCGAGCCTCGCGTCAGCGAATTTTATGACAGGACCGATACGAAACGCGGCCATCAGTCGGTCACGCACGCTGTCACCGGCAAGGATGGCCAGCATTACAATTGCGAGCAACATCAAGGCGCGCAATGCCCAGGGATCGTAGCGGTCAGCGCGTGGCTCAGGGCGTCCAACCCGGAGGCGGGCGAGTATGGCAGCCAGCCGCGTCTTATGCGCCCGCCAGATGACTTGTGTTGCTGGATCGCCGCCTGCCGCCGAAAGTGTGTCTTCATAGGACGAGGCAGGCCGGTGCGGTACACCAGACCTGGCCTCGATCCGGCGAATGACCTCGTCACGGGAGGGCCATCGCACCCGAGCCGCAACGATGACGCCGACAAGAAGCGCAGCGCCAAACCCGCCCAGTGTAATCTTATGGGCGAGTTCTCCCAGGTGAGCCCACAATCCAGCAAGCGACAGCAGCACGAAAACGCCGGCAACGCTGATGACGGCCCAGGCGCGCGGCCAAAGTCGTTCGAACAGCAGGCTCCACGTGCCGAGCCTGACCTTGCGCTCGAAAGCAGCTGTCACAGGGGTCGTTGGCTTCTGATCAACCATGCTTGCCAGCCTATCACGCTCGATGCGGTAGGGCACAACACCATTGCGCGACTAAGTTTCACAACCGTTTAGTCGCCTGAACTGGCCGGATTGGGGCAGAACCCGGGCGGATCGCGCCGCTCCGATTATTGCGCCGCCTCCAGCGAAAACTGCAATTCGGCCAATCGTGCGTAAAGTCCTCCGGCGCGAATCAACTGCGCGTGCGTACCCTGATCGACAATCCGGCCATGATCCAGCACGAGAATGCGATCGGCCTTCTGGATTGTGGCCAGACGATGCGCGATCACGACCGTTGTGCGGTCGCGCATTACCGACTCCAGGGCCGCCTGTACGAGCAGTTCGCTCTCCGCATCGAGCGCACTGGTTGCCTCATCGAGCAGCAGAACCGGTGCATTGCGCAGAATGGCCCGCGCAATTGCGATGCGTTGACGTTGGCCGCCCGAAAGCGTGATGCCCCGTTCACCCAAGAGCGTATCGTAGCCCGAAGGCAGCTTCGCGATGAAACTGTCAGCCTGGGCCGCTTCGGCCGCCGCTTTGACGTTGGAGAGAGCGGCATCCGAATTGCCGTAGCGGATATTTTCGGCAACGGTATCTGCAAACAGCGCAATTTCCTGCGGCACCAGCGCCATGCGCGACCGAACCTCATCGAGCGCAGCGTCCTTGATGGCGACGCCATCGAGGCAAATGGCACCAGACTGCGGATCGTGGAAGCGCAGGATGAGATTGAGGATCGTGCTCTTGCCGGCTCCGGACGGCCCCACGAGCGCCACGGTCTCGCCTGGCTTGACCACAAATGAGACACCATCCAGCGCCGGTGTTTCGGACCGCGCCGAATAAGCAAACCGAACGTCCTCGAAACGCAGCTCACCGCGCGTGGGTGCCGGCAGCAACTGTGGTCGGGGCGGTGACTGGATCTCGGGTTCGACCGCCAGAAGTTCGGCGAGCCTCTCGGCAGCCCCGGCGGCGGTCGAAACCTCGCCCCACACCTCGGCAAGCTCGGCAAGCGCCGCGCCTGCAAACAACGCGTACAACACGAACTGGCTGAGACGTCCGCCGGTCATCTCGCCGCCGATGACAAGTTTCGCCCCGAACCACAGCACGCCGACTACACTTGCAACCACTAGGAACATTGCGAGCGCTGTCAGGCCCGCGCGTGCGCGCAATCGCCCGAGCACAGCGTCGAACGAGCGCTCCACGGAATTTGAGAACCGCGCTTTCACCGTCCGTTCGTTGGTGAACGCCTGCATCGTTCGAACCGCCTGCAGGTTCTCGGCTGCGTAGGTCGAACTGGCGGCCAGCGTATCCTGCGCTGCGCGGGTCAGACGCCGGACGACGCGGCCGTAACCCATCAGCGGAAGCACGATCAACGGAATGGCAACCAGCACCAATGTCGAAAGCCGGACGGACGTGACGAACATCATGGCCAGCGCGCCCACAAGCATAATGGCGTTGCGGATCGCCTGGCTGATCGACGACCCGGACGCCGATTTGATAAGTGTCGTATCAGCCGTCAGCCGGCTCATGATCTCGGCAGAATGCGTTTTGTCGAAGAAAGCTGGTCCGAGCGTAGTCATGTGAGCGAATACGTCGGCACGCAGATCGGCGACAACCCGTTCGCCGAGCCAGTTTACGAGGTAGAACCTCGCTGAGCTGGCAACACTGATGACCAGACCGATGATAATCAGCATAACAAAGTACTGGTTGATAAACCGGTTATCACGATCGCCAAAACCGAAGTCGATCATCCGACGCACGGCCATCGGGACTGCCAGCATCGCCAGCGCGGACACAACGACCGCCATCAACGCCAGTGCGATCATTCGGCGGTGCTTGAAAATATAGGGCTTCAACGTCAGCAAAGGTTGCAATGATCTGCGGCCCTCCTTGCGAGCGGAGGGTCCGTGATCGGCTGGTTTGGAATCGCCAGTGACAAACTTGACTTGATCGTGGCGCGCCGGCACGAGTTCACCTGATACCTAGAAGCGTCAAAACATCATCGAACCATGCCCGAGCCGACTGGCGCCGCCAAGTGAGGCAATCGGTCCGGAAATGACGGGGTGACGCGTTCCCAGGCGGAACCGGCTTGTATCACGCCATGCTTTCCAGTAACCACACGTCGAAAGTCGTCGCCAGCGACCCGGCCGGGGTCCCGATTTAGAGAGCACTTCGATGAAGAAAGACGCAGATCTGCACCCGGACTACCACCAGATAAAAGTGGTGATGACCGACGGCACTCAGTTTACGACCTATTCCACCTACGGCAAGGAGGGCGACACGCTGTCGCTCGATATCGACCCAACAACGCACCCGGCTTGGACTGGCGGCGATCAGCGACTGATGGACCGCGGCGGACGCCTGTCGAAGTTCAAGAAAAAGTTCGAGGGTCTGTTCTGAGCGACTTAGCGATTTGAGCAGAGCGAGCACGCTGCGTTATCGCCGTGCACCAGCACAAAATGCGGTCTGCAAAGCTGAGATCTGCGCGGCGACAGGATTGGCGCCGGCGGCCTCGATTGGCCGCTCAATTGATCGATCGATCTGCGTGATGCGGTCGTTAAGAGCGAAGCTCTCCTCGATCAACCCGCGCAAACCCGCGGGTAATGCTTCGAAATTGACAATATGCGATGGACGACCGAACGGTCGCAGTTTCACTCGTTCTCGTTTTTTAGCTGCCTCGACCACAGTGAGATCACCCTCTTTTAGGCCGCGCCTGATCAACAACCACGACGCCAACTCGAGCAGCCTCGTCGTCAGCCGCATGCTCTCGGTAGCATATGTCACGTTCAGCGGGGCCTTCAGGCCCTTTGCGTCGCGCCTGCCCTCGCCATCGAGATAGGCAGCAGTGCGCTCAACGAGCGCCATCCCCTGCTTAAAAACAGCATCAAACTGATCGGATGCCGCGAACCGCTCGCCGAACGAGACGGTGACATTGACGTTGTCGCTGCGACCGAGCGTACCAGAACCGTTACCCATGACGAACACCAACTCGACTGACTGCCGCAAACCCTGCGACGACCTGAACTTGCCACGCCCCAGTTAACAACTCGTCCCAGAATAGGAAGATTTGAGGGCCGCTGCCAAGACTCCACTGCAAACTTCGAGCCCTGGGATTCGGATTCAGGATCAAACTCAAAAAAAACGAGCCGCTCGGTGAAGAGCGGCTCGAAAGTTGACAGGAGGCATCATCAGAGCGGCAGGAAGCCGTCCGCCAAACAAAAGTTTGGATAAACGAATACTAGCCGGACATGCCTAAGAAAGTCTGAATGAACAACGATTGGTGCACACCGCATCGCCAAAACAACCACGCGCAATTTACATTTTGAAGATATCGGACGCAGCCTTTTCGTGCGCTTGCTTCGACTGAATTTCAGCTCGCACCCGAGCAACTTCGGTTTCGAGGCTATCAACCCGCTGCTGGAGGTCGACCAACGACAACATCTTCAAGTCCTCCCCAACGACGATAGCCGCCTTGGGCTTCGCCCTTACATCGTCCCAGTCCACGGTCCACCTCCTTGTCAGCGGCGACGCGCTCAGGCAAGTGTCGCTCATGCTACGACGCGGAGCCGCACCATGAGTACTTTGCCCGACACCATGACTGCCATCATCTTCGACGGCAAGGGCGGACCGGAGGTGCTGAAAGCCCGTGAGCTGCCAATGCCCAGACCCGGTCCGGGGCAATTGCTGGTGCGCAATGCGGGAGCCGGCGTCAACCGACCCGATGTCTCCCAGAGGCGCGGGCATTATCCGGCCCCAAAGGGACACTCGGAGATCCCAGGGTTGGAGATCGCCGGCGCCGTTGCCGCGGCCGGCTCGGATGTCAGCCGCTTCAAGCCGGGCGACGCCGTCATGGCGCTCGTCAACGGCGGCGGCTACGCCGAATACACGATCGCCGAGGAGGGCGCATGTCTGCCCGTACCTCGCAAACTCGACTTGGTGCAAGCAGCGGGCGTCTGCGAGACCCTTTTTACGGTCTGGCATAACGTCGTTGAGCGCGGAAGGCTTGGCGAGGGCGATTGGCTGCTCGTCCACGGCGGGTCGAGCGGCATCGGCGTAACTGCCATTCAGCTCGCCAAGGCCTTCGGCGCCAAGGTGATCGTGACAGCCGGTTCCGCTGAGAAATGCGCGGCGTGTGTAGCGCTAGGCGCCGATCATGCCATCAACTATTCGGCACAGGACTTTGTCGATGTCGTAGATGAGGTGACGCACGGCCACGGCGCCGACGTCATACTCGATATGGTGGGGGCTGACTACATCGACCGCGATATCAGGTGCGCCGCCGATGACGGCCGCATTGTCTCAATAGCATTCCAGAAGGGCGCCATGATCACGGCCGACCTGCAACGCATGATGCTGAAGCGGTTGACGCTGACGGGCTCGACGCTGCGCGTGCGCACCAGCGCCGTTAAGGCAGGAATTGCCAGGGCGCTGGAAGCCAATGTGCTGCCGATGCTGGCCGACGGACGCATCAAGGTTGTCATGGATTCGACATTTCCGCTGCGAAGTGCCGCAGATGCGCACCGGCGCATGGACAGCGGCCAGCACATCGGCAAGATCGTACTCACTGTCTGACGTCATCAGAGGGCGAGAACGGTCATGGCCGCGATCGGGCGCGGCTTCCCAGGCGGGAACAATTCGCCCAAGGCGGCATGATCGAGCTCACCCTTGACGTGGATAGTGCTCGAAACGAACACCGACCGCAGACCGGCGTTCGCTGCGCCGAGCATATCTGTGTGCAGTCCGTCTCCGATCGCGAGTATGTGGTCCTCTGTCACTTTTCGCCCCTTTACCCGCGCGATCGTTTCCAGCGCCATGGCGTAGGCCGGGAGATGTGGCTTGCCGGCGTAGATCACGTGGCCGCCGATAGCCTCGTAGGCTTGCGCCAATGCGCCAGCGCAGTAGATCAGCCGATCACCGCGTTCCACCATGATATCTGGATTGGCGCAAACCATCAGCGCTCCATTCGATTTGAACTCGGCCAGCATATCGGCGTAGTCGGCCGGGCTCTCCACATCGTCGTTGTAATAGCCGGAGCAGATCACAAACGATGCTTCGCCAGGAGCTGCGAAGGTGACGTCGAGGTCATCGAAGATGGCCCGGTCTCTTGCAGGACCCAAATGGAACAACGGTACGCCGCGCCGATCAGCGATTAGTCGCCTGGTCAGGTCGCCCGATGTCACAACCGCATCGTAGGCGTTTGCCGGGACGCCGATTTCCAGCATCTGTGCAATCACCGAGCCATGCGGGCGAGGCGCGTTCGACAGCAGCAGGATGACGCCGCCACCAGCCCGGAACTCGATGCAGGCGGCGACGGCTGATTCGAACGCGCGGACGCCATTATGCAGGACGCCCCAAATATCACAGATCCAGGCATCGGCAGGGGCGCCTAGCTCGGCGACGCTGGTCACGATGGGGATGGCCGCAGAGACTGTCGTCATGGCAGTGAGTCTGATCCCGGTTTGGTGTTGCGTGTGCCGTTCTTGTGCGTTTCCGACGCATTCGGCAACGCATTCCGTTGCGCGAATGTATGTCATAACCGCGCACCTTCCGTGTAGAGCCTGCCCGAACTCATGACCACCACAACCAGTGCCGGCCAGACTTTGGAACCGCGCGGCAGTTTGCTGTCGCCCGCGGTACTGTTCGCGGCCATGTTCGCAATCAGTTTGGCACTCACGCTCGGCCTGCGCGTGCCGAGCTTCGTGCATCACGACACGACCGAGATCGTAATGTGGGGCCATAGCGGTTGGGCATGGGGTTTCTGGAAACATCCGCCGTTCCTGCCTTGGTTGACGCGCATTTGGTTCGCGCTCGCGCCAATGAGTGCGACGAGCCTGGCAGTCCTGACCGCGTTAAACATGGCTGTAGGAGCGTTGACCGTGTGGGCAATTGCGCGCATGTCCGCTGCCAGGGTTCCCGCCGCAAAGGACGGCGTTGCTTTGCTGGCGCTGATACTGCTCGCGGCGGTGCCCTATGCGACAGTGATGGCGATCAAGCTTAACCACAATACCGTCCTGGTATCGCTGTGGCCGCTGACCATCCTGTCGTTTCTCCGCGCGCTCGACCGCCCGACAATGTTGCGCGGAGTGCTGTTAGGCGCGATTGCCGTCTGCGCGGTGCTGGCCAAGTATTATTCCGCTCTCCTGCTGGGGAGTTGCGTCGTCGCCGCTCTGGTGACAACAGAGCGAGCTCGGTTCTGGCGCGCTTCTGCCCCCTACGCTGCCGCGATCACATTTCTTTTCCTGGTAACCCCTCACGCGCTTTGGCTGCTAGAACAAGGAGCATCGACCCTCGGTTACGCATTTCAAGCCGACACCGTCGATGCCGCTGCGTTGCAGCGCGGGCCACTGATGGCGCTGTCGTTCGCGGCGCAGACGCCGCTGCTGATGCTGCCGATGGCCCTATTCGCCTGGGTCATTTCCCGCGCGATGGGCAAATCGGCCAAGGCAGTTTTAACAGGTACGGCGTCCCACCGCTTCGAGCGCGAATTGGTCGTGGTGACAGTGCTGCCTTATCTGCTGACGATCGGACTGACGCTTGCCTACAATCTGCGTGGCGCGACCAATTGGGCGATGCCGTTGTATCTGATGCTGCCGGTGCTGTTGGCAGCCCGGATTGGTCAACCGCCGGCGCCGCTGTTGCGGCTTGCGGCATCTGCAGTGGCGACGGCAACAATCGTGCTGTGCATCGCCGGCCAGATCGATGCCCGGGTCGCTGTCGCGCGGGGCGTTGAGGGTAGTGTCGACCCGCGCCGCGAGATCGCAGAAAAGGTAACAGAAATCTGGCGTGCGGCCGTTGGCTCGCCATTGACGATCGTTGCTGGAGACAATCGATTGGTTTCGGCGGTGGTGCTGTTTTCACCCGATCATCCGCAAGGCTGGCCGAATTTCAGCACATTCCAAGCGCCGTGGATCGACAGGTGGGGTGCAACAGAAAGCGGCTTCATCGCGATATGCAGGAAGGGCGATCCAGCGTGCCAGGCGACTGCCAGCGCAGCGGCTCGAGATCGTGGCAGCTCTTGCGAACTGCGGCACCGCATGATGTTGTGGGGTGCGGTCGGCCCCTGGGTCGAAACCCACGTGCTTGTCGTGCCGCCAGCCATTCCCGGTCCATCTCAGGCCGTTGGAAAACCCCTATGCATGCCCGAATGAGGTGTGAGCCCGTCTAGCCCGACCTTCTCAAAGGGTTGGGGATCGTCATCGCACGAGCGCGAGGCGATCCGCAAGGAGCGCGCCGAAAAGCGTAGCCGTCGCATACGGTTGAGGCGCGCGACGCGGCGGGCGGC
>JBGTIU010000076.1:0-20479 GCA_041745515.1 Hyphomicrobiaceae bacterium | reverse complement strand
CTCGCCGCGCGGATAGCGGAAGGCGATGGGGCCGCTGTCATGCGCCGCAGCGGTGGCGACCATATGGACGAGTTCCGCCTCATCGGCCGCCGCCATCACGACAAAGTTGGGCAGGCAGCAGAGATAGGCGACGTCGAACGCGCCGGCATGGGTAGGACCGTCTGCGCCGACCAGCCCGGCGCGGTCGAGCGCGAAGCGCACCGGCAGGTTCTGGATCGCCACGTCGTGGACGACCTGGTCGTAGGCGCGCTGCAGGAACGTCGAATAGATCGCGCAGAACGGCTTGAAGCCTTCGGTCGCGAGGCCGGCCGCGAAGGTGACAGCGTGCTGCTCGGCGATGCCCACATCGAAGGTGCGCAGCGGAAACTCCTTTCCGAATACGTCGAGTCCGGTGCCCGATGGCATGGCGGCGGTGACGGCCACGACTTTGTCGTCGCGCCGGGCCTCGGCGATCAGGCTGTCGGCGAACACGCGCGTGTAGCTCGGCGCATTCGGCTTCGGCTTCACCTGGTCCCCGGTCACCACGTTGAACTTGTTGACGCCGTGATACTTGTCGGCGGAGTTCTCGGCCGGCGCGTAGCCCTTGCCCTTCTTCGTGACGACGTGCACCAGGACCGGGCCCCGCTTGGCATCACGCACGTTCTTCAAGACGGGCAATAGCTGGTCGAGGTTGTGGCCGTCGATCGGGCCGACATAGTAGAAGCCCAGTTCTTCGAACAGCGTGCCACCGGTCCAGTAGGTGCGCGCGTACTCCTCAGCCCGCGCCGCCCGCCGCTCCCAGGTTTTCGGCAGGTGCTTGGCCAGCTGCTTGGCGATGTCGCGCATGTAGAGATAGGTGCCGCTCGACGTGGTGCGCGCGAGGTAGTGCGACATCGCCCCGGTCGGCGGCGCGATCGACATGTCGTTGTCGTTGAGGATGACGATCAGCCGCTCGTTGCGCGCGCCGGCATTGTTCATGGCCTCGTAGGCCATGCCGGCACTCATCGCGCCGTCGCCGATCACCGCGATCACGTTGTTGTTGGCCCCCGACAGGTCGCGCGCCACCGCCATGCCGAGCGCTGCCGAGATCGAGGTCGACGAATGCGCCGCACCGAACGCATCGTAGGGGCTTTCGGTGCGCTTGGTGAAGCCGGACAGGCCGCCGCCTTGGCGCAGGGTGCGGATACGATCGCGCCGGCCGGTAATGATCTTGTGCGGGTAGGCCTGATGCCCGACATCCCACACCAGCCGGTCGCGGGGCGTATCGAACACCCAGTGCAGGGCGACAGTGAGCTCGACGACGCCAAGGCCGGCGCCCAAATGCCCGCCGGTGACCGACACCGCATCGATGGTCTCGATGCGCAGCTCGTCGGCGAGCTGGCGCAGGTCCTTAGGCAGCAGCCGCCGCAGGTCCTCCGGCGTGTCGATACCATCGAGCAGCGGGGTTTTCGATGCAGGGGGCGTGGATTTCGAACTCACGGATTCAACCCTTCTGGCAGCGCAACAGCGTTTGTGAATCTGCAGCAAACCACGGCTTTTCGACACCGTGCTCAATTC
Source organism: Hyphomicrobiaceae bacterium (assembly GCA_041745515.1). Taxonomy (GTDB): domain Bacteria; phylum Pseudomonadota; class Alphaproteobacteria; order Rhizobiales; family Hyphomicrobiaceae; genus JAKFWF01. Next base: position 18,943 of record JBGTIU010000076.1, on the reverse strand, counting down.
CAGTCAGCTTAGCTTGGCAGCTCCCGGCGCAACAAGGCGGTTTGACGCCACACCGGTGTTCGCCGTGCCGGTTGCGGTTAACGCTTCGCTCAGGTCTCGGGATCGAGCGGGGCGGTGCCGCTGGGCTTGCCGTCCTGCCCGAAGGTCAGCCGCTCGACCTTGGCTTCGGCGAGCTTCAAGAGCTTATCGCAATGGTCCTTCAGCGCTTCGCCGCGCTCGTAGATCGAGATGCTCTCCTCGAGTTCGACATCGCCGCGTTCCAGCCGTCCGACGATGGTTTCGAGCTCCTTCAAAGCCCGCTCGAACGGCAAGTTCTTGATGTCGGCAAACCTAGCCGAGGCATTTGCTGTGCTCATGGCAAGAACTCCTGTGCCGGACACCTATCGCGATTCGCGGGCGAATATTCAGGCGTCCATCAACGTTCTGACATGGACCGCGACTGAACGGGCAAGTGCCGTCAGATCGTAGCCGCCTTCCAGCATCGATACGACACGGCCGCGCGCGTGGCGTTCCGCCAGCTCGCAGACTTGCGCAGTTGCCCAGGCAAAGTCGTCCTCGACGAGGCGCAGGTTGGCCAGCGGGTCGGCTTGGTGCGCGTCGAACCCCGCCGAGATCAGGATCAGGTCCGGCGCAAAGTTGTGCAGCGCGGGCAGGATGCGCGAGGTCATGGCGTCGCGGAACTTGTCGCCGGCGTCATTCGGCCGCAGCGGCGCGTTCCAGATGTTGCCGACGCCGGTCTCGGAGATGGCGCCGGTACCAGGATAGAGCGGCATTTGGTGGGTCGAGGCGAACAGTACTCGGCTATCGCGCTCGAAGATCTCCTGCGTGCCATTGCCGTGGTGCACGTCCCAGTCGACGATCGCGACCCGTTCGATGCCGTGAGTCTGCTTGGCATAGCGCGCGGCGATGGCGACATTGTTGAACAAACAGAACCCCATCGCCCTCGCAGTCTCGGCGTGATGGCCGCAGGGCCGCACCTGGCAGAACGCGTTCCTGTGCCGGCCGGCCATCACCTCGTCAACCGCAAGCAGACCAGCACCTACAGCCCGCATCGCCGGCTCCCACGAGCCTGACGACAGCACCGTGTCAGGATCGAGCCGCACCGGCACCTCGGTTTTGCCAGGGCGCGCCGCCTTGATATCGGCGACGTACTTTGCCGGGTGAACCAGCGCGATCGTGGCCTCGACGTCATCGCGCCACGGTGCTTCAATGCGCGGCAAAGCCAAAAACATCTCGTGTCCCATTGCCTTGTCGATCGCCCGCATCCGGTCGGGCCGCTCCGGGTGGCCAGGGCCGGTGTCGTGATCGACGAAACAGGGATGCGTGACAAGCAGGGTGCTCATTAGGGGCTCTCAGGGCTTCATCGGCAGCGGCACGACGGTTACGCCGGGCGGCGGAATACTGCTGTCCGGAACGAAGAAGTCGGATGCCAGCGGCATCGTCTTGTCGGCCCGATAGCTCTCGAAGTCGGTGATGCCGCCGACGTCGTGCAGTAGCGTATCGTCGATCAGGAATTGCCCGGTAAAGTTCTTCGCCGGCTGGGTAAAGATCAGATGCGCGGCGTCGGCCAGGATGTCGGGCGTGCGGCTCATGCGCATCAGCTTGTCGCCGCCAAGCAGATTGTTGACCGCCGCCGTCGCTATCGTGGTGCGTGGCCACAGCGCGTTGACGGCGATGCCGTCGCGCTTGAACTCGGCGGCCATGCCAAGCACGCACATGCTCATGCCGTACTTGGCGATCGTGTAGGCAACATGGTGCTGGAACCATTTCGAGTTCAGGTCGAGCGGCGGGGACAGCATCAGGACATGGGAGTTGGCCGACTTCCGCAAATGCGGCAGACAGGCTTTCGTTGTAATGAAGGTGCCGCGCGTGTTGATGCCGAACATCAGGTCAAAGCGTTTCGGGTCGGTCTTTTCGGTGGAGGTGAGGGAAATTGCGCTGGCATTGTTGACGCAAATATCGATGCCGCCGAATGCTTCGACCGTTTCGGCAACAGCGTGTTGGACCTGATCCTCGAAGCGAATGTCACACATCAGCGGCAATGCGCGTCCACCGGCAGCCTCGATCTCCGCGGCGGCAGTGTGAATCGTACCCGGCAGCTTAGGGTTTGGCTCCGCCGTTTTCGCGGCTATCGCGATTTTCGCGCCGTCTCGCGCGGCGCGAAGCGCGATCGCGAGCCCGATGCCCCGGCTGCCGCCAGTGATGAACAGCGTCTTGCCCTTGAGGCTCGTCATTGCGTGGGCACTCCCAGCGAAAAGCGCGATCTTCAGGCGGCATCTTAGCCCGAAGCCCGCGCCATTGACCATCACGGCTCGACAACGAACTCCGCAACCTTGTCGGCCAGATCGTCGCCGTAGAGATCGCGGAAGAAGTGATCCGCGCCGTCGATAGTCGCGACCGAAACCGTTGCCGGCAGATTGCCGCTGTTCAGCAAACCAGCCGCCGCCGCTCCGACGCCGGGGGCAATCCTGTCGTCGCCCGCCACCGCGACCAGCGAAGGCGTGCGAATGCTTTGCAGCAGACTCAACGCGTCGTGCTGAGGATCCGGCGAATAATAATCGTAGAACGCTGCCGCCGTGACCTTCGCCGGGCGGCAATGGAAAAATCCGGGAACTTCGATCAGCGTATCGCCCTCGCCGGCTTCGACGAGTTCGCGCGACTTCTCCAGCAACGGACTTAAAGGTTGACCAAGATCACGGGCATAGCGCTCGGCTAGCTCCGGCCTCGACGTCATGAGCGGTCCTGCGAGGATCAACCGATGCACGCCAAGATCGGGGCGTTCGACGAGCGCGAGCGCAGCCTGGGCAGCACCCCGCGAGTGACCAAGTACGCTGACCCGAGCGGCACCCTGATTCTGCAGCCACTCGACCCAGGCAACGATTTCGTCGGCGGCGTCAGCGTGACGATGATCGTGCTCGAGCCCGCAGTCGAACATGCCTTTGCGGGCATTGAGGCCGAGGCTCAGCGTTATTGCCAATGAGTTGATGCCACGTTGCTTCAGGCCGGCCTGCAGCGCCGTAACGATTTCCATCCGGTGGTGCGCGAGAGTGCCATGCACGATCAGCACGGCACCATGCTGCTTGAGCGACTTGTCCGGCGCTATTTCAATATTGCCATTGACGTCGAGCCCCAAGTATTCCTGGCGCGCTTCCTCGGCCCGCAGCGCCGGGCTTGAGATGATGGCAACGGCCACGAATGCCACAAACGGCAACGCACGCATCATTGCTCGGGAGCCCCGCGCCACGCCAGCGACAACCCCACGCCCCACAACATGCCGATCGCGAGGACGGCGCTCGCAAGCCCGCCGGCCGGGAAACCCTGCACGATGGTCCACAAGGCGGCGCACAGCCAAAGCGCAGTCAAGCTGAGGGTGATCGGCCACAACGATTGCACCCGCAGCGGATGCACCCAGCGCCAGCGCACGAACGTCAGGGCCACGCAGATGATCACGACCGCCGCCACTGCTGTCCGCGACGCGTCGAAGGCAAACAGATTGAAGGCGACCATATTCCAGACCGCCGGAAAGCCGACGAAGCAATGGTCGTCGGACTTATTGCCGAGGTCGACAAAGTGATAGAGCGACGACAACAGGATGGCCGCGGCCAGGATGTGCCCCGGAACCCCGGCCAGGAACCCCTTCTGCAGCAGCGCCAGCACCGGTACGAAGACATAGGTGGTGTAGTCGACCACGAGATCCAGCCGTTCGCCGCTGATGGACGGCAGCCGCTTCTCGACGTCGACCATGCGTGCGAACGTGCCGTCGACGCCGTCGATGAGGAAGGCCAACCCCAGCCAGGCGAACATTGCCTCCCACTTGCCGTTCAGCACCGCAAAAGTGGCGTAGAGAGCGCAAACGACGCCAAGGGCGGTAAAGGCGTGCACCGAAAATGCCGCGATCCGGTAGGTCAGCGGATGGACGGCCGGTTTCATTTCAAGCCTACCCTGCTGTTACAGCTCTGCTGTGTCTGTGCAGGTATATGCCGTTATTGCTTGAAGGCTCAACACCCTACAACCGGGTGTCAATCACCACTTGTGTTTGATCGAGCCGCGGATCATCACGTCGTCATTGTTTTCGGACTTGCCGGATTCAATCCGCTTCGATGGCGAATCGGCTGCGCCGTACAGCAGTTCAAGGCCGAAATCCATTTTTGGAATTACACCCAGTGTGCCGAGGCCCGGAATCCGAACTGTCGTTCCTTTGGCAACTGCCGTGGGATCAGGTGCCAAAGGCGCGGTGAACGTCGGAGCCGCGCCCTCCGTGGCCTTCGGCACAGCTTGTTGCTGCTCCTGAAACGCCAAAGCCGTGCTGCTTACAACCGCAAGCGCTGACAAACCGGCCAATGCGCGAACCCACACCATTCTCAAGTTCCTGCTATCGATCACGCGCACAAGTTGACACGAGGATTGAGGCTTCCGTAACCCGTTCGGGCAAGTTGATCCAGATCGCTTAAGATCGAATGAACGTTTCGTTGTGCGGGTGTGGCGCCACGGCCATATGGCGAAAATCTCAATAGTCGGTTCGCTCACGATGGTCGCTTGGCTACGAGATCAATCTCAACCAGGGCCCCGACCGCCAACGCAGTCACGCCGATACAGGTTCGCGCAGGCAATCGTTCCTGCTGAAAATATGTTCGGTATGTCGCATTCATCGCTGCGTAATCCCGCTCGAAGTGCGTGAGGTAGATACGCGCCTGCAGTACGTCGGCAAGGCCCAAGCCCACGCCCGCCAGGACGATCTTCAAATTTTCCATAACACGGCGAGTTTGCGCATCTATGCCTTGCGGCAGGGCTGCCTCGGCAGCGCTCGGATCGGTCGGCATCTGGCCGGTGACGAACACCCAGCCCTCGCATTCCACGGCGTGCGAAAACGGAGCAACAGGGCGCGGACCGGCGGCAATCATGTGAAACAATGGAGCTGGCATCTTGAGCACCTTCGAGTTGCATATGGTACATGTGGCTGTTTCGATCAGGGTTATCGCGCTGTTAAGCAAACAGTCATACGGGATCGCAATGTCTCCATGCGAGACTGCTAAGAATAGGCCAGGAGGCGGTTCTCTATAACGTCCGCTTCCGGCCTCGACTGTGATGCAGGCGTTATCGAGAATCAGGATCGTATTGCCAATGCGATTGCACAGCTTTACCCAGCCGGCGCAGAAGCAGCCTCGCTTGCGCTATCGCTGTCCAGACTGCCGTGATATCCACGACGGGCTGCCCGACCTGTGCTTTGCGCTGCCCGATGCGATCTTCGAACTCGATGAAGCCACCCGCGCCAGCCGCGCATTGATTTCTTCCGACTTGTGCGTGCTCGACGATCGGCAGTACTTCATGCGTTGCGTGCTGGAAGTGGCGATCACAGGCCAATCGGATTTGTTCGCTTATGGTTTGTGGGCCGAGGTCTCGGCGCGCGATTTCACGCGCTATGCAATCTACTACAACACCGAGGCACCAGCACAGCTGTCGACTTTCGAAGGCTGCATTGCAAATCATCTGCCGCTGACCGACGAGACCCTTGGGCTCGCTTGCTTGGTTCACTTGAGCAATGAAGAAGGCACAAGGCCCGCAATTGCGGTTACAGCGAGCACCCACGCCCTTCACGTGGAGCAGGAGGACGGTATCGGTCTCGACCGGGCGCTGGCTCTCGTCGGCACAATGCGCGGGTTCGTGACCATCATCGACTGAGTCACTCCGTCCTCAGCAACAGTCGGAACTTTCCGCCGTCTTAGCCATTGTAAAGCCACGACTCTGTCCAACGCTCGGCAGATATCTAGTGGCAAGGGAACTGCGGGAACAGCTATGAAAAGACAAAGACGGTTGGATCTGCCAGCCACGCTGCTGACCATCGGTCTGGTGACCGCAGGCAGCACTGGCGCGATAGCGCAATCGCCCCGTAACGGCTTTGATGGCCGGCTCATTGTCGCGCAGGCTCAGCCAAAGCAGCCCGATGCGGCCGCGACTGCGGCCGAGCAGGAAGCCGCCAAACGCAAGGCCGAAAAGGAAAAAAAGGATAAGCAGGCCGCTCCACCAGCTGCAAAGCCTACGCCGCCCGTTCGCAAGGAAGCGGCACCGTCCCGGCCTGAGCCACCCAAGCGGCAGGCTCCCGCGAGCCAGGACGTCCCAAAACGTCCGATCACCACAACGCCACAACCGGGCACTACGCCTGCCCCCGTAGCGCCGAAGGTCGTCAATCCGCAAACGATCCCGGAGAAGCCGGGCGTCCCGTCCGACCGGCGCGATCCGCGGGAACGGCGACCCGTCTTGGCGAAGCCTGAACCCGTTTCCCCAATTGAAAAAAAGGCGATCACGCCCGCACCGGTGCCACAAGCGAAAACGGTCATTCCGCCGACCGATGGCCCTAGCATTTTGAAACAACGCAGAAAAGAGGAACTGAAACAGGCGGCACCGATCACGCCTACGGTTCCTACCGCACCCGGCGCACCGATACAGCGCAGGCAAGAAGAATTGAAGCAGGCCGCTCCGACCACGCCTACGGTCCCGACCACACCCGGGGCACCGTTACAGCGCAAACAGGAGGAACTGAAACAGGCCGCGCCGATCGCGCCGACAGTCCCAACGACGACACCCGGCACACCGACAAGACCAGGTGTAGTCGCACCGGTTGCGGCCGGAGGCGCGGCCGGCATTGCCGCGCAGAAGCTGTCGGACGTGCAGGGCAACCGCAAAGAGCTTGTCGTAGGCAGCGGTGCCGCCCGCCGAACGGAGATTCGGGAGCCGGGCAACCGCACCATCATCAAGCAGGACAATCGCGTCATCATCCGCCACGATGAAACCGCGCGCTTCCGCGGCGGCGCCTCCGATGTCCGCACCCGCCGCCGTCCCGACGGCTTCAATGAAACCGTGATCGTCCGTCCCGGCGGCGTTACTCTCGTCAGCGTCGTCGATCGCGACAACCGGCTCGTCCGGCGCTACCGTCGCGATGGCGGCGGGCGCGAGGTCAACCTGATCGACAATCGCAGGTTCTATCGCAACGCCGCATTGATCGGCGTAGGCGCGCTGGCAATCGGTGTCGCACTCAATCTGCGGCCGCCGGTCGTCCGCATCCCGCGCGAACGATATATCGTCGATTACGAGCGCGCTTCGGACGATGATCTCTACGAGACGCTATACGCGCCTCCCATTGAACGATTGGATCGCGCTTACTCGCTCGACGAGGTGAGGCAGAGCTATCCATTGCGCCAGCGCATGCGCAGGATCGATCTCGACTCGATTACGTTCGAATTTGGCGCCTGGGAAGTCACCCCCGACCAGTACGGCAAGCTCGAGCGTGTCGCCAATGCGATCAAGCGCGTGCTGGCAGAGCGCCCGGAGGAAGTGTTCCTGATCGAGGGGCACACGGATGCCGTCGGCAACGATGTCGACAACCTCAGCCTGTCAGACCGCCGCGCCGAATCGGTTGCGGATGTACTGTCACGCTCGTTCGAGGTGCCGCCGGAAAATCTCGTCACACAAGGTTACGGCGAGCAGCATCTCAAGGTGCCGACGCAAGAAGCGGAACGTCTCAATCGGCGCGTAGCGGTTGTGCCGGTGGGCGGGCTCATGAAGCAGAGTGCGAACCAGTGAGCACGCATTCCCAAGCGCAGTGATCTCAAAAGCCCCCGTCACTTCACCCAGTGACGGGGGTGGTTGATTCAGCCCTTGGCTTAAGCCCACGCCTCAACCGCCCCGAACCGTGCCGACCTTTGGGCGCTGCAATTTTGGCGTGCGCATCCACCCGCATCATTGCAATCATAGATAGGTATTGAAGGTTCGCGAGGCGGCTCGCGAAAGCATTTTCGCGACGGCGCGAAAAGCGCGAAAACTGAAATTCGCGGAGTACCACTATGCAGCCAAGGCGCGTGCTTTCGTATCGCCCGCTACCGAGCGCTGTTGCCCGAAAACCACGAAGTTGGCAGCGTAATGTTGCCGATCAGCATCGTGTAGACGATTGGCGAAGGAAATTCGACACATCTTCTTCATCGGGTTCTTACATCGGGAAGTCATCGAGTGGGGTTGGCGCTGCTCCACACCGCGAGTTGCCGGCGGAACACGAAGCGTCGGCGCTCGCTCAAGTGCAAGAGCGGAGCGTCGAACGGCAACCGGCGACAGATAGCCAACAAGGCTGCCGGACGTGGCCCGGAGTGCTCGTCCCCGGCACCACGCGCAAAATGTGGGCCGATCAGGGTCATCAGGTGCCGCATTTCCGGCTCATCGATCTCGAGGCTGCGCAGCCTCGAGAGCGTGTTGACCAGATAATCGAGATTGGCGCCCGAGAGGCCGCGCGCGCCCCTGATCAGGTGAGCCTGCACGCGCAGCGCCAAGGTCCCCGTATAGCTCGGATGCGCCCGCTCGACGATGTAGGCCTGCGCCAGCACTTCCCGCCGCTTTTCCTCATGCAGCGTTACGGGCACGAAGGTTTCGCGGTAGACGCCATGCACCTGTTCGCGCGCGCGCAGATAGGTGCTGGTGGCCTTCGCGTGCGCTGCCGCAACGCGAAATGCGACACCGTCACACACGCCGCCACGATCGAGCCCGAGCACGAGCCCCGGTCGCCTGCCCGTGCCCCGATGATTTGTGGAATAGACGCAGAAACAGCGGCGGTACCCCCTGAGCCTCGCCGGGACCGCTTCCTCGAATTCAAACCCTGGCCGCCACATCAGCGAGCCATAACCGAAGATCCAGAGATCATTGGCACTCGAGGCAGGATGGTTCAATTAGGACTCTCTGGCCAAATACGAAGGTTGTCATCCAGGCATTCATTGCCGGGACCCATGGCGCGGCGACACCGGTGGGGTCGAGGAAGTGCGGCATCGAATTACGCCGCAGCTCAAGGCTTCGCAATCGCATTATTGGTTGCCCCAACCGAAACCGCAGTTGCGCAACGACTTGGCAGCCTCTTGCGGGAGAGCCGGCCGGTCCGTGGCCGCTAACAACATCCGCCGCTCGGTTCGCTGCGAGATGGGTCCCGGCAATGAAAGCCGGAATGACAGTCTTTTTGTTGTGCCTATGAGGTAGAACTCAATCGCCTTTTTTACTACTTCACCCCCACCGGCGCTTCGGCTTTCGGTCGCTTCGGCTGGGCGGTATCGGAGAAGCTGTTGAACACAAGGTCGGGCGAGGCGGTGTTGTGCTGCGACGGCGACAACCGCCCGGCCCAGAGGTCGGTCGCCGTCGCGCGGTCGAACTTCATGATATTTTCCTCACGCCAGCCCTTGGCACCTTTCTCTCGGACTGCAATACGCGCCACGTCATTGTTGAACTCTGTCACGTACATCGAGCGCAGCATCGCAAAAGGCCGGCCGTCAACGGGTCTGTCGAAGGCGACATCGAGGGCCAGCCGGTTCTGATCTGCCTTCACGATCTGCAATGTCGCCGATCCGCCGCGCTCAAACGTCAGCGTGAACTTGCGGGCCTTGGGGTCGAACGCAACGTCCTTTAACTTGACGATCGGACGGCCTTCCTCCTCGACGGGGCCGATCAGGAACGACGATCCATAGGACGTCGCCCGCACGCCCGCCGGCGTCATCGGACGCGGCCGCCAGTAGCCGTCCTGCGGGTAGAGGACCAGCACTTCTTCCGCTCCGTCCGGCCGCAGCAGCCAGACCTGGATCAGATGCAGGCCGGTCTCGACCCGGTCGCCGATCCGCACCGGCACAGTGGCAGGGCGCCAGAAGCTCGGAAATGTGTAGCCGGTCACCCATAGCTCGATGTCTTCGTAGAACGTTACCCGGCGCGGCGGTGACGGCGGCTTGAAAGCCGGATCGGTGCTCATGTCGCACGCCGTCCAATCGGCCTCGAAACTGTCGCGCGCCAGCATGCCGGCATAGACAGGGTGGGCGGCTTCGATGCGGAAGCTCCTGACCCGGTTGCTCGACAGTGCCAGCGCGACGTTGTCTTTTTCTGCACACAGCACCGGTTCCGACTTGTTGACGATTTCGACCGCCAGCCCGTCGAGAGAAGCGGCCTTCGCAGCGCCAACCGATCCCAGAACGAACGCGATGACGAGCGTGCTGCGGACCATGCTACGGGCACAAGACGGCATAGATATCCCCTGAGTTTGCATCGTGCGGCAGGCCTTCGACAAAGCGCTGCATTTCCTCTCGCGTCAGCCAGCGTCCGAATTCGAGTTTCTGGCTTTCACCAAGCGCGACATCAAAACGGTAGCGGCCCAAAGCTTCTAGCCTGCGAAGGCAGTCGATCGCGATATTGCGCTGGATCGTGGTGAACTCGAAGGACAGCACGGGGACGGCAACCGTCAAACCGGCCAATACTTCGGCCTCGAAGCCTTCGACGTCGATCTTCGCGAACGCGGGACGCCCATGTGCCGCAATCAGTGCATCGAGCGTCGTCACCGGCACCTCGATCGATCGGTCCCAGGTCTGCCCCTCCCAGCCGCCGGCGCCAACGGCCGCCTCGACGAAATCGGTAGAGGCCGTGGTCACCGTCGGATTGGCGGAGTTGATATGCAGCGTCAATCGTCCGGGCTTCGAGCCGCAGGCGCTGTCGACGAGCGTCACCTGGTCGTCGCCCTGGTAGATCTCGCGGATGATGCGCGCACAGTCGGGCTGCGGTTCGAGTGCGACGACCCTCGCTCCGCGGCGCCGGAAAGCTCCAATGCGGTCTCCCACATGACTGCCGATGTCGAACGCCAGATCGCCCGGCTTCAAGAACCGGGCATAGAGCGCGTCCATCGCGGCATCGCGCACCGCATCGCCGTAATAGACGTCGAGGGAACGGTGCAAGCCGGCAAGGGCGGGGTCGCGGCGCAGAGCGGCGAGACGGTCCTCAATGGCATTCTGAATCTTCATGGCCACCCATGTTCTAAGCTGGTGGCGGCACGCGCTTGCGCCAGTAATTGGGCCTGCGCTTCAAATGGGCGAAGGCATAGACGTGCACGGTTTCGCCTTCCACTCGATATACGAGCTGATACGAATAACGGCTGAGCAGACAGCGCCGCATGCCGCGCCCCAAAGGCGGCGAAGAGTTTGGAAACTCCATGATGAGGCGCTCGGCGCGAGCAACGTCGGCGCGCAGGTCATCAATTACCGCAAGCGACCCGGTGGCACCAATGAGATACCCGGTCGCTTCGCTGATCTCGTCTTCGGCTTCACGCGCATAGACGATGTTCATGCCTTGTTGAACCGCTCGCGGATGCGTGCAAAAACCTCGTCGTGGGTTGCGAACGTCGTCTCGCCGCGCTCGGCCTTTTCGATCCGTCGTTCGACTTCCTCGAGCCAAGCCGCCTCGATCTCCTCCGGCGTGCCCTCGTCTTCGCCTGCAAACTCGATCTGCAACAGCTCGAGCAGGTCCTGCCGCTCCTCGGGCGTGAGCTGGCGTGCTTCCTCAATGATGGCTGCGACGCGTTTGTTCATGACGCAAGAGCTAGCATGGTTCGATGGCGTTTGGGAGAGTCCCCGCTCCTAGACTTCAGCCTTGCCTGACAACGCGGCGACTTCGACCGGCATCGCAAAATCCTCGGGGATGCCATTGAGGCCCAAGCGCTGGAACAGGCGCCCCATGCTCGGCGAGGCGGTGATGACGGCGAACGGCACCGCCACCAGGTAGCCGGCGGTTAACGGCAGGCTCCACAAGAATGCCGTCGGAGACACAGCCAAAAGCGCGCCGCACACGACCACGCCGAATGCCGATTGCGGCCATAGATTCTGGATCGCAGTACGCCAAGAGATGCCGTAGCTGTCGCGCGACTGCACACCCCAGATCACCGATTTGCCGACCGCCAACCCGGCCATGAAAATCGTCGTGCGGATCGTCGAGACAGCGCCCTGAAGGAAGGAGAACACGACCTCGATCACGCCGCCGACCGCAAAACGCAGCCAGCCGCCATAGCGCGCGACACCACCCTTGGTCAGCACGACGTCGGCGAGGCCGGCAATTTTGGGCGACAGGTACATGAGGAAGAACGCAACATATATGAACGCCGCCAGTCCGCTCGGAAAATCGGCGATCGATTGCGCCTGCCACGCCGCGATCGGTGACAGCCCGATCATCAGCGTCCACGCCGGAATGCCGAGGAACATCAGAATTGCCCAGAGTAGCTGGAACCGGCTCATAGGATACAGTCCCGGCAGATCGAGCAGTTTGACGTACTGCATGTTGCCCTGGCACCAGCGCACGTCTCGTTTTGCGAAGTCCAGCATCGTCGGCGGGTTTTCCTCGTAGGACCCGTCCTCCACCGGGAATACCCGCACCTCGAAACCGGCACGTCGCATCAAAGTTGCTTCGACCTGGTCGTGTGACAGGACGTGCCCACCGAGTGGCGGCTTGCCGGGCAGGACCGGCAGCTGGCATTGCTCGACGAACGGCTTGATCCTCACCAGCGCATTGTGACCCCAGAATGGGCCGCACTCCCCGACCCACCACGATTGCCCCATGGTGTAGGTACGCATGCCGGCCCGCATGCCGAACTGGAAGATGCGGGCAAACATGCTCGACGACGGCATCCCGACCACGAGGCTCTGCAGAATGCCTAGCCGCGGGTGCGACTGCATCATGCGCGTCAAGCGCACGATTGCCGGCCCGGTCATCAGGCTGTCGGCGTCAAGCGGCAGCATCAGCTCGTAGCGGCTCCCCCAGCGGTCGCAGAAGTCGCGCACATTGCCGGCCTTGAAGCCCGCATTGCTGGTCCGGCGTCTGTAGTTGATATGCGAGCTGTCGGCAGCGCCGTCGCCGACCTCACGTTTCCAGGCTTCGGCGGCAGCGGCTTCGGCGGCGGCAACATCCGGCTCGTTGGTGTCGCTCAAGACGAAATAATCGAACTGCCCGCCCTCACCCGTCGCATCGAGGCTCGCCTTGATTGTGCGCAGGCGCAGGAACGCGCGCGCCGGGTCTTCATTGCGCAGTGTCATGAGCACGGCCGTGCGCAACGTAATGGGCGTCGCCAGGTCACCTGCCGTCGCAAATGGAGCGACCTGCCGCATCGGCTCCCGCGCCAGGTGCAACAGCCAAAAGCCGATGACCGAGTTCCAGAAGCCGAGCACCGTCCAGGGCGAACCCACCGCGAAAGCCGCGAACAGGACGTAGTCGAGGAACGTCCAGCCGCCCGCACCCAGCACTTGCGCGACGCCCAACATCAGCAACAGCCAGGTCGCGGCGTTGAGCCCCGCGACGAGCCAGCGGCGCCGGATCAGCTCGTCCATGGACTGGACGCCTGTCGGCGTAGTAACTACCAGCCATTCGTTGCCGGTTGGCATCGGGGCGGAAACCCCCTGGCCTTCAATCATCGTGGTAAACCTTCGTCTGGATGAATGATGGATCGTTCGCCCGACACCTTATCGGCCCGCGCGCTTTGGTATGTCTCCCCAGGGCAGGTGGAGCTGCGCGGCGAGGTGCTCGCGAAGCCGGCGCAGAACGAAGTATTGGTCGCAACCTCATTCAGCGGCGTCAGCAAGGGCACCGAGCGGTTAGTCATGGCGGGAAAGGTTGGACAGTCCGAATGGGAATGCATGCGCGCGCCGTTGCAGGCCGGCAACTTTCCATTCCCGGTCAAATATGGCTATTGCGCGACTGGCATCGTGGAGCAAGGTGAAAAGCATCTGATCGGCCGCCCAGTGTTCGTATTGCACCCGCATCAGGATCGCTTCGTCGTGCCGGTTTCGATGGTGACGCCGATCCCTGCGAACGTTTCGCTGCGTCGGGCGACGTTGGCTGCAAACATGGAAACCGCGCTCAACGCGTTGTGGGACTCAGGCGCTGGCCCGGCCGATCGGGTCGTCGTGGTCGGAGGCGGCATCGTCGGCCTGCTGGTCGGCTATCTGGCGGCGCGAATGCCCGGAGCAGAGGTGACCCTGGTCGATGTCGTGGCCGAACGCGCGCCGCTGGCGGTGACGCTGGGCATGAAGTTCCAACCTCCGGCCGCCGCCCCGTCAGACGCCGACGTTGTATTTCACACGAGCGCGTCGGCCGCGGGCCTCGCTGCCGCGATTGCGGCCGCCGGTTTCGAGGCAACGGTCGTCGAGTTGTCCTGGTTTGGTGATGGTACGACGCCGGTGCCGCTCGGCGGCGCCTTCCACAGCCGCCGCCTCAGGCTCGTTTCGTCGCAGGTCGGCCACATCGCCGCCAGCCACCGCGCCCGCTGGACCCATCGCCGCCGCCTCGAAGCCGCATTGTCGTTGCTTGTTGACCCGCGCCTCGACCAGCTCATCACCGACGAGATCGCGTTTGAGGACGCGCCAGCGAAGTTGCCGGGGCTGCTGGCAGCGGAAGCCAAAGGGCTCGCGCCGGTAATCAGGTATGACTGATCTGGCAACCGTCGAGTGGGCGATCAGCGAGCGGCAGGTGCCCTACGAGACGGCGGTTGCCTGCATGGAGCGTCGCGTCGAGCTGATCGCGGCTGGCGAAGCGCCGGAGCTGATCTGGCTCTTGGAGCACCCGCCGCTCTATACCGCCGGAACCAGTGCCAGGCCTGCGGACCTACTTTCGCCGGATCGCTTTCCCGTACACCGAACGGGACGCGGCGGACAGTATACCTACCATGGGCCTGGGCAGCGCATCGCCTACGTGTTGCTCGACATGCGCGAGCGCGGCCGGGATGTGCGCGCGCTCGTGACCCTATTGGAAAACTGGATCATCGCGGCGCTCGGGCGTTGCAATGTCCGCGGCGAGGTCAGGCCGGACCGGATCGGCATCTGGGTGGCGAGGCCGGAGCGGAGGCATGGGGCCGAAGACAAGATCGCAGCCATCGGCCTGCGCTTGCGCCACTGGATCAGCTTTCACGGCTTCAGCCTGAACGTCGATCCCAACCTCGAGCACTTCTCCGGCATCGTGCCCTGCGGCGTCAGCGATCACGGCGTGACGAGCCTCGTCGATCTCGGTCTGTTGGTGTCGATGGCCGATGTGGATATGGCGCTCGAAGCGGCATTCCGCAGCAAGGGCTTCGAGACCGTGCGGGCCGAGGCACCCGCGTGATCCTGCTTGGCTAAGCAGGTTGGGCCCGACTCTCTCTTTTTTCTCTCCCTCCCCCCTCGAGGGGGAGGGCCGGGGTGGGGGGTGCAAAGTTACATCCGGGCGGAGCCCATCACCCCCAACCTGACGCGGCAATCGCTTTTTGCGAAAGGCAAAAAACCGAGCCGCGTCTTCCTCCCCCTTCAAGGGGGAGGAGAAGAGAATTGAGTTGGGTCAAGCCCGCTTGCACGACCCAACATCAACGAGCGGCGCCAACTCTGTTGGGTCGCGCGAAAGCTTGACCCAACTACGATCAAGCCACGCCGTCTCACGAATCTGTTGATAACTACTGCAGTTTGGGTTTTGCCGCTTCGCCAGGGGTCGCTTCGGCCGGCGCGTCGGGGCCGTCGTAGTAGAGATAACCATCTTCGATCGACACGACTTCGGTGCCTTCGAGCTCGTACTCATCGTCTTCGCTGTCGTTCAAGCGGACGATGCAGCCCTTCAAACAGATGCCTTCGATGACCGAGGTCGGCTTCATGGCGTGGTCGATCTTGGCTTCGCCCTCGATGATCGTAATCTTGTGATCTTTCTCATCGCGATTTGTAATCGATATCGAATGCGCAACCGTGCACATCCAAAGGCTTACCAGGAGGCCGATCGCGCACGGAGAGAACTTGGACTTCAAGGCTCTCATCGCGATCGACCTCACTGGTACAGGTAGGCTAGCTGATTACTTCTTCTTCTTCGCCGCAGCCTTCTTGGCAGGAGCCTTGGCGGCTGGCTTCTTGGCGGTCTTCTTTGCAGGCGCTTTCATGTCAGTCTTCCTTCTCTCTGTGAGTGCCCATTGCTTACGGGGCTCTTCGTTCGACTCGGTTCACGAGTCGTAACGCGACTCACTCTCAAGAGATTCACCGGTGCGAGCAAACGGATTTTTCCGGTGACCGCTATCGAAGTTTCCGATAGACAAAGCACTGTACCCCTTTATGGACGAAACGGTCGCGCAGAACAAGCCAGACATTCCCCAAGCAGAATTGCACTCCGGTCGGGCCTGCGGCGTCACGATCCTTCAGCGAGACAAGAGTAGGCATGGACATCATCCTGGCCCGCACTTTCCTGATGGTGGCGGATACCGGCAGCTTCATCGATGCTGCACGCAAAATGAATGTTACCCAGTCGACGGTGAGTGCGCGCATCAAAGGGCTCGAAGATCTGCTGGGGCGGACGTTGTTCGACCGGTCGAACAATGGCGCGACGCTGGCGGCGGCCGGCGAACAATTCCAGAAACACGCATTGGCATTGGTCCGCGTCTGGCAACGCGCGCAACTCGAAGTTGGCCTATCGGCCCAGCACCGCGATCATCTGGCAGTCGGCGCGGCGGCCAGCCTTTGGGAAGGCTTTCTGCTGAAGTGGGTGTCGTGGCTGCGGCAGAATGTTCCGGACATTGCGGTCTCCGCCAGTTCGGCGAGCGCTGCCGACCTGACGCAGCGTCTGGTCGAGGGCACGCTGGATCTTGCGGTGATGTATCGGCCGGCGCAGCCCCCCGGCCTCCTGATCGAGCATCTGTTCGATGAGGAGATCGTGCTGGTTTCGAGCCAACCGGCCGGCAGCCGCCGCGGCAACGAAGACTATGTGTTTGTCGACTGGGGCCATGATTTTCAACTGGACCACGCCGCCGCTTACCCCGACCTCGTCCGCGCGGGGCTCAATCTCGACATTGGTTCGGTCGGACTGGACTTCGTGCTTGCCAACGCCGCATCGGGCTATTTTCCCATGCGACTCGTCAGATCGCACATCGCGCGGAAGCGCCTGCGTTTGACGAAGCGAGCGCGCCGCTTCGTCTACCCGGTCTACATGGTCTATCCCGAGGCACGCGACGTTGAAGCCTATGCGCCGATCCTGGAAGGCCTGCGACACTCCGTGCCGCGATCGACCGGCTGAAGACGCGATGGCTGTAGGTTGAGCGCCTGGAATTGAATGCCTGCTCAATAACCCAACGCTATGCCGTCCTTGCGTGCGTCCGATGCACCGACAAGAACATTGTTCGTGCGATCGAACGCCACCATCTGAGCGCCGCCCCAGGGGTCAGCTCGAAGCGTGACGCGATGCCCCATCTGTTCCATGCTCGCGGCCGTCTCGGTGGGCACTGAAGCTTCGATCTGTACCTCGCCACGCTCGAAGAATACGCGCGGGCAGTCGATAGCCGCCTGCGGATCGAGGCCGTAATCGAGCATGTTGGTCATAATGTAGGCGTGTCCGATCGGCTGGAACTCGGCCCCCATGACCCCAAATGCCGCGAACGTCTCGCCGTCCTTCATCGCCATCGCCGGAACCAGCGTGTGCAGCGGCCGCTTGCCGGGCGCAATGCAATTGGGATGCCGAGGGTCGAGCACGAAGCCTTGCCCGCGGTTGTGGAACACGACACCGGATTTGGCGGTTGCGAGGCCAGAGCCGAAGCCAGAGTACAGCGAATTGATGAACGACACCGCCATGCCGCCCTCGTCGACGATCGAGAAGCATATCGTGTCCGACCCCGGCGGCTTCGGCATGGGTCCAAGGTCGGGCGTTCGGCGCCTGAGGTCGATCCGCTTCACCAGATCATCGATCGTGCTGTCCGCCAGCATGAAAGCGACCGGCACCTTCGCCATCTCGGGATCGGCGACAAAGCGGTCGCGCATGCCGTAGGCGAGGCGGGCCGCCTCGATCATTGCGTGGTAGCGCTCCGGCGCCGTCGGGCTCTCCGACAGGCGGCCGAGTTTCGCCAGCATCTTCAGCATGATCAGTGCGACAATGCCGTGGTTGCTGGGCGGCAGCTCGTTGAGCTCAACGCCGCGATAGTCGACCGTGATCGGATCGACATAGCTGCTCGATTGTGAAGCAAAATCCGCCGCCGTGTGCAGACCACCCAGGAGCTTCAGCGTGGCCGCCATGTCGGCGCCGACTTCGCCGCCGTAGAACCCGTCGCGGCCCTGCTTTGCGATTGCCCGCAGGGTCTTGGCCAGAGCGGGAAATCTGTGGACTTCGCCGACCCGCGGAGCGCGGCCTTCGGCGAGGAGGTGCTTCGAAGCCGCCTCGTTCATCTTGATCTTGCCGACGAGGCCACCCCAGTCGTGCGCGACGCGCGGGGCGACGGCGAAGCCGCGTTCGGCGAAGTCGATGGCCGGAGCCAATAGCTGCTCGAACGTCATCGTGCCGTGATCGCGCAGCAGCGTCGCCCAGCCGTCTATGGCGCCAGGCACGGTGACCGCGTGTGCGCTCTGCGTCTCGATCTGCTCGATGCCGCTTTTTGCATACCATCCGGCCGTCGCAGCCTTGGGCGCACGCCCCGACGCATTGAGAGCAATTGGTCTTTCCCCAGGCTTGGCAATGATGGCGAAGCAATCGCCACCGATGCCCGTCATCGCGGGCTCGACCACGGCCAGGACAGCCGCCGTTGCGATCGCGGCATCAATGGCGTTGCCGCCGCGCTTCATGATTTCGATGGCGGTCAGGCTGGCAGATGGGTGTGACGTCGCGCACATCGCCCGCTGGCCGTAGACCGCCGAGCGGCCGGGAAAATGGAAATTGCGCATGGGGTGCTCCGGGAGTAGGCGCGACGATCGAGCGTGAGACTGTCGGCAATCAAGGCCCGGCGCAACAGCAAGGCCATTCAATTCGTGACCCTCTCCTCCTTTCCCTCCCTCCCCCCTTGAGGGGGGAGGGGTGTAGAAGCGACTTCGATTGCGGCGAGACCTTCACCCCCACCTGACGCGGCAATCGCTTTTTTGCGAAGGGCAAAAACCGAGCCGCGTCTTCCTCCCCCGTCAAGGGGGAGGAGAATCGCGCTGAACCAATGCTACGCGCGAATTCGGACGTTGCTCGGATCGTAGGGTGCCTTGAGGCTGGCCCGCACGGCCACTTTCGCCCCGGCGATGTCGACCTCGAATGATTGCGCTGCCAGCATGACCTCGCCGAACTTGTGGCCCTCGGTCTTGACGTAGGCCAGCATTACGACACGGCCGAGTGCCGCGCCATAAGCCGCCGAGGACACCTCTCCGACGGGCATGCC
>JBGTIU010000075.1:0-12716 GCA_041745515.1 Hyphomicrobiaceae bacterium | reverse complement strand
TGAAGATTATGAAAAGTAATTAGAAGAGATGGGCGTGATGGTGGCGCACATAAAGCGAAATCGTGATGAAACTTGACAACTTCGGGGCTCGGTCGCGAGCAAACTCCGACGGATCTCTTTCGTCAGCGTGCCGTCTCGCCTGGCACGCGGACTTGGCGGCCTCACCAGCCCGGCAAGAAAGCGCACTGCGCGAGAGACACCGATTGCCTTCGTGTCAGTGATACCATCGGCAGCTCATCCAAGCCTTTTCTCAGCCATGATTGGAGGATAGGCGAAAAAGTAACGCTTAGAAATGAGATATGCTCATTCGCTCCGTATCCCGCATTTAATCTCAATAGGAGGAGAATGATGAACTGCAGAAATAATCGACTTTTCTACTGCCGAACGATGAGCGTGTTGTCTTAGATCCAGAACGCTGGGTTTTCCGAATATCCCAGCAAGCGCACGCGACGGCTGTTCACCCGCGCAGCCGTATATCGGAAATTTGAAGCATTCCGGGATCAGACAATGGCAAGAAGTCACCGAATTACTATTGATGGCAATAGTTTTATGGCGCGCCGCGGCGAGTTGCTGCTGGACGCTGCTCTGAGCAACGGCATCGACCTGCCCTCTGACTGCCGCGTCGGCCACTGCGGCACCTGCTGCGTGCGGCTGGTATCCGGCGAGGTGCGGGGCGGCGAAGGCTCGGAACCGGGCATCGTTCATGCTTGTCAGTGCCGTATCGTCGGCGATGCGATGATCGAGAAACAACAGCCGTCAGGGGTTCGCACAGTCGAAGGCACGCTGAGTTCATTGCGCCAACTGTCGCCCGAGGTGATGGAAGTCGGCATCAGAACGCACCGCGCGCTTCCCTATCATGCCGGCCAATATGCGCAGGTGCGCTTCAGCGGCTATCCGAGCCGTCCCTTTAGCATCACCCATCCCTTGCGCAGCACACCGAACCGCCGCTCGGTCTGGTTTCATGTCCGGCGCATGAAGGATGGGCGTGTCACCTCATCGCTCGGCAAACGCATCAAAGCGGGTCATCGGGTTAAGCTGACCGGGCCCTTCGGCTCGGCGCATTTTCGGCCCAATCTGGACAGCCGGCTGATCCTCGTCGCCACCAACACGGGCTTTGCGCCGATCTGGTCAATCGCCGTCGCTGCGCTGCGCGAGAACCCTGAGCGCATGATCATGATCATCGCTGGCGGCCGCACCATCGAGTCACTCTATATGGGTCCGGCCCTCGTGCGGCTGGCCCACTTCCCCAATGTTGTCGTAGTGCCTGTCTGCAGCACGTCGCAGACATTGAGCAACACGTTGATGCGGGGTCGGCCCACCGACTATCTGCCGCACCTGTTTCCGACCGATGTGCTCCATGCCTGCGGTGCGCCGGGGATGGTCGATTCGATCAAATCGATCGCGGCTCACTACGGCGCGGTCTGCTATGCCGATCCGTTCCTGCCGACCACCGACGACACAGTCGAGCAAAGCGTTCTGACCCGCGTAACGGGTTGGCTCGCTGTGCCATCACCTGGCAGATGGGCAACTCGCTCTCGATGGCCGCTGCAACCGGCGGGAACAACCACTGCAAGCGTATCGTCTGGCTGAAGCAAAGGTGAGAAGTCATTATCGTTCAAAGGGCGCATAGCCTTCGGTCGATCGGGTTCGGACCCAGGGGCCCTCTCCGGTCTTCCGTGCTCTATCTCTGCGGTTTTTTGCCGGTGATCTTCGGCCTTGCCGCGGGCGGCACAGTTGCGTCCGATCCGGCCAAGATCGTCGGCCCGAATGCCTGCGCCGAATGTCACAAGCAGGAGGCCGAGGCTTGGAAGGGGACGCATCATTTCAAGACCTTTCGCGAGATGCCGCGCCGCAAGGAAGCGAACGAGATCGCGGAAAAAATGGGCGTTCCGCGCATCAGATCGGAGAGTTTGTGCCTGACCTGCCATTACACGGTGCAGCAGAAAGAAAACAAAAAGGAGCCGATTGCCGGCATCTCCTGCGAATCTTGCCACAGCGCCGGTGAGGATTGGATCAAGATCCACAGCGGGTTCAGCGGCAAGACCGAGAAGACCGAGACCAAGGCCGAGAAGGAGGCGCGCTGGAAGCTCGCCGATTCCAAAGGGATGATCAGGCCGTCCTCGCTCTATCGATTGGCGAAGAACTGCTATAGCTGCCATGTCGTGCCGCAAGAGGATCTCGTCAATAAGGGCGGTCATCCCGCGGGCAGCGATTTTGAGCTCGTGTCCTGGTCGCAGGGCGAGGTGCGGCACAATACCTGGCACTCCAAAGGCAAGGAAAACCACCCGGCCAGCGCGGCGCGCAAGCGAATGCTCTACCTTGTCGGCCTCGGCGTCGAGCTTGAGACCGGGATCCGCGCGGTCAGCCGAGCGACGGCAAGAAAGGTGTACGCTTTCCAAATGGCTAAGCGTGTCGACGGCGCGCGCAAGCAGCTCGCCGCCGCAGCGAAAGCGGCGCCGAACGTGCCGGAAATCGCAAAGATCGTCGAGTATGCCTATTCGGCCGGGCTGAAGCTGAACAATGAGCGCTTCCTGACGGCTGCCGCTGACGGCATCTCAAAGCTGCTCGCGACCATCACCGATAAGTATGACGGCAGCACGATGGCTGGGCTCGACAGCCAGATTCCCGGATTGGACAAGTTCAAGGGCAAGGCGAGAGAAGCCGGCGCGGCCAATTGATCCGGCCGGCTGGCAATGACAACGACCTGAATGGGCTTGATGAAAAAGGAACCACAGCAATGGGCAATTTGGGGGGAGCGCCGTGAGATGGGCGGGGCGACACGCGTCCGACGGTTCGATCGGCGGACGCGGTTCGGGCTCGGCTGGATATCTCATCAGCCAGACAGTCCAGGGCCTTCTGATCTTGGCCATTTCCGGCGGCTTGTCATGGCTCGTCTGGATCTATGGCAACGGGCTCCGCGACCCGCGCTATCTCGATGGCTGGGTGCTGGCCGGCGGCATGAGCTTGCAGCTCTATTTCCACATCGCCAAAAAGACGGCCAGCCTCTCGCCGAAATCCGCAACGCGCTGGCGGAAGATCCATATTTTTTTCGGATATCTGCTGATCGCCGCCTTCATCTTGCATTCTGATTTCTCCCTGCCGGACACCGGCTTCGAATGGGCGCTGTGGGCGGGTTTCGTGCTGGTGGTGCTGAGCGGCATATTCGGCACCTATCTTTCCTGGTCGCTGCAGGCCAAGCGCCGGATTGACGAGGGCATCGGCTATGATCGCATCCCCACCCGCCGCGCCGAGCTGGCGCGGGATGCCCATGCCACCGTTGCCGAGACCGGTCCGGCCCCCGCTGCGATCGCCTTACCGGCGCCGCCCTATGACGCCTGGATCATGGATCTCTACACCACCCGCCTGCGGGACTTTTTCCAGGGGCAGCGCAATTTCACGGCCCATCTCATCGGCTCGCAGCGCCCGCTCAAGCGGCTGACGGACGAAATTGATGACCTGTCGCGCTATGTCGACCAGCCGAGCCGGGAGAAGCTCGCCGCCATCAAGGGCCTGGTGGTCGAGAAGGATCAACTCGATTTCGCGCATGTCTATCTGGGGCTCACCAAGGGCTGGCTGTTCGTGCACGTGCCTGTCACGTATGCCCTAATCGTGCTGACGGTGCTGCACGTCCTCGTCGTCTATGCCTTTTCATCGGGGGCCTGGTGATGCGGCGACCCGTTTGGCTCGGATCGGTTCGGCCGCCGAAGGCTGATAGGGGGGAGGCGGCCCCCGGCTCCCGGCGCGACCGCCTGGCGGTGCTGCTGGCGCTCGTGACCGTCGTCTGTCTGGGCTCGGCCTTCTTTCTTTCCAAGGACACGCGGTTCCTGATGCCGGGGCCGCTGGCGAGCGCTCACGGCGCGATCGAGAATTGCAGCGCCTGCCACACCAAGAGCGGCAGCGGCAAATTGAGCTGGATTCACGGCCTCTTCGCCGGCGACCGGCTCGCCGACAGCAAGGCCTGTCTGACCTGCCACAAAATGCCGGACACGGCTTTCAACGCACACGGCGCTTCGGCCGAGGTGCTGGAGAGAAGCACCAAACGACTGACGAAAATTGCTGCGGGGGCGCCTGCGCCGCAATCGGCCCGCGCGCAGCACGTCGCCTTCCCGACCGATGACGTGGTCGCACGCGGGCTCTATTGCGCGACCTGCCATCAGGAGCATCAGGGCGTCAATTTCAACCTGAACAAGATCTCCAACGAGCAATGCCGCTCCTGCCACGTGGTGAAGTTCGACAGCTTCGACGGCAATCACCCGAAATTCGAGAACTATCCGTTCAAACAGCGTACACGGATCATCTACGACCATGCCGGCCATTTCGGCAAACATTTCCCGGAAGTAGCGAAGAAGGATCCTGCAAGGCGCATTCCCGCTACCTGCTCGACCTGTCACAACAGCCGCAAAGACAAGCGGGTCATGACCGTCGCGCCGTTCGAGCAGACCTGCACCGGCTGCCATCTCGATCAGATCGTCGGCAAGGAGCGGGTCAGCGGCCCGAAAGGCATTGCCTTCCTGACCCTGCCTGGCCTCGACCTGCAAACGCTGAAGAGGAAGAAGGCCTCGATCGGCGAATGGCCGGACGCGTCCGAAGCCGGGCTCACACCGTTTATGAAGGTGATGATCAGCCGGAATGAACGGGGCCGTGCCCTGATCAAGACGGTGGACAGCCTGAACCTGCAAGATCTTGGCGGTGCAGGCGACGACCAGATCAAGGCGGTGACGAATCTGGTCTGGGAGATCAAGGGGCTGATCTATGCACTGATAAGGGGCAAAGCGTCGGATGTGCTGGCCGACCTCGATATAGGCGGCAAGGGGAAGCTGAGTGCCACTCTAATAAGCGATTTGACCGCAAGCATCCCGCGGGATGTGGTCATCAGTGCGCACCAGCAGTGGCTACCCAATCTGGGCAGGGAAATGGCCAATCGCCCGGCGACGAGTGATCAGGAACGAAGCGGATGGATTACCGCGACAACGAAATCGAAATTGGCCTTCGGTAACGAAGCGGCCAGCAATGCCGAACCTGACCGGCCTGCTCAAGCAAATCAGCAGACCGAGACCAGGAGTACGCCCGGTTCAGTCGCAGCCAAGCCTGAAGCAGCGGCCAGAAAATCCAATGCCGACAACACCAAGCCCGGCAACGAAACGCCCTCCGCCGACGAACTGCCTCGGGCCAAGGCGGCTGACCAAACTGACGATCTGCTCTCCCCTACGGAGGATGAACTTCGCGCGATCAAAGGAGGTATCAAGGACGCCAAGAAGCCAGCCCAGCCTGAAAGAGCGGCCGGAAAAACCGATGCCGCAAATTCCAAGCCCGATAACGCATCTGCGGATGCCCCCTCCAAGGCGGACGCAAATGCGCATCCGCCTCAAACAAGGGCTGCGGTAGTGAGCAGCATCCAAAGCGACGTTGACCCGGAGAGTTGGGCTGCATATGGCGGCTGGTATCGTCAGGATTACGCGATTTTCTACCGTCCCGCAGGCCATAAGGACAAATTCATCTACTCTTGGCTCGTTCTGACCGGTCTCCAGGCGCCGAAAGGCGATACGAGCCCGGCGGCGGCTGTCTTCGATTTTCTCACGAGCAAGGACGCTCAGGGTTCATGCACGAAATGCCACAGCGTTGACGATCGTCAGGGCAGTGGGCGTGCAGTCAACTTCTCTTCACCTTCGGTCGAGAGCAAACAGGGACGGTTCACGAATTTCATACATGAGCCGCATTTCGGCGTGCTGCAGAACCGCGGTTGTCTGACCTGCCATGAGCTTGAAAAGGGTGCCGCCTATCTCAAGAGCTACGAGCAGGGCAATCCGCAAAGTTTCGTGTCCAATTTCGGGGCGGTGAAAAAGGATCTCTGCCAGACCTGTCACGCCAGCAATATGGCGCGCCAAGACTGTCTGCTGTGCCACAAATATCATGTGAACGGCGTGAACACGCCAATCATAAACACGGAAATCCCGCCTCAATAGCGTTTGATGCCGTCGCCGGCGCCGCCGCGAACGGGTGTCGCCCCTAGCAAGGCGTTCGGGCCATAGCCGAAAGAAGGCGGCTCCTAAGAGCGGTGCGGCCACCGAACGAAAGATCCAAGTAGGGCTCGATAGGAACTTGCTTCCTACCGGGGCGGAGCTAGTCTGCGGATCGAGCCATCTGCTGCCGCAAAGAGGTGAAGCTCACGTGAACAAGCTTTCTCCTGGAGCAACGCCAAATGATAGGCGGCGAAAGCAGGAGCTGGCCGTCTTCTTAGTTCTTACGTTGCTGCTGGCCCCTGTGCTCGCGATCACCACGGTCGGCGGATACGGCCTGGGCGTGTGGGTCTACCAGATGATCGCGGGGCCTCCCGGCCCCCCGCAAAGGCAACGCGACCTCCAGGTGTTGTCCCCAAAACGAGCGCCGAATGAGGTCCCCGATGTCATCGTCACGCCGTGACTTCATCCGTGGACAGGAGAACTCTGCCAATTCGGATCGGGGTTCGCGGTCGCCTCACCAGGTCGAGATCGTCAGTCTGATCGTGAGCGCATGGCCGCAACATCTCGATTGGGTGTGCGACGCCATTCTGGCGCTGGGCAACACGGAGATACACGGCCGAGACCCGAAAGGCAGGCTGATCGTGGTGATCGAGGAATCGAGCCAGGGGGCCATAGGCGCCAAGTCCAACGCGATTTCCGGCCTGCCGCACGTTCTGTCGGCCGTTATGGTTTTCCAGGCCAGCGACGACGACGACGCAACCGTTTGAGGGCCGACCATGACCGACAGCAAGGTGAACCGTCGCCAGCTCCTGAAAACACAAGCCGCCATGGCTGCCGCTGCTGTTGCTGGACTGCCCGAGACGGCCGATGCTCAGATCGTCACGGATCGCGCCCAGAACGAGTTGATCTGGAACAAGGCGCCCTGTCGCTTTTGCGGGACGGGTTGCGGCGTTCTCGTTGCAACCAAGGAAGGGCGCGTGGTCGCGACGCATGGAGACGCGAAGGCCGAGGTCAATCGTGGCCTCAATTGCGTGAAAGGCTATTTCCTCTCCAAGATCATGTACGGCGAGGATCGGCTCACGCAGCCGCTGTTGCGCAAGAAGAACGGCAAATACGACAAGACCGGCGACTTCACGCCTATAAGCTGGGACGAGGCCTTCACCGTGATGGCCGAGAAGTTCAAGGCAGCGCTCAAGAAGGGCGGCCCCTCGGCGGTCGGCATGTTCGGGTCCGGCCAGTGGACGATATGGGAAGGATACGCGGCCTCCAAGCTTTTCAAGGGCGGGTTTCGCACCAACAACCTCGATCCCAATGCACGCCACTGCATGGCGTCGGCCGCGTCAGGCTTCATGCGCTCTTTCGGAATCGACGAGCCGATGGGGTGCTACGACGACTTCGAGGCCGCCGATGCTTTCGTCCTGTGGGGTTCGAACATGGCGGAGATGCATCCGATCCTGTGGTCACGCATCACGGATCGACGGCTGTCCTATCCGCATGTCAAGGTTGCGGTGCTCTCCACCTTCGAGCATCGCTCGTTCGAGCTGGCCGACATCCCGATGGTGTTCAAGCCGCAGACTGACCTCATTATTCTCAACGCGATCGCCAACCACATCATCAAGACCAATCGCGTCAACAAGGATTTCGTCGCCAAGCACACCGTTTTCAAGCGGGGCCAGACCGACATCGGATATGGTCTGCGGCCGGAGCATCCGCTGCAGCAGAAGGCTACCGGCAAGGACAAAGTCAACGACGCGACCGACATCACGTTCGACCAGTTCGCATCGTTCGTATCGAGCTATACCCTGCAAAGGGCGGCAGACGAATCCGGGGTGCCGCTCAATCGCATCGAGGCCTTGGCGGAGCTGTATGCGGACCCCAAGACAAAGGTCATGAGCCTGTGGACCATGGGCTTCAACCAGCACACGCGCGGTGTCTGGGCCAACAATCTCGCCTACAATCTGCACCTGCTGACCGGAAAAATCTCCGAACCGGGCAATAGCCCGTTTTCGCTGACTGGCCAGCCCTCGGCATGCGGCACCGCACGGGAAGTCGGCACGTTCTCACATCGCCTGCCCGCCGATATGGTCGTCACCAATCCCGAGCATCGGGCCAAGACCGAGAAAATCTGGCGACTGCCCGAGGGGACGATCTCAGACAAGCCCGGCTTTCACGCGGTCTTGCAGAACCGGATGCTGAAGGACGGCAAGCTCAATGCCTATTGGGTCCAGGTGAACAACAACCTGCAGGCGGGCCCCAACATCAACCAGGAGGGTTTGCCGGGATACCGTAACCCGGACACTTTCGTCGTCGTGTCGGATGCCTACCCGACCGTCACCACGTTGGGTGCCGACCTTGTCCTGCCCGTCGCGATGTGGGTCGAGAAGGAAGGCGCCTACGGCAATTCGGAGCGGCGCACGCACTTCTGGCACCAACTCGTGAAAGCGCCAGGCGAAAGTCGTTCCGATCTCTGGCAATTGATGGAGTTCTCGAAGCGCTTCAAGGTCGAGGAGGTCTGGCCGGACGAGCTGATCGCCAAGAAGCCGGAATACCGAGGCAAGACGCTGTTCGACGTGCTCTACCGGAACGGCCAGGTCGACAAGTACGCCGTTGAGGACGTCGAGGCGGGATACGAGAACGACGAAGCGAAGTACTTCGGCTTCTACGTGCAGAAGGGCCTGTTCGAAGAGTACGCAGGGTTCGGTCGCGGTCACGGGCACGACCTCGCTCCGTTCGACACCTATCATCAGGTGCGCGGGTTACGCTGGCCGGTCATCGATGGCAAGGAGACGCGCTGGCGCTTTCGTGAGGGATACGATCCTTACGTCAAGACCGGCAAAGGCTACGACTTCTATGGTTTCGCCGACGGCCGGGCGCGCATCTTTGCATTGCCCTATGAGCCCCCCGCCGAGAGTCCCGACAATGAGTATCCGTTCTGGCTCACGACGGGCCGTGTCCTCGAGCATTGGCATTCGGGATCGATGACCCGCCGCGTTCCGGAGCTGCACAAGGCAGTGCCCAACGCGCTTTGCTACATGCATCCGGACGACGCCAAGGACATGCAGCTGTGGCGCGGCGAGGAGGTCAAGATCATGTCGCGGCGCGGCACCATGCGCACCCGCGTCGAGACCAAGGGGCGCAACAAGCCGCCGCGCGGCGTGGTGTTCATCCCCTGGTTCGATGAAAGCCAGCTCATAAACAAGGTCACCCTCGACGCGACAGATCCGATCTCGCTGCAGACCGATTTCAAGAAGTGCGCGATCAGGATCGAGAAGGTTTGAGGCGGGCCATGCTGATCTCGAGGCCTCTACTGTTCTCTGTCCTCGCCGGACTAGCCGTGCTGGTGGTCGGCTCGGTTGCCGACAGCCAAACCGGCTTCGTCGGATTGCGCTCGGGCTTGCGCGGCAACACGCCTCTGCAGGAGGAGGGGCCGGCGCCGCGCATGTTGCCGCAGGCGAACACCGACATCCGTGAAATGCGCAGCTATCCCGAACAGCCTCCGGTCATCCCGCACACGATCGATGCCTATCAGCTCGACGCCAACGTCAACCAGTGCCTGTCGTGTCACGCGCGGTCGCGAACGGGCGAATCGCAGGCGCCGATGGTCAGCATAACGCACTTCATGGATCGCGACGGGCAGTTCCTGGCCAGCGTGTCGCCGCGCCGCTATTTTTGCATCCAGTGTCACGTGCCCCAGCACCCGGTGACGCCGCCGGTCGCCAATCGCTTCATCGATGTGGATACGCTTCTGAACGCCGCGCCGAGAGCAAAGAAATGAGCGTCTCCAATGACAACGACGCGGGTTCTGCCTATTCCGTGCAGGCCTTCAGCCGGCGCGTCCGCCAGTTTGCGACCAGGCTGTGGAACCGTACCGAATGGACACGCGGGAAATTGTTTGAGTACTGGACAATCCTCGCTTCCCCGAGCCGGACACTCAGTCTCGGTTTCCTGACCATCGGCGGGTTTCTCGCCGGGATCGTGTTCTGGGGCGGGTTCAACACCGCCCTCGAGGCGTCCAACACTGAAAAATTCTGCGTCAGCTGCCACGAGATGCGGGAGAACGTATTTCAGGAGCTGAAGTCCACCATCCACTATTCCAACCGCTCCGGCGTGCGCGCCACTTGCCCCGATTGCCACGTGCCCCACAACTGGACCAGCAAGATCGGACGCAAGATCCAAGCGTCCAAAGAGGTCTGGGGCAAGATTTTCGGGTCCATCAGCACGCGCGAGAAATTCCTCGACATGCGTTTCGAACTTGCCTCGCACGAATGGGAGCGTCTCAAGGCCAACGACTCGCTCGAATGCCGCAACTGTCACAGCGCCGAGTCGATGGACATATCGAAGCAAAGCCAGCGCGCGGCGAACGCCCATCAGCGTTCATTGTTCACCGGCGAAAAAACCTGCATCGATTGCCACAAGGGAATTGCACATCGCCTCCCGAAAGGAGCCTACGACTTCGGGCTGGCGCAGGAGGGATCGCAGAGCGGCGAGTTCAAGGCGCTGCGGGCCTTCCTCAATGAGCGGGAAAAATAGGCGGGCGCCGTGTTGACCGTGAGTGCGAAGTTGCTCTTGAAACCGGCATCGCAGCAATCAGCGAAGCTGACGTATGCAACCCTTGAATTTCCCGGCACCCAGCCGGGTTATCACCGCTTCGGCGATGATCGAGCGTGCGGAATTGTGGGTGCACAGAAACAGCACATGCAACGGGCGCCAGTTCGTCATCTTGATCGTCCTTTGCTTGCGCGGATATCGCGAATGTTCCCGATCCCAGACCCACACAGTTCGGGCTGTGCCTGGCCGTCCTCCAGCTAGAGTGCTTCCGGAAAAGTGTGAAGCGGTTTTCCGATAAGAAGCACGACAAAACAAGGAGCTAGGGTCTGTTCACGATTCAACCAAAACCGGACAGACCCTAGTGATCTCGCGGCTTAACTTGCAGCCGATCCACCCAGGCGATGCCTATGGCTGACAGAATGAAGATGGTATGAATAATGGTCTGCCACATGATGCCAGCTTCGGTGTAGTTGGATGTCGGCTTCCCCAGATTCCCCGCCTCGATAAACGTTCTGAGCAAATGGATCGAAGAAATCCCGATGATCGCCAGAGCAAGCTTGATTTTGAGCACACTGGCATTGACGTGATCCAGCCATTCCGGTTGATCGGGGTGGCCTTTCAAGTGCAGCCTGGAGACGAACGTCTCGTAGCCACCGACGATGACCATCACGAGCAGGTTCGAGATCATCACCACATCGATGAGCCCCAGAACGATCAGCATGATCTGCTGTTCACCGATTTTTGCGGCCTGCAGAACCAGGTGCCACAGTTCCTTGAGGAACAGGATGACGTAGACGCCTTGCGCGACGATCAGGCCCAGGTACAGCGGCACCTGCAGCCAGCGCGAGCCAAAGATAAGTTTCGGCAGCACGCGCATTTCTCGGTAGTCCGGATTCGGCGTCATTTTTCCACTACGGTTTGAGGGGAGCAATTGGCGGATGGAACGTGGGGCAACTTGTCGATCTGCAGATAGCACTATCAATGACAAGTGCCAGAGAGATGACTGTGCGACAAGCAAGCGCAATGGCTGTTGACAGCTGCCTCCGGCAGGTCAAGAGGGCCAACCTCACGATGTGGAAAGGGCCGGCCCATTGAAAGAGCGTGAACACGGGCGCGTGCAGGCGACACCAACCCGATCCGCTACGGAAAAACTTGCAGACCCGACCGCCAAAGGGGAAACGGCTGGCGTGCCAAGCTGCTGTTGTAGTAGCGCTCGTCTTTCGTTACCTCAGCGCCAATCCAAGCCGGGAGCTGCAAATCATGACGCTGTCCCGGCAGTTCCACCTCGGCGATGACAAGCCCTGCGTTGTCACCATCGAACACATCGATCTCCCATGCCAACTCGCCAGCGGGCACGATGTGGCGAACCTTGGAGATGATCGCTCCTTCGCGGAGCTGAAACATCGCAATTGCGTCTGCCACCGGAACTGGGTACTCGAACTCCAATCGGTTGTCGCTTGCCCGCGACTTTACAGTCAAGGTTGCGGACGAGTCGTCGGCGATCCGTATCCGAACCGAAGCCTGCCCCTCACTTGAAAAGTATGCTTGGCGCAACTGCCTGCGCTCGATCACCAGCGGGAGCCAGCCGGTGCTCCTCAACAGGAACTTTCGTTCGATTTCAAAAGGCATACATCAGGTCCCGCTGAATCGAGGCACGCGCTTTTCAAGAATGGCGGAAACAGCTTCTTTATGGTCGCTGGTCTGGTGACAGGCGCCTTGATAGGCAGCCGCAAGTTCAAGCAGCGTGTCGAACCTGGTGGTCTGCCCTTCGCGGATGAGCCGTTTTGCGAGCCGCAGTGCGCGCGGCGGGTTGACTGCTATGCGGTTGGCGAGCTTCAGCGCTTCCGGCAGCAATTCAGCCTTAGGCACAACACGCGAGATAATGCCCCATTCGAGTGCCGTCGAGGCATCGACCGGCTCGCCGGTGAATGACATCTCGCAGGCGCGCGACAATCCGATAGCGCGCGGCAGCAGCCAGGAGCCGCCGTCGCCCGAGATCAGCCCCACCTTGACGAAATTCTCGGCGAATACTGCGTCTTCAGAAGCGATCCGAATATCGCAGGCAAACGCCGTATCGCAGCCTGCGCCGTAAGCCGCGCCGTTTACGGCGGCGATCGTCGGCACCTCCAGCCGGTAGAGCGCCAGCGCCAGGCTTTGGATGCCCTGACGGTAGCCGTCGCGCACGGCCAGCGCATCGCCGGCGAACGA